>CALENB010000175.1 GCA_937910235.1 uncultured Myxococcales bacterium | reverse complement strand
CTGTGGTGGACTCGTTCGCGGTGCGCGTGTCTGTTGATCCACTTTTAGTTTCGTCTCGCTGCGGACGGAGAGGTGCTGGACTGCCGCGGGTCGGAGGCGAGCCCGTTCGCCATTGCCCGCGAGCAGGCGGTCGGTCGTCCGATCGCGCGCCTCTTGCCGGCCGCCGTCCACGAGCCAGCGACGACGGCAATCACAAGCGCGCTGGCGACTGGAGAGCTGCAGACCTTCGAGTATGCGCTTGCGCTGCCCGGCGGCCCGCGACACTTCGAGGCGCGCGTCGTCC
The DNA here is from genome assembly GCA_937910235.1 of uncultured Myxococcales bacterium. Lineage (GTDB taxonomy): Bacteria > Myxococcota_A > UBA9042 > UBA9042 > UBA9042 > UBA9042. The sequence continues at coordinate 11,449 of CALENB010000175.1, read as the reverse complement.
GGTGCGCGCCCGCCGAGGTCTTCGCGACGGTCCGCGACATCACTGAGCGACAACTGCAGCAGGCGGCTTTGCAGCGGCGGCTGGAGTTCGAGCGCTTGATCACCGACCTGTCGTCCGAGTTCGTCGGACCGGCGCATGTCCCGACCCGCACGCTGATCAACAGCGCGCTGCGACGCGTCGCGCAATTTCTGGGTGGCGACCTCATCGTCCTGAGTCGCGTGACGGACGGCAAGCCGCAGTGTGTTGGCGGGTGGATCTGCGATCCCGACCTCGCTCAATGCGACGATGACCGCTTCCTGTCTGAGGCCTTTCCGTGGCTCTGCTCCGAGGCTTCGGTGACGCGTGAGCTCCGGGTCGACGCCGCCCAACCTCTGCCGGAGGGCGCGAGCCAGGATCGCATGACGTGGCGCAAACTTGGGCTCGGAGAGGCCGTGATCGGCGCGATGCCGGCCGGGGAGGCCGGTGTTGGGCGGCTCTTTGTTGCCAGCCTCGCCAGTAGCTCAGGCGGACTGTTGGGACTAGAGCAGCCCGGCATGGTCACGCTGGCTGGCCAGATGCTGCTGTCTGCCGCCGCTCGGGCCCGCGCAGACGACGCCCTGCAGGCGAGCAACGAGCAGCTTCGCCACGCCCAGCGCATGGATGCGATCGGTCGGCTCTCCGGCGGGATCGCGCACGACTTCAACAACCTCATGACCATCGTGGCGGGCTGCGCCGAGATCGCCCTCGAGGAGAGCGGTGAATGTACCGCATGTGGTGGCGCCATTGCCGAAGATCTGCGCGATATCTTGGAGGCGGCGAAACGCGCAGCGACGCTGACGAGCCAACTCTTGGCCTTCTCGCGCAAGCAGGCGAGCGATGCCACGACGCAGCCGCTGGCGGAGGTCATCACACCTTCTGTGCGCATTCTGGAGCGTGTGCTCGGGGATGAAGTCTCGCTTGAGGTCGATGTCGCGGATGGCGACGCCGTGGTCGAAGTCGACTCCAGTCAGCTTGGTCAGGTGCTGTTGAATCTCGCTGTTAACGCGCGGGACGCGATGCCAAACGGGGGCGTGATAAGACTCTCGACGCGCACCCATGACCTCGAACGGCCTATGGCCATGACCACAGGCGTGGTGCCGCCGGGGCGCTACGCGACGATGACTTTGGTCGACCAGGGCCAGGGGATTGACGAGACGGCGGCAGCACACATCTTCGAGCCCTTCTACACCACCAAAGAGGTCGGTCGTGGCACTGGCTTGGGTCTCTCCATCTGCTATGGGATTGTCAGGCAGGCGAACGGGTTCATCTGGCTGGATCGCGTCGCGACCGGGGGCACGGCTGCGCATGTTTGGTTGCCCATAGCCGACGCGCTATCGCCAGATTCGGCGACCGTCGCGCAGGCCGACTCGGCCACCGGCGGCGACGAGCACATTCTGTTGGTTGAGAACGATCCAGCCGTTCGCGCCGTGACGACGCGAGTCCTGTTGCGCCTTGGTTACCGATTGACGGTCGTGGATGGTGGCGAGGAGGCGTTGGCGCTGCTGGAGTCGCTGTCGGCGCCGCCGGACCTGCTGCTGACCGACGTGCGCATGCCGCGTGTGAATGGCCATGAGGTCGCGCACCGCTTTCGCGCCGTCTTTCCGGACCTGCCGGTGCTCCTCATGTCCGGCTTCATGGAAGATCGACCCGCCGCGCCTGATCTGCGCACGACCACGAAGCAGCTGACCAAACCTTTTGGCCGGGCGGAGCTGGCCGCCGCGGTGCGCGAGGCGCTTCCCGACACAAACATGGGGAGACCGTCATGACGGAACCAGTCGCGCCCCACGGCGAGTCAGCCCCGTCTGCTGCAGGCGACTCCGACGCCGACGGATCCTTTGGCGGGGCGGAGCCGAGACGTTTCGTCCGAGCGCGTTGTTCGGGCGAAATCGCGCTGTTCGATCTGAGTGATGTCGTTGAGATTATTCCGATGATCACGACCCATCGGCTGCCAGATGAGCGCGGTCGCGGCTACCTCGGCGCGGCGGCGTACCGTGGCCGCCCGATCGGACTGTTCAGCTGCGCCGGCACAGACGATCCCGTCGCGCTGGTCGATGCGCACATCGTCATCCTGCATGCCGGCGCAAAATGGCTCGGTGTCGCCGTGCTCGAAGTGCTCGATCTGGTCACGGTTGACGCCGACAAGGTCTCTCTGCACACCGATGGCGCGGGCCGTCTCGTAGAAGGCGTCCTTTACGAAGGCACGCACCTGCGTCGCCTCACGTTGGACCGATGGATGTTGCCGCTGCACCCACAGCAGGCGTCGGTAGCATCGTGAGCCTGTTGCGGCCCGAGCCTCCAGCTGCGGCCCATCCTGACGACCTCAGGCAATGGATCTCGGCCACCGTCGGGCTCGACGGCGATAGACTCCACCCGAGTTGGCTGCGAAGGCTGGATGATGCGCTTCGGAGCACAGACCAGATGAACATTGGTCGCGCTGCGGTGGCCGCTGCGACGGTCGGTGAGACGATGTTTCTGCGTCACGCTAGTCACTTCGAGTGGCTGACGCGCCACTGGCTGCCCGAGCGCCTGCGCGCCCGACGCCGCGATGCAGCCCCCGACAGGGTGATGCGCATCCTCAGCGCGCCTTGCGCGTCGGGAGAGGAGCCCTACAGCGTCGTGGCTAGGCTGGGGCCGCTGATGCCGCCTGGCTGGGAGCTGCGCGTGGTCGGGATCGACATTAGCCACCGCGGCCTTGAGGTGGCGCGCCGCGGCCGTTATGGCCTTTGGTCCATGCGCGGGGTGGACATCGCTAGTGAGGGCCACTGGTTGCGGGACACGGGCACGGCAATCGAGGTCGCGCCACACGTTCGCGACGCGGTCGAGTTTCGTGAACACAACATGATGCACCCGCTGCCCGGCGCTGGACACTGGGACCTCATTCTGTGCCGAAACATGCTGATCTACTTCCACGCCGAGGCGCTCGTCACCGCTTGGCGGAACCTGGCGCAGGGTCTGGCGAAGGGTGGTGTCATCCTCACCGCTCCCACGGATCCCTCGCCGCCGACCGGGTCGGAGCTGGTACAGTCTTGGCAACATGGCATTCATGTCGTGCATGCCGCCTCGCCCCAGGAGGCGGTCGCACCCGCGCGGCCTCCCGAACCGTTTGTGCCGGACCGCAGGGCCCTGCGCGAGGCTGGCGCGCTGACGACCGGTCGTTTCTGGAGCGGCGGGCCATTGCCGCCGGCACTTCGCGGGTGTGCGCCAGCTCTCGGCGACGCCCTCCCAGAAGCGCCGCCCGAAGAGGATCCAGACTTGACCTTGGCTCGTGTATTTGTTCAGCAACACGACCTCACAGCTGCGGCGCGCGCCCTCGAACAGCTCTCTGGACGGACCAAGCTGGGCGTCGATGCCCTCGTTCTGCAGGCGTTGGTGGCCGGCGAATTGGGCGACACAGCGCGAGCCGTCGAGGCTGCTCGCGCCGCCGCGTTTCTCGACGAACAAGCGCCTTTTGTTGTCTTTGTGCTCGGCAACGCCCTAGAGGCAGTCGGCCATCGCAAGCAGGCGCAGGTGCGCTACCGGTGGGCGCAGTCCCTGCTCGCGGACCTCGCCGACGATCAACTCCTCAAATACTCAGAAGGGCTGGCCGTGTCCCAGCTAGCGCAGGTGTTACATGGTCGAATCTCCACATGAGCCATGGTCGAAACCGGTCGCGCCGAGCGACCGAAGGGACGCTGTCGCGACGCTGTTGCAGCGTCGAGCGGATCGGTACGGGCGACCCAATGCGCGTGGCGATGCTGAGGTCGAGTCACTGGTCCATTTCACACGCGCCGGCTCAAGCTTTGCGGTGTCTATCTCCGAACTCACCACGATCCGGCGGGTCTCGTCGTTGACCATTATCCCAGGCGTCTCCGGGGTTGTGCGGGGCGTGGTCAGTATTGGTGGCCGCGTCATTGGCGTGCACGACCTCGCGTTCGCCATGGGACTCGCCGCCGACCTGCCACCCGAACTCTGGCTGCTCGTGGGCGCCGACGCGTGCGGCGACATGGCCTTGCTCGCGGACTCAGTGACCCAGGTCAGCGCCGAAGCAGGCGAGAGTTGGGACCCAGCGCCCGTGTCGAGCAGCCTGCCTGCCGCGGCGCTGCGAGGCGTGCGGCAGCGTGTGCTGTGGCTACGGCTCGCCTCGCTTCGCGCCTCACCAGCGTTTTTTTGCGCCTAGCGCCACGTGTTTCTAGCCCCAATTCGACACTCATCTGTACCTGTACCTTCTGGAGACCAACATGAGCAATGAGACCGACTACGACATTCAAGCCCGCAAGCGTTTCTTCCGCATCACCGAGGAAGACTCTGAGCGCGTGAGGACGTTGCGGGCGTTCGCAGACGCCAACCTTGAAGATGTCGTCGCGTCCTTCTACGGCCACTTGATGGACCACCCGGCGACGCTGAAGATCCTCGGCGACGACGAGACGATCGCCCGCCTGCGTCGCACCCAGAGCGCGTATTTTCGGGAGATGCTCGACGGCGTCTACGACGATGAGTACATGGCGGTTCGGCTTCGCATTGGACGGACCCATCATCGCATCGGTCTCGGCCCAGAGTGGTACATCGGCGCGTACTTGGCCTACGTGGATGAGGTGATGAAGCGGCTGATGCCAGATGAGAAGTCCGATCAAATGCGTAGCCTGTTGAAGGTCATCTTCCTCGACATGAGCTTCGCCATCGACACCTACGTCGGCGCGCTGGTCGGTCAGATGCAGGGCCTTGAACAGCTCTTTACGACCGAGATTTCGGGCTTTTCGCACAAGCTCAACGACTCGATCAACCGCATCGTCTCCGTCGCTGCGGAGCTTGCGTCGACCACCTCTCAACAGGCCGCCACCGCCAGCCAACTCGCGACGACGACGGTGGAGGTGCGGCAGAGCGCGCTGGAGTCACGCGATGTGGCTGAGGGGGTGATGGCCAAGACGGAAGAGGCCGTGGCAGCGTCGGGTCAAGGTCTCGAGGCGGTGGACCAGGCCCTCAAGGCGATGACCGCCATGCAGGAGCAGGTGGCGCTCATCGAGGACCGAATGGGCGCGCTTGAGGAGCGCATGCAGGAGGTCGGCGAGATCATCGACTCGGTCAACGAGATCGCCGATCAGAGCAAGCTGCTCGCGCTCAACGCCGCCATCGAGGCAGCGCGCGCCGGCAGTCACGGCCGTGGCTTCGCGGTGGTCGCTGGTGAGATTCGCAACCTCGCCGACCAGAGCCGCACGGCCACACGCCGTGTGCGGCAGCTGCTTGAGGAGATTCATACCAGCGCCCGGGCTGCCATCGCCGCGACTCAAGACGGGGCGGCGCGGGCGGACGAGGGCTCTGCGCTGGCGCAACGGGCTGGCGCCACGATTGAGGCCCTCACGACTGTGGTCGCTGCGTCGACCGACGGCGCGCGCCGGATCGCTGAGTCGTCACGGCAGCAGGGCACCGCCGTGGCCGAGATCGCCGACGCGATGGCTGGGATTGAGGCCGGGACGGCCCAGACCGCCAGCGCCCTACGCGAGACTGAAGACGCCGCGCGCGGATTGGCGGAGGTGGCCCAGGCCATGAACGACTTCATCAACACCTTCCGGGGCGACGACGAGTCGCGCGGTGTCAGCGGTGGCGTGCGATGAGTCTGTCCCTTGAGGAGCTGCTCCTCGAAGCCTACGCGGAGGAGAGCCGCGACCTGCTCGCTGACCTCCTGCAGGCGGTGAGCCACCTCGACCACCGTGAGGGACAGGATTGGCATGAGACCATCCTGCGCATGCGCCGCGATATGCACACCCTGAAGGGATCAGCTGGGGCGGTTGGACTCTCGGATGTGGCCGATATCTGCCACGCCCTCGAAGACATGCTGCTGGATTCGCCCCGCCCCGGCTCTTTGAGCGCGACGAAGATCGATGAGATGCAGGGGCTCTTGTCCGCGCTGGCGGAGGCAGGCGGCAAGGTGACGCCGGACGTGACCGAGGCGCTCGCGCGTACGCTACGGGCCACCCCTGTGGCCCCAATTGCAGTGGCCGACGTCGACCTAGAGATTGAGCCGCGCGCGTCCGGCGACGGCGACAGAGCCGCGCCAACCCATGCTGACTTGGACGAACGAGGCGGCGCTCAAGCCAGCGCCATTCGGGCGGACGGCTCTTTGGCCGATTGGGTACGGACAAGCGACTTGGGTCAGCGGCGACCCGCTGGTGTGTTGGACAACGCTGGGCGATCGGCCGCGGCTGGTCCGGTCACGGCGCAGACGGGTGTTGGTGACGCAGACTCGCCGCCGCCTTCACCTCCAACATCGCCGCAGAGCCCAACTGGCGTAGTCAGCGGAGGATCAGCCCGGCAGGCCGTGCGTATTGACGCCGGCCGCTTGGAGGCGCTGCACTCTGAGGTCGCAGACTTGACGATTGAAAACCTGCGGATGCACGACCTCTCGGCCATGGCGACGCAGCTCAACGCTGACATGGCGCGTCTCGCCAAGCTGAGCGTGGCACCGCGAGGAGCGTCGTTCGCGGCTTGATTGGCGGCGTCGAACGCGACGTATTTCAGTTGACCGCGCGCCTCAGAAAGCTTGCGCAGCAGAGCAGTCTCGCGCTTGAGCAGATCGACGACACGATTCGAGACCTATCGATGGCGCCGTTGAATCCATGGCTGCAGACGTTTTCGACAGCGGTGCGCACGGCGGCGCGGAGCGCAGCGCGCGATGTGAAGTTCGAGGCGGAGGCGACGTCGGTTGAGCTGGGTCGTGCGGTGCTCGCTAAGCTGCGCGAACCGATGCTGCACTTGCTGCGCAACGCCATTGCCCACGGCATCGAACCCGCCGCAGACCGCGTCGCAATGGGAAAATCGCGGCACGGCACCATTCGCTGCGTTGGCCATCGCGACGGCGACCGCATCCGCATCGAAGTCTCTGACGATGGTCGCGGCGTCGACCGCGCCGCGCTAGCGCAGCAAGCGCAGCGGGACGCGGCGGTGCAGCTCGACGGAGAGGTCAGCCTGCTTGACCTGATGTGCCTCGTTGGGGTGTCCACCGCGAAGACCGCCGGCAACCTCGCCGGCCGCGGCGTTGGCATGAGCGCGGTCAGCCAGTCCGTCACGGAGCTCGGCGGAACCCTGGAGGTCACGACGACCGTGGGTCAGGGCACGACCTTCATCATCCACGTACCCGTGCGGATCTCCCGCGCCCAAGGGATCATTGTCACCGCGGCTGGCCATACGCTCGCCTTGCCGATGTTGGCCGTGCAGCGCGTCTTTCGCCTGGAAGCCGGCGCGGCGATTTTCGTCGGAGGCGTCCGCTGCGTGGAGCTTTCGGGTGGCTCGGTGCCCTTGTTCGACATCATGACGCTGATCGCTGCAGGGGCTGGCAGGTCATTGGATACGACAGGACGACCCGTCACGTTGCTCCTGCACGCCGGTGGACGCCGCGTGGCCGTGCTGGTGGATGACGTGTTGCGTGATCTGCCGCTCGTGACCAAACCGCTGGGCGCGCAGTTCGCCGACGTCCGTACATTTTCGGGATGCGCGGTCTCACCCGACGGCACGCTCATCCCGGTACTCGAAGTGCCAGTGCTGATCGACCGCGCCAGCGCGATGACGCCCAAGCCAGGCCGCGCACCAGTCGATGAGACGTCTTACAAGCGACCCGTGGTGCTCGTCGTTGATGACGCGCTGACCATGCGAACTTTGCAGCGCAACCTGCTCGTCGGCGCCGGATATGAGGTGCATACGGCCACGGACGGCCAGGATGGGTGGGAGATGTTTTGCCGCCTCGAACACATCGATGTCGTCGTCTCTGACGTGCAGATGCCGCGCATGGATGGGTTTGCCCTCTGCGAGCATATTCGCGCCAGCGGCCGCGCCGAGGTGCCGGTCATCTTGGTGACGTCGCTCGGCGGCGACAAAGACCGAGAGCGCGGCGCCGCCGCGGGCGCTGACGGCTACATCGTCAAGGGCGATTTTGAGGCCGAGTCGTTCCTCGGCGTGATCAATCGTTTCGCCGGACCTATCGCCGGGGAAACGGTCGCATGATTCGAATCCTCATCGTAGAAGACAGCCGTGTAGTCAGGCTTTACCTGCAGGCGGTGCTGCGAGACGCCGAAGGCATCGAGGTGGTCGGGACCTCAGCTGACGGAATCGACGCCGTGGCGCAGGCGATCGCGCTGCGGCCTGACGTCATTCTCATGGACCTGCAGCTGCCCGGCCAGAGCGGTCTTCACGCGATCCAAGACATCATGGCGGAGGCGCCGTGCCCGATTATTGTGCTCAGTGGCCTGTTGCAGACGAGCCAGTGCAAGCTGACGTTTGAGGCGTTGCGCCTCGGCGCGCTCGACGCGTTACGAAAACCGGAGGGCGTCGCGGCGGCCGACGTCGCCGACTTTCGAGGGCGCCTGCTTTGCAGCATCCGCGGTTTGATAGCGGCGATGGGCGGCCGCCGGAAGCTCACGCGCCGGATCCATACCACGCCGAGGCAGTTCATCGCAGGGTTGGATGACGACCTCACGTCGCCTAGTCCCTTGCTGGCCGCCGGGCGAGCCGCGCCAGTGGTCGTCGCGATCGGGGCGTCGACCGGTGGTCCAGCCACGATTCAGGCCATCCTGTCCGCGATCCCCGCGCCATTCCCGCTCCCGATTCTGATTACGCAGCACATCATGGCGGGCTTCGCAGAAGGCTACGCGGCGTGGCTGAATGGCACTAAACATGCGGTGCGCGTCGGCAGCGAAGGAGATGACCTTCTGCCCGGTGTCGTGTTGGTGTCCCCAGGCGACCGCCACATGGTCCTTGGGGCCGATGATCGTGTGCATCTGGAGCCGGCCGATGCCTTCTGGCCATGTCCAAGCGTAGATGCGTTGCTTGCGTCCGTCGCGCGCAGCTTCGACCGACGCGCGTTCGGGATTGTGCTGACCGGAATGGGACGTGACGGGGCGCTGGGTTTGTTGGCGCTACGGGCCGTGGGGGCTCGAACCGTCGCGCAGTCGCCCGAGTCCTGTGTCATCAACGGGATGCCGCAAGCGGCCGTCGACGCCGACGCAGCCGAGGCGGTGCTGTCTCCATCTGGCCTTGTCGACGTACTGAAGGAGCTCGCTACCCATGTCTGAGCATCACGCACAACTCGCCTCGCATCGACGAGCGACGGCCGGCACGGGCGAGGAAGAGGCGCCTCTCGTGCTGATCGTCGAGGACGGCCTCACGCAACTCCTGCTCTACGATACGGACATCCATGGAGCAGAGGTGGTCGTCGACAAGCTGGGCGCCGCGCTGGGGCTCGGCGCGACGAGCCCAGCCTCACAGTGGACGGCGGCTGCGAGCGTTGGCATCGCGATGCAGCAGCCAAACTCGGAGATCGATCCCACCACGCTACTACAACAGGCGGATGAGAAAATGTACGTCGCCAAACACCGTCGTCGAAGCGGAAGCGCACGATTGGAGGTACAGACGCAATGAGTCTAGCCATCGCCGGTCATGTATTGCTTGTCGAAGACAGTCGCACCCAGGCGCTCGTCTTGACGCACCGTCTGCGCGCTGCAGACTACCACGTGGTGTGGGAGACCTCCGCGGAGTCAGCGCTGATACGCCTCCTTGCGGTCGAGGAGGACGGCGCTGAACCGTTTGACGTGGTGGTGACAGACGTGGGGTTGCCTGGCCGCGACGGCATGACGCTGCTGGCGGACATCAAGGAAAATCAGCGACTCAGTCACTTGCCCGTGCTCGTGGTGTCGGCGGACATCGATGAGATGACCGCCGTACGCTGCATTGAGGCGGGCGCCGACGATTTTTTGTCCAAGCCCGTCAACCCTGTGCTGTTGCTCGCGCGTGTTCGGTCCAGCGTCGCCAAGAACACCTTGCGAAGTCGCGAGCGTGACTACGCGCGGCTGGCGGAGTTTGAGAAGCGTCGCGCCGAGATGCTGCTGTTCGACGTCTTGCCGGCGCATATCGCCACTCGCATGATGCGGGAAGAGACGCTCATCGCCGATCACCACGACAATGTCACCGTGCTATTTGCCGATCTCGTTGGTTTTACCGCGTATTCTTCGAGCCACAGCGCGACCGAGGTGGTGCAGATGCTCGATGGGTTGTTCGGCAGCTTTGATGACCTGTGCGCCTCGTATGGGGTGGAGAAGATCAAAACGCTTGGCGATGGCTACATGGCCGCCGGCGGGCTGCGGGCCTCGGACCCAGACGGCAACGCCTCGGTGGCGGAGCTCGCGCTGGCGATGCTCAAGACGACACAAGCGCATCGAAGCGCGGATGGTACGCGCTTCGACTTGCGCATTGGGATTCACATTGGGCCAGTTATCGCGGGCGTGATCGGTCGTCGGCGACCGGTGTACGACCTCTGGGGCGACACCGTCAACATCGCGAGCCGGATGGAGTCAACCGCGGAGGCGAACGCGATTCAGGTGACTGGAGCTGTCGCCGCTGGCCTCGGATCACGGTTCGTCTTCGAGTCCCGCGGGCCCCTCGCGGTCCGTGGAAAGGGGCAATTGGAGACATGGTATCTGCGTGACAGCAAACGCAGGCGCCGTCCGACCACAAAGAAGGTGAAATTCAAGGACACCGTTCAAGTTGAGGCCAAGCGCGCGTTGCTCGCCATGAGCCGAGAGCTGACGACCCACAGGATTGTGGACTCGCGGACCGGTTTCCTGACACGCAGCGGTCTATTGTCCGCCCTCCCCGCCATGTGGCGGAGCGCGGCCGCGGATCGACGTGGCGTTCACGTTATCCTCCTGTATGCCGTTCGTGACGCGCCCAGGATCACCGAGCAGACCGCTGAGCTGCTACAGTCGACGTTTCGTGGCACGGACCAGCATGGAACTTGGGACGACCGCACGTTTATCACAGTCGGTGTGGAGCGCGCGGCAACCGAGGTGGACACGCTCATCGCGCGGCTCGAGCGTGCCATTCAGTCGCGCGCCGACGCGTCGCAGGCGCCCGTCGCTTTTCGGATCGCCGGGGTGCGGCTCATGCCGGATCACGCGTCATCGACGACGTTGTTCGAGACCTCGGTGGGCCGACAGGTTGATTTGTTGCACGGGGCGCTCCTGGACGATGATGCTTAGTAGTTCCCGCCCGAAGTCCCTTCCGGGTTCTATCGCCGGATCGACATTTCGATCCTACGTGCGATCCTCACCCCCATGAGGACGCGACAAACCAACTCCAGACGTTCTCCCGGCCCTCAAGCAAGGCCGATTACCCTGGCGACCGCCGAGCGCGATGCGCTGCGTGAGAAGGCCGCGAGCGCCACGGCGCGAGGTGTAGCGAGCTCGCATGATCCTGCTCGCCGCCGACGGTCTCAACAACGAAGACGTCGCGCGGCGGGTGGGCGCCTCCAGCCGCACCGTTCGGAACTGGCGGGAGCGCTTCGACCGATGGCGTTTCGATGGTCTCAAGGACCGCCATCGCAGTGGCCGCCCGGCGACGATCCCATCCCAAGCACGCTGTGAGGTCGTGAAGATGGCCTGCGACCGCCCCGAGAAGGTGCCGTTCCGCG
>CALENB010000174.1 GCA_937910235.1 uncultured Myxococcales bacterium | reverse complement strand
GGTGTTCGCGAGACTGCCTGGTCTACCGTCATGGACGAAACGATGATCGAGGCCGCTGCTGCGACGTCGAGAGAGCGAGGTTCGGTGAGTTCATTGCGAGGTCGGCTCAGGACCCCTATTCTGACGGCCGCAAGCACCTGGAGCCCGATTATGATGACGCGCGACCTTTCTACAACGAGCAGCCTTCGCGACCGCGTGGTGTCGCGCGCGCTCAGTTGGAGCATCGCTGGCCTCCTCGCGGGGTGCGCCGTGGCCGACGCACCAGCCGCGCCGGGCCTGACGCTGCGTTTTGCGGCGATGGATGGCGGTTGCCAGCCGACGAGCAACGGGACAAACACGGTTCCGGAGAGCATCGACACGCTTGTCGTGGTGTTGAAGGCGGCCGGGCTTGAGCCGCGCACGGTTCGAGCGAGTCGCGCGTCGGTCGTACAGGCCGGATCTTGGCTCGTTAAGGGCATCCCAATCACCGAAGACCTCGACGTGGAGGTCTACGGATGCGACGCGACCGGCGCGGTTCGGTTCGCAGGCCAGAGCAACGACGCTCGGGTCGAGAGCCAACAGGAGACGACCCTCCGCGCCTTCTTGCTGCCGGTCGACAAGGTCGCCTGCACGGGCGATGACGGCCTCGACGACGGCAGCGGCGCGCAGGCAGCGGGCAAGGTCCCCGATGCCAGCAGCGGCTTGCCCAAGGCCGCGGCCCTCGCCGCCGCCGCGGCCATGGCGTCTGGAGATGTCCTGATCACCGGCGGCATCGGGGAGTGGACCTCCGAGAAACAGCCCGGCGTCGCCACCCGCGAGACGGCGCGATACGACCACCACACCGGACATTTCAGGCGCGGACCGCTCATGCGTGAAGCGCGTGTCTGGCACAACGCCATCGCCGTGAGCGACCACCACGTGCTCGTCGTCGGCGGCGTGACCAGCGTCAACGCGCTGAGCAGCAAATCCGGGGTCGCGACGTCCGTGCTCGTCCCCAACGACATCGCCAAAACGCTGCCCTCAGACGCAGCTGAGATCATCGACGTCCGCCTCGATGCGGGTGGTCAGCCTAAGATCTCTGTCGTCAGCGCCGCCGACGTCGGCGCGGGCGCGAACCTGCTCGCGAGCGCGCTGAAGGTCGGCGCCGACGTCCTCTTCGCTGGCGGTATGAACACCGCGGGTGCCCCCGTGAGCGCGGCGACGCGTCTGACGGGTTTGGCCGATGTCGCGACGGGCGCGGCGGGGACGTCGACCGCGATCGCGATGGCCGTCGGACGCGTGAGACCAGGCCTCGTCGCGCTCGATGATGGCCGCGTGATCATCTGGGGCGGCGCCAACTCCGGCAAGATCGAAGACATGGGAGAGGTGCTCGACGCCGGCGCGATCAAGACGAAGAAGCTGAAGATCACGGGCGACGCGGACCTCCTCAAGCTCGCAGAGCTCGCGACGGCGGGTCCCGCAGTGACCCTGCTCAGCCAAACTGGTACCGAGGCCGCGTTCCTCGTTGTGGGCGGTATGCCCTTCCTCTCGCCACTCTCGGCGACCAAGGCGCCCAGCTACGTGGTAGTGCTCAATCGCGCCACCGGCGAGGCACAGGTCAAACCGGCGACGGCGGGCGGCAAGACCATCTACGGTGGCGTCGGGATGGCGCTCACGCGGAGCCCGGATGGCCATGTGGTCCTCGCTGGCGGACTCGTCGCCCTCTCGGGTGCCGCGCCGTGTGATGCCGCCGCCGCTGAATGCCTGCTGGGCCAAGTGCTGCTGCTCGACGGCAAGGTCGACACCACGGGCGCCAAAGTTGACCTGACCGCGACGGCGACCCTGGACCTAGGCGCTGGCCAATTCGGCGTCGCGGCGGCGCCGTTGCCCATGGGCGTGCTGCTCGCCGGCGGTCAATCGGCGGTTGTGGCCAAGATCGCAGCCGGCAAGTCGGCGTTAACGTCGACCTCGCGCGTCCTCATCGCCTCGCCGGCCAACGGCGCCGCGATCTGCGCCAAGTAGCGGAGGCTCCTCGTGCGCTTGACTCCCGAACGCCTGTCGCTCCTGCGTGAACGCCGCAAGTCTCAGGACGCAGGCGAAGCCCGACCACGCCTACCGCCGTGGCTCAAGGCGACGCTGCCGGGCGGCGCACGCTACGCTCAGATCAAACGAGACCTCCGAGAGCGCAAGCTCGTGACGGTGTGCGAAGAGGCGGCGTGTCCCAACATCGGCGAGTGCTGGAATGAGGGCACCGCGACGCTGATGCTCATGGGCGAGGCCTGCACGCGCGCCTGCAGATTCTGCAACATCAAGAACGACCCACGGCCGCCAGCGCTCGACCCCGACGAGCCGGCACAGGCTGCCGAGCAGGTCGCGTTGATGGGTTTGAACTACGTCGTGATGACGAGCGTGAACCGCGACGACCTCGCCGATGGCGGCGCCGCGCACTTCGCGGCGTCCATCCTCGCCGTGCGTCGCCGCAATCCAGAGACACTCATCGAGGTCTTGACCCCTGATTTTGAGGGCGTTGAGGCAGATGTGCACACCGTTGTCGACGCGCGCCCGCACGTTTTTGCCCACAACGTCGAGACCGTCGAGGCGCTGAGTCGAACGGTCCGAGACCGACGCGCGACGTACGCCCAGAGTCTCCATGTGCTGGCGATGGCCAAACGCCGCGCGCCCGAGCGCCTCACCAAGTCGAGCATCATGCTGGGGCTCGGCGAGACGGACGCGCAGATTGAACAGTCGCTGCGAGACTTGCGGGCCCACGACGTCGATGTGGTGACCCTAGGCCAGTACCTGCGGCCATCCCCGTGGCATCACGAGGTCAAGCACTTCGTCTCGCCCGACGCCTTCGCCGAGTGGAAGACGTTTGCCGACGGTCTCGGGTTCCGCTACGTCGCCAGCGGCCCCATGGTGCGTTCGAGCTATCGGGCGGGCGAGTTCTACTTGCGGGCTTTGATTACGGGCTAATCGCACCACGCCTACTGCGTCTTACAACCCGAGCCAGACACACAGATCTGCCCCAGGCCACACAGCCCGCCGCCATTACATGTGCAGCTGCTGCTCGCGGCGGTGCATTCGTCGCCCTGCGAAGCCGAACATACAATCGAGCCGCACTTGCACTGGTCCGGTTCATTCGGATCGGTGCTGGTTGTGCACGTCGTGTTGATCGCGCACTCGTAGTCGCCGCTACACACCAACGCGCCTGCAGTCGAACACACCCAGGTGCCCGTCGCGCAAACGTCGATATCGGCGGAGGAGTCGCACTTCTTGCCCTTGTCGCCGAAGCCTTCGTCGGTCTGCCCATCGCAGTCGTCGTCGATGTTGTTGCAGATCTCTTTCACGTTCACCTTGGTCTCCGTACCGCAGACCGCCTTGCCGCCAGCGTCGCACACCAGCTTGCCAAACTTGCACTGGTCGCTGTCCGGCCCGTCACACGCGACGCCGACGTCAAAGCCCTCGTCCGTCTGCCCATTGCAGTCGTTGTCCTTGCCGTCGCAGACCTCTTTGATGTTCGTCGGGAACTCTTTGCCACAGATCTCAGACTTCCCGTCCGCGCTGCACGTCCACTTGCCATTGGCGCACTTGTCACTGTCGGGGCCGTCACACACCTGCCCAACTTTCGAGAAGCCTTCGTCGGTCTGGCCGTTGCAGTTGTTGTCGACGCCGTCACACAGCTCGACGGTGCTGACCGGTGACTCCTTACCGCACGTCAAGGACGCTTGGTTGGCGGCGCACATGAGCAATCCGTTGGCGCATTTGTCCGCGTCCGGCCCGTCGCACGCTTTGCCCTTCTCCGGAAAAGGATCGTCGGTGACGCCATTGCAGTCATTGTCCAACCCGTCGCAGAGCGTCTCTTTCGCCTGAAAACCAGCGCCTAAGTAGGTGCACGCCCATTTTCCCTGGAGACACAGAGGTTTCAGCGCCTTCGCGCAGACGCCGAGCTTGTTGCAGCTGTTCGTGCTCGGATCGACGGCCTCGTCGGTCTCGCCGTCGCAGTCGTTGTCCTTGCCATCACACTGCTCGAAGATCGCGTTGCTCGCCGTCCCGTTCGCGTTGCTGGAGCACACCGGCGTCTTGCCGATCGGGCTACACTCCACCTTGCCGAGTCCGCATTCGCCCACACCGCTGCACGGCGCGCCCTTGGGCAGGCCCTTGTACAACATGCCGTTGTCGGTCTTGCCGTCGCAATCGTTGTCGAGATCGTCGCAGATCTCCGCCTTCGTCTGCGCGGCGCTGCCGTCCGGATCCGTCGAGCACACCGCCACCTTGCTCTTGCCGCCGCAGACCACCTTGCCGGCACCACACTCGCCGACGCCATCACAGGTGGCGCCGAGCTTGATGTCGCCATAAGTGAAGTTCTCGTCCGTGAACCCGTCGCAATCGTTGTCCAAGCCGTCACAGACCTCAGGAATATCGGTCAGCTTCTCGTTCGTGCAGACCGCGGCCTTGCCATCCTTGCTACACAACCACGTGCCATTCTTGCATTGGTCCGAGTCGTCGCCGTCGCACGCCTTGCCGACCTGAAAACCCTCGTCGGTGAGCCCGTCGCAGTCGTTGTCCAGCCCATCGCAGGTCTTCTCTTCAGCCTCGTAGCCCACCACCTGACTGTAATCGCACGCCCACTTCGCCACCAAGCACTGGGCCGTCGTGCCGCCCTTTGCGCAGACACCCACCTTCTTGCAGGTCGACTCCGCCAACGTGAGCCCGTTGTCCGTCTGACCGTCACAGTCATTGTCCTTGCCATCGCAGACCTCGTCGCCACCGCCTGGGGTCGTCGTGCCGTTGGGCTGCGTGCTGCACGTCACCTGCTTGTCGGTACCGCACTCCACGACACCCTTGCCGCACACGCCCAACCCATCGCAGGGCTGGCCCTTCTTCAAGCCCTTCCACGTCAAGTTGTCGTCGGTTTGACCGTTGCAGTCGTTGTCGAGCCCGTCGCAGAGCTCCTTGCCGTCGAAGATCAGGAAGGCGTCGGGGTTCGTCGAGCACGTCGCGGTCTTCTTCGTCGGTGAACACACCACCGTGCCGTAGCCGCACCCGCCGATGCCCTTACAGTTGACCCCGATCGCGAGCTTCTTCTTCGCTTCTGGATCGTCGTACAGCTGCTCTTCGTCGGTCTTGCCGTCGCAGTCGTTGTCGACCTTGTCACACACCTCTGCGATGTCGCTGATCGACTCCTTGCCACACAGCGTCGTCGTGCCGTCCACCGTGCACACCTTCGCGCCGTTTGCGCACAAGTCCGAGTCAGGCCCATCGCACTTGGCGCCCACGTCAAAAGTCTCGTCTGTCTTGCCGTTGCAGTCGTCGTCCAGCGCGTTGCAGAGCTCCTTGATGTCGGTCTTGGTCTCGTTGACACACTCCGCCTTGGCCCCGTCCGTCGTACACGTCCACGTGCCGTTTGCGCACGCGTCGGTGTCTGCGCCGTCGCACGCCTGTCCGACCGGGAAGTCCTCGTCGGTCTTGCCGTCGCAATCGTCATCGGCGCCGTTGCACGCCTCCACGATGTCGCTCTTGGTCTCCGCGCCACACAGCGAAAACAGCTTGTTGCTCGAACAAACCACCACACCGTTGGCGCACAAGTCCGTGTCGGTGCCGTCGCATGGCGCGTCCACAGCGAACTCGTCGTCCGTCTTGCCGTCGCAGTCGTTGTCGACGCTGTCGCACAAGACCTCCTTGTCGCCCTGATAGCCCTGCACGCCCTTGTAGTCGCACTTCCAGTTGCCACCCAGGCACACCGCCTTGACGTTGTCGACCGTGCACAGCCCGCTGAGCTTGCAGTCCGAGTCAGCCACGGTCAGACCCTCGTCGACACGTCCGTCACAGTCGTCGTCGACCCCGTTGCAGATCTCCTTGCTGCCCTTGTAGGCCGTGCCGCCGAGCATCGTTGAGCAGATCGCTTTGCCACCAGGCCCGCACTCCACCACGCCCGGCACATTGCCGCAGGCGCCGTTGCCCAGGCACGCCTGGCCGAGCTTCTTGCCCTGAAAGGTCTGGCCTTCGTCGGTCAATCCGTCGCAGTCGTTGTCGATATTGTCGCAGACCTCAGGTGTCGCGGCCGGCTCGGTGCCAAACAGGTCGGTCGAGCACACCGCGACCTGCAGCTCTGGAGAGCACGCCACTGTACCTAGCCCGCACGCGCCCTGGCCGTCGCACGCCTCGCCGACGCCTTTGCCGAAGTACAACATCTGCTCGTCGGTCTGCCCGTCGCAGTCGTTGTCGACACCGTCACAGAGCTCGATTTGATCGGTCACGGTCTCGTTGATGCACACCGCCGACTTGCCATCAGCCGAACACGTCGCGGTGCCGGCCTTGCACTGGTCAGAGTCCGCCCCGTCACACGGCTTGCCGACCGTTGGAAAGAACTCGTCCGTCAGGCCGTTGCAGTTGTCATCGATCCCGTTGCAGAGCTCCGGCTGTGGCCCGACCTCCGGCACGCAGAGCAGGACGGCCTTGAACTTCTGGCGCACGCAAACCTGTTTTCCCGGCTTACAAGCGCCAACCGAGCTGCCACAAGCGCCCGCCGAGGCCTCCGGATTGCCCTCATCGGTCACGCCGTCACAGTTGTCGTCTTTGAAGTTGCAGCTCTCGATCGCCCACGGGTTCACGTTCGGGTTCGAATCGTTGCAGTCCACGGCCGCGGCAAATCCATCGCCGTCGTTGTCGTTGATCTGCGCGCAATCGAGATCCTTCTTGTCGCAGTCCTGGTCGATGCCATCGCCACACTTCTCGATCGCGCCGAGATAGACCTTCGGGTCGTTGTCATCGCAGTCGTCGCCGCCCACCTTGCCATCGAAGTCTTTGTCGGCCGGATCGCACCACGTCACTTTGCCGTCGCAGTTCTTGTCGCAGACCGCGATCGCCAGCTTCGGCGAGGACTTCAACGCGGGGTCGCAGCAGGCCTTCTCCGCCGCGGCGGGGTAGACGCTGCTGTCCGCGTCATTGCAGTCTTTGTCGGCGGCCACACCGTCGCCGTCGGCGTCTGTGCCGTAACACACCTCGTCGGTTTGGCCGTCACAATCCTCGTCCTTGCCGTTACCGACGGTTGGATCGGTCGGATCGCAGCTCTCCAGCAGGTCGGTTTGACTCTCCGGGCCGCAGGTCACGCCCTTGCCGTCTTCGGCGCAGATGAACTTGCCGTTGGCGCACGCGTCGGCGTCGTTGCCGTCGCAGGCGTTGCCCAGGTCTGGGAATGCCTCGTCGGTCGTGCCGTTGCAGTCGTCGTCGACGCCGTTGCAGGCCTCAGCTTGCGGCCCGACGGCGTCCGTGCAGCTCACCTGCGCGAGCAAACCAACGTGGGTGCACACGAGCGTGCCGGGCTTGCAGGCGCCCTTGTCCGCACCACAGGCCTGCCCCGCGGCAAACCACACTTTGCCCGCGGTCTGGCAAGCGGTCGGCGACTTCAGCTGCGCATCGGAGCAGTAGCCGCCCGGGTTACCGTCGTCGATAATGCCGTCGCAATTGTCGTCGACGAAGTTGCACTGCTCAACCGCGGCCGGGTTGATCGACGCCGCGTCGTCGTTGCAGTCAATGCCGGCCGGCCATCCGTCCTTGTCGTTGTCGAGCACGGCGCTACACGCGAGGTCGCTGCCCGAGCAGTCCTGGTCGACGCCGTCGTCGCACTTCTCCTTTCCGCCCGGAAATACGGTCGGGTCGCTGTCATTGCAGTCCGCTGGGGTCTTAAAGCCATCGCCATCTTTGTCCGCCGGATCGCACGCCGCGACCTTGCCGTCGCAGTTCATGTCGCACGCGATCGTCGCGTTGGTGACGTCGACAGCGACCGTCGATCCCGCCGGCAGCGCCAAACAGCACCCCTCTTTGGCGCCGGGGAACACGTCGGCGCGGTAGGGTTGGCAGTCCTTGCTGTCGGCCGTGCCGTCGCCGTCCACGTCGGCCTCTGGGCAGCCTTCGTCCGTCTCGCCGTCGCAGTCGTTGTCGGCCTTGTCGCCGCAGATCTCCTGGCTGGTCGCCTGACCGTCCGTGCTGCAGGCCGCTTGGCCGCCTGCGCCACAGCTCACCTTGCCGCCGGCGCACGCGCCGACGCCGCAGTCACCGCCAAGCGGCACGGCCGTGCCGTTCACCAACAGGCTGAAGCCCTCGTCCGTCTGTCCGTCGCAGTCGTTGTCGGCGCCGTCACACACCTCCTGCCCCGGGAAAGCGGCCGAGCAGAGCGACCAGCCGCCGCCGACGCAGATCTGTTTGCCGCTGCAGCTGCCCAGCGGCGTCTCGACCGCGCACTTCCACGATTGGCCTCCCAACTCGCTCGAGCATTCACACGTCCCATGTTCTGGGACACACAGCTCGCCCTTCAGGAAGCTCTGGCAGACAAATCCGGCCGGACAGATCGCCGCGCCGCCCGCGCCTGCGTCGCAAAAAAGGCCGCAAACTGGAGCTTTGCCGCCCAGATCAGTGACACAGAGCCCACCCGTACACTGCGCATCCGAATCGCACTGGCGACAGAGGTCGCCCGGCAGAGGCAGGCAGTAATTGACGGTCGCTGAGCCCGTGAACGGCGCCAGTCCGCAACGGAATCCGGCTGGGCAGTCACCGTCGCAGCCCTTGCTACACACTTTGAGGTCGCCCGATACGGGGATGCACAGCTTCGCGTCGCAGTCTGCGTCGACTGTGCACGTGGCGCCCATGGCCAACCCTTGCGGACCGACGTCGGCGGTATCCGCGGCGATGATCGTGTCGACCGCTGCGGTATCGGCTTGCGCTGCGTCAGCCTGCTGGCTGTCTGCAGCTTGGCTGTCGACGTTCTGCGTATCGACGATCGCCGCGTCGGCGACGTCGGCGGCGACCGCGCTATCGGTTGGTTTTGCAGGCGAGTACGTCGTCTCCAAACACCCCACCATCGCGACGAGCGCGACCAACGCGACGCCGAGCGACGAGGCAAACCTCGGTCCTGGGCAGCGCCCACCACGATCCATCTTCGACTGCGACACGACGCCTCCAAGCACTGCCCCGCTCGATAACGATTGCACGTCCGGTCCGGGGCGACGGTCAGCGTACTCCCGGCGCGGGGGCCATTCAACCTGCGCTAGCGCCGTTTGGCCCGCACCATCCATTGGTTCGCTCGGCCGGGCCCAACCGACTGCACTGACCCGATCTGCCAGTCGCCGGTGGCGTCGATCGCGGCGACCGCGGCGTCAGCGTTGGCGTTGCGGTAGTGCTCGAAAGGCGTCTCGTTGACGGCGATCGCGCGGGCCCGGCTGATCTGGGCCTGGGTTCGGGCCAGCCCAAACGCCACATTGTCGACGACTAGCAACGTCGCGCCGGGTCTGGCGACTCGGGAAGCCTCGGCAAACGCGGCGGGCACATCGCGCAGGTGATTGAACGAGCGCAGCATCAGCACGTGATCGGCGCATCCGGTCTGCAGGGGCAGTCGCTCGCCGACCCCCCGCGTGAGCATGGCGCCAGGCAACGCGGCCGCTGTGCGCTGTAGTTCTGCTGCGTCTGGCTCCACGGCGACGTAGCGGAGCGCGCCAGACGCGATGCGCTCGGCGAGCGTCTTCAGATACCGGATCGGGCCGGCGCCGATGTCGACGACGAGGCCCGTCAGCTCGGCGAGGCTCCCGCCGAGCGCGGCCTCCGCCTCAGCGAACGGCGTCCCCTCGGCCGGCTCCCACAGCGCCGGTCGCCACGTGCCGTCCGCCTGCCTCTCCGCTGGACGAATTCGCCGCAGCGCCCGCAGGTCGGTCGCGAAGTCATCCAGGCGGGCCTTCTCCGAAACATCGAGCCACGCTTGGCCGAGGTCATTGAGCACGTCAGCGAGCTGCCCGGTCGTCCAGCCCGTATTATCGCAGCGAAAGCGCCGAAGGCCGTCGGCTGTCTGCAGCCACAGGTGGCGTGCCACGTCGTCTGTTGGGAGGGAGTCAGGTACGGCGACCGACGGCATCTCGACGAGGTCGAATTGATTGCTAACCGGGAGCGCCAGCGGCTGCACGTGTGCTGAGGGGTGCGCGCCGGCGCAGCTGTCGACCACGGCGCAACGGGAGCACGCGGGCTGCAGCGCGGTGGCTGGCCCAACGCCGGTGAGCACGACGTCGACGTCACCCCTGAAGTGGGGCGCGGCGCAGCGGGGCACGCGGTGCAGCGCCACCCGCAGCGTCGGCGCACGCAGCGCCGCGAGCTCCGACAACCAGTCGCGGAGGGCGTCGGCTGACTGAGGCGCCTCAACGACCACGAGCAGCGGGCCCTCGGCAGCCAGCTGCGCCAAGTCGGTCAGCGGCAGCGCTTCGGGCTGTCCAACGGCGGCGGCGACGACGCCGGCGGCGCGCAGGGCTTCACGGACTTGGCGATCGGGCGCTTGCCCCCGCCAGCCGACCCCCCGCGCTCTGGCCTTGCGAAGTAGGGCGATCAGCGCCCCGGCGCCTTGTCGCTCCGTGTCACCACGGCGCGGTCGCACGAGCGCGCGCAGGCGATCGGGCGGTATCATGGCGATGCAGAGCGGCCTGCCCACAGTGTCCCCTTCGCTGTGGCCCCCACGGCCACCGAGCTTCGCCATCAAGCCACAGACGCGGCGCTCGGCTCAAGCGACCCGCACCACGCCGCGCCGGCGCCGCGAACGGGTCACGGCGGCTGTCGGAACGGGCCACGACGGCCATCGCACAGTCCACGCGGCGGCTCAGCGCGACGCACGTCGGGTTTTGCGACGTGTCGCAGGGTCACAGCCAATCGACGGCGTGGCCACCCTCGCCCTGCAACAACGGGGCTTTGCAGGCTGATCGCGTCGAGACTATTTGACAGAGTTGCGCCGCAGCCCCTAAACTTTTCCATGCGGAATAGGGCGTTTCGCACCACACAACTTGGGGGTCCAGAATCATGTCCATCTCACGTCGCGACTTTATCTCTCTAGTGGGGACCTCGGTAGCCGGCGCTACCGTCGTCGCCGTCGGCGCTCGCTATGCCGCCAACACCGCCACAGCCGGCACCCCGGCCGCCGAGGCTGCGTCAGCCAGCCTCCAGGGATGGCGCATCTCCGACGTCGGCGCCGTCGACCAGGGCGCGGTGCCGTTCTTCTTGGAGAACAGTGACACCGGCGAGCGGCTCCGTATCGACGCGTGCCGCACGGGATCGCGACGCAGCCCGGTCGCGAGCAGCCGCGAGTTCGACCTCTTCCTCCACAACGGCGGCAGCGGCAGCGCGCACACGCAGCGTGACCATCAGGTCGTCGCGCGGTCGCTCGCGTCGCACCTCGACCAGCAGCGCGCGTCGGCACCCGAGGCTGTGCTGACGATGGACGACCGCCTGGATCGCCATCCAGAGCTCTTCCAGACCAACGACGATCGCCTCTCGGCGTAGTCGGCTGTGGTGAGCGTCGCGCCGCCCAGCAGCGACGCCGCTCCAATGTGAGGTCGCTAGTCGAGCTGTCCGGAGGTTGACCCAGGCCCCACTGGTGCTCACCGACGGCAAGCGCGAAACAAGCCAGCGAGTCGCACAGCCAAGTGAACGTAATCACCACCGCCCACCGCATCCCCCTGCGGCGGGCGGTCGGCGTTTTGGCCAGCTCGCACAGGCAGAACTGGGCACGACGACAACTGGGTGAAGGTGGTCGCTTGTCGTGAGAGCGGCGAGAATCAGGCGAGACCGAGGACGTTCAAGTCCTACTTCATCGCCACTTCACGGAGTAAGTCGGGATTATCGAGCACCTTGCCAGCGCCCATGACCACGGCGCTCACAGGATCGTCCGCGATGAGCACCGGCAGCCCGGTCTCCTCGCGAATCAAAGTGTCGATACCAGGGAGCAGCGCGCCACCGCCCGCG
>CALENB010000173.1 GCA_937910235.1 uncultured Myxococcales bacterium | reverse complement strand
GGGTGTTCGCGAGATTGCCTGGTCTACCGTCATGGACGAAACGATGATCGAGGCCGTGGGCGCACGCACCATTCAATCGCCTTGGAGGCCGATGCGCAGCACCACATCACCGATGTGGGGACGTCGGTCGGCGTGATCGGCGGAGTCGGTCTCGTTTGGCTGACGGGCCGGATCTCCACGCGTTGCGCACGCGCTAGGCCGGTAGCCGAGTGTTCGTCAGTCTGCATGTGTTGGTGCCGGGGCGGTGGCGTGTGCAGCGACCGCACGACTGGTCGGTGCGTGTCGAGATGGACTCGCGGCAGCTCGTCACCCAGGCCCATATCACCACCCACCTGGAACCGATCTAAGACCCGGTCTCGATGCTGGATCAACAGCTCGATCGCGCGGAGCACGGCTAGCGCGGTCTCAGGGAGCCTTCACCACACACGCGCCGGCGCCGTTGCAGACCTGACCAAAACACGGCGTCCCCTTCGCCGTCGGCGCGTGCGCACAGGTCTTGTCGTCGCTGCCACACGAGTCGGCCGTGCAAGGGTTGCCATCGTCACAGCCGACCGTGTTCGCCTTCGTCTCGCATTGTCCACTCTTGGCGTTGCAGACGCTCGTCAGGCACGTACCCGCAACCGGCCCCTTGCAAGGCGGCGGCACCGTGGCGGGGTTCGCGACACAGGCGCCCTTCGTACACATGAGCGTACCCGTACACACATCGCCGTCGTCGACGTTGGCGCAGTCCGCGTCTTTGGCGCAGGCGCAAATCGATTGGGTCCCTGGCTTGCAAGACCCACCCTCGCATTCGTCACCCGCGGTGCAGGCGTCCCCATCGGTACACCCGACGTACTGTGACTTCACGCCGACGAACACCGTATAGGTTCCCACGACGACGAGCTTGACGAAGCCCGGCCCATCGTAAACCTCCTTCAACAGCGTCTGTGTCTTGAATTGCTCTGATGGGCCGACCTTGCACGCGCCCGTCTTCGGATCACAATAATCCGTGATGCAGACGCCAGCCCCCGTGTCTGGGCAGTCGATCTTAGAGCCCGGTTTATCAACGCATGTGCCCGTCGACTTATCGCAGGCCAACGTACCATTACACTGATTGCCATCCTCTTTGCCGGCGCAATCAGAGTCTTTCTGGCAGCTACAGATCTTCACGCCACCAACGCACGCTCCAGCCTTGCACACGTCGTTTGCCGTACAGGGATCACCGTCGTCGCAGAGCTTGGTCTTGCCGGCGTTCGGGTCTTTCAACGTACAAATCCCCTGTGTTGGGTCGCAGCTGTTCTTCAGACACACTGTGTCATGCGCGGCTGAGCACGTGACGGCCGCCGCGGCGAGTTTGCAGCTGTAGTCCACTTGTTGGGTGACCGAATCCGTCGTCGGCACACAGACCACCGCGGCTTGGCATTTATCAGACGGATTTACGTTCACTTGACCCGGGGCGCCGCCATAACACTTCGCCACGCCCTTCTCCGGCGTGCACCAACAGGTATCGATGCCAACGACGCACTTGCCATCGCTGCAGACGTCACCCTTCGTACACTGGATCCCGTCGTCGCAAGGCGTCCCGGGCTTCACCGCGGCCATATGACACTTGCCGTCGGCCGGTGCGCAGGTGTTTTTTGAGCAAGTGCTGTCATTTGTGGCAGGACATGTCACGACCGTCGCAGGGTTCAATGCACAGCGGCGGAGATGCTTCTGGCCCTCCGTGTAGGCCTCGCAGACTGGCGTTCCGGCGCAGAGATCTTTCTCCGACAAACCCAGTGCGCCCCAACACGAGGCGACACTGCCCGGCGCGCAGGGGCAGAGGTTCGTCCCGCCTTGGCATGTCCCGGCGCTGCAGGTCTCACTTGTCGTGCAGTCGTCGCCGTCGTCGCACGAGACGCTATCTGGCGTGACGCTGTCTTTGCAGGTGCCCGCTGAGTCACACGTCCACTCGTGGCACGCCGCCAATGCGACGCCCTTGGCCGCGCACTTGGCCGGCGAGCACCCGTTCGCTGCGTCCGCGGCCGCGTCCTTCACCACCGCGGTGGCGTCGCCGTCCGCCGTGGCGCCAGCGTCTGTCGCGCCAGTGTCCGTGGCGCCAGTGTCCGTGGCGCCAGCGTCCGTGGCGCCGGCGTCAGTAACCCCGGCGTCAGCAGGGCCATCGCCGCCATTCGCCGAGGTGGCGTCCTCGCCGCCGCACGCTGTTAGGCCGATAAGTAGGGCGAAAAGCGGAGTCAGACGGGCGTGCGTGGGCCGGATGCGGCGTGCCATGAAAGCTCCTGATCAGACGTGGAGGACGCGTAGTTCGCGATCATCAAGAACTAAATCACCCGACATGTCCACCGTGTGGCCGGTCGTGCGTTCAGCGACACCGTCGAGGGCCAGTCACGCGTCCCAGTAATCTTCTTCCAAGCTATCTTCACGCTCCGGCAACCCCTGCACCAAACGTGGCGCGTGGCGACGCAGCACCTCGAAGCTGACGCGATTGGCGTATTTGCAGATCTGATGCACAGACGAATACGTCAGAAACCGTGACCGATGCTTGGGCGACGTCGGCGCGGACTGTCGATGATGCACGTTGGCCGCCATGTCGTGCAGCAGCGCGGCAAGGGCGCCGTCACCCGCGCCGTTGGTGTTCGCGACCACCTTCGCCCCGCCGTGATAGGGGTTGATGTGCGAGAAGACTTTTTGGGGCTGCGTACACGCGCTGCGGGGCATGGCGCGGCTGTATTCGTAGAGATTGTACTCCGGGATCGCCTTGGAGTGGATGGGATCACGGGTC
>CALENB010000172.1 GCA_937910235.1 uncultured Myxococcales bacterium | reverse complement strand
GTAGCGGCTGCCGACGCGAAGATGCAGGCGCCTGGATGGAGAACACCGTCCGGGTCGAGCGCCGCCTTCATGGCCCAGAGCACGCGCAAATAGGCCGGATCGACGCGGTCTGCGCACAGTTCACCCCACTCCCGCCCCCAGCGATACGGCACGATGGGCAGCGTTGCGAAGGCGTGGCGCGCATCAGGGCGAGGAACGTGGCGCCGACCTTGCGGATGAAGCCGGCGTCCTCGACCGCCGCGAGCGCGCCCATGTCGGCGAGGACACGGTTGACGTCGACGACCAGCGATTCGCCGATCTTAAAGCGCGGAAACTCGGCCTTTTCGAAGACCGCCACGCGCGTCGCCGGACGATGGCGGCAGCGCAGCGCAGCCAGGGTCAAGCCGGCAGGGCCAGCGCCGATGATGGCGACATCGAGGATACCGGGCAGCGTTGTGACGACAGGCTCAGACTCCACATCGACCCCCCATTTCCCTGTTGTGCCCAGGATTCGCAACGCGCCAGATGCTCAACGCGCCGGATGCTCAACGCGCCGGATGCTCAACGCGCCGAGGCGTCCGCCACCACGGCTTGGTCCCCCAGGCTGAAGTAGGCGTGCGCCGGGCCGCCACCCACGGTCTCAGAGAGGACCCGCAGCGCCGTCGCCGTTGTCGCCGTCAGCGCGAGAATCCGAGCGGCCGTCGTCGCGTCACCGCGCGCCTGCGCCCACGCTACCGCTAGCGCCGCGTCGGTGCCGCCTTCAAAGTGCACATGCAACGAGCGGTCCAGCACATGGCCGTTCGAGTCTCGACGCGTGCATTCGTGGACCTCGAGCGCGTCCAGCGCGAAACCGCGATGGCGCAGCCATGGACCGAGCCACCCGCTGGCGAGGCGGGCGTCGGTCTCAGCGCCGAGTCGCACGTAGGATTTGAGGTGGCGTCGATCGGCCTGAAAGTCGACGCAAACAAGGTGCGCGCGCGGGTCCAGCGTCGCGATCACGTGCGTCGCGACGCTGTCCGGGGCCACACCGAGCGCCAAGACCGCCTCGCGCAGCGCCAGTCGGGGTTCAGGCGCCCAGAGGTACAGTTTCGGACGCGCCCCCGTCGCCGCCACCGCGGCACCGACCAAGACGAAGGTGTCGCGGCCGGCAAGAAACGCAGCGATGGGCGCTGCGGGCACCGTGACACCGAACGCCGCCAGGAACGCGACCGTCGCCTCGGCCCGGGTCGCTGGGGCGTGGCGCGGATCGGTGGGATGCAGGGTGATGCGCAACGCCGCGTCGGCGAGCGCCAGCGATGGCTCAACCTGATGCGGCGGCAGGCCTGCGTCGAGCACGCTGCCGACGACCCTGGCGACCAGCGTGGCCACGTCTTGACGGTCTGCGCCCGCGGCGACGGCGTCCGTCGAGAGCCGGTCGAGCGCCGCCAACAACGGCGTCGCGCGGCGTCTTCGCAGGGTAGCTAGGGCAGACGCCACCGCGCCGACCAGCGTATCCGCCCGCGATTCAGCCGCTTCAGCTAGGTCGAGACCGGTCACGTCCTGCTGCGGCGCGAGGTCGCGCACGAGCGCCTTCAGCGCGGCGATGACCTCGTCGCGGCGCGCGGCGTCAATCGTGCGGTGGCTGAGCGCGACGCCCTCGCCCCGCCAAAACGCAGGCTGCGTATCGTTCACCGGATGCCGCAGCGCCCGCAGCGTCAGGGTCACTGGCCCGGGCTCACCGACCAACGACAGCAACAGCTCATCGCGGTCCGCCTCGACCGCCACCAGCCGCCAGCCGTGGGCCTGAAGGTTCAACAACCGCTGGAAGTTTGGCTGCAGACTGCCAGGCGCACGCTCCGGCCTTACCAACGGGTCCACCCTTTGCACGCTGGCCACCCTGTCCACATGAGGAGGCGCCATCATGGACCCAAGCATCCGCGGCGCCGAGCGTGACGCCTACTTTCAACAAGCTCAGTTCTTGAACGTCGCCCGCACCGAGTCGACAAACACCCACCGCGTCACCGTGGGGTCCGACGCCGTCGCGCACTTTGAGGCCGTAGATCCGCGGTCATAGAGCACCAGCGTCTGCGTGCCAGCCTTCAGATAGACCGACGAGCTGATCTGCATCCACCCACCCTTGACGCCGTCCGGGTTGAGCCCGCCGAAGAACATCCCGCTCTGTCCGCTGCGCGCCAAGCCGTAGTACACCCCCGAGGCGTAGCGCACAGTCGGCGATTTGCCGCCGCTCGTGCACACGTACCCCGTGCTTGGCACCTTGGCTTCCAAGCGGTAATAGCCAGTCTTTGAGACGTAAATCGACCAGCGCGCGTTCTCGCCTGGATACGACAGCGGGTCGCTGCTCGACCAAGGCACCTTGCACGCCGACGCCCACGTCCAGCGGACGTTGATGCCATTAGCGCCGGTGCCGTTCTTCCAGCCCGCGCTCGTGTACTTGCTGCACGTGCCGTTGACGGACACCTGCGAGCCGCCCGAGTACAGCTTGGCCTGCGTCCCGTCGACGAAGGTCTCGCAGCTGCCGCAGTTGCAGCCGCTCACACTCCCGCATTTGGTCGCGCAGACCGTGCCGCAAGCGCTGACGCAGGCGCCGCTGCCGTTACATTCCTTGCCGCTGCCGCAGAAGGTCCCCTTCGAGAGGCTGCTCGTCTTGCAGCTGCCTGAACTGCAGTAGTCCTTGGTGCAGGGGTTACCGTCGTCGCAGGCCTTGACCGCGCCGCTCTGGCAGGAGCCGTTGCTGCACTTGTCGCCCTGCGTGCAGCTGTCGCCATCGCTGCATGAGTAGCTGTTTGCCGCGTACTTGCAGCTCCCCTGCGCGCAGCTGTCGTTGGTGCATGGGTTGCCGTCGTTGCAGCTCTTCTGGCCGCCGCTTTGGCAGACGCCGCCGCTGCACGCGTCACCCTGCGTGCAGCCGTCGCCGTCGCTGCAGCTGCCACTCGCGATCTTGGTGGTGCACGTGCCATTTCCAACACACACACCGACATTGCAGGGCTTGTTGAGATAGTCACAGTTCTTACTCGCGCCACCCTGACAGCTGCCGCCGCCGCAGCTGTCGTTCAACGTGCAGGCGTTGCCGTCGTCGCAGCTCGCCGAGTTGGGCGTGTACTTGCAGCCCCCCTGCGTGGTGCAACCGTCCGTCGTGCAGGGGTTGCCGTCGCTGCACTGCTGGCCTTCGCCGCTGCATTTGCCTTGCGCGCAAGCGTCATTTTTGGTGCAGGCGTTGCCATCATCACACACGCCGGGGGTCGGCTTGTTCACGCAGCCCGCCTTCAGGTCGCAGCTGTCGGCGGTGCAGACCTGACCATCATCGCAACTGAGCGGCTTTCCCGGGCTACAAGCGCCATTGTTGCAGGCGTCGCCGGTCGTGCACGCGTTGCCGTCGTCGCACGGCGCGGTGGTCGCCGTGTTCTTGCAGCCCGTCTTGGCATCACAGGTGTCGACCGTGCAGGCCTTCTTGTCGTCGCAGTCCTTGGCCGCGCCCTTACACTCGCCTTGCGCGCACGCGTCGCCCGTCGTGCACGCGCTGCCATCGTCACACACCGCGCCCGTCGCGTAGCTCACGGTGCAGCCAACGCCAGCCTTGCAGGTGTCTTTAGTGCACGGTTTGCCGTCGTCGCAGACCTTCGCCTGGCCCGGCTCGCACACCCCTTTGGCGCAGAGATCCGTGACGGTGCACGGGTCGCCGTCATCGCAGCCACCGGTCGCGAGCTGATGACTGCACCCGGTCTTCGCGTCGCAGCTGTCCACCGTGCAGCCGTTCTTGTCGTCGCAAGCCAGCTTATTGCCCGCGCAGCCGCCGTTTTTGCAGGTGTCACTCGTCGTGCACGCGTCGTTGTCGCTGCAGACCTTGCCGTCGTTCACCGCGACGAGCCCAGAGCAGGTGCCCGATTGCTGGTTGCACGTGTTTTGCAGACAAGGGGTGTTGCCCGACGCGTCGCACTTCACCACCGACCCCGGTTTGGGCTGGCACACCGCCGGCTTGAGCCCTTGGTCGCAAAACAGCACGCCGTTGCAGGGGTTGCCGTCGTCGGCCTTGGCGCACTCCGTGTCGTTGTTGCAGAGCACACACACGAGCTTGCCTTGGCAGGTGCCCTTGGAGCATTGGTCGGGTGCGGTGCAGCTGTCACCGTCATCACAGTCCGATACGCCCGGCTTCGCAGCGCCCGATTTGGGTAAATGCGTACAGCCCTTGCTGGCGAGGCAGGCGTCCTCCGTGCAGACGTTGCCATCGTCGCAGTCCTTGGTCCCCGCGCCCTTGCAGACACCGGCCGCGCAGCTGTCGTTCAGGGAGCATGGGTTGCCGTCGTCGCAGGCCCCGGCTTTGGGTTGAAAGACGCACCCCACCGCAGGTTTGCAGGAGTCCGTAGTGCACGGGTTGCTGTCGTCGCACACCACGACCTTGCCAAAGCACACGCTGGACTTGCAGGCGTCGGCCGAGCTGCACGCGTCACCGTCATCGCAGCCCGCGCCGTCAGGTTTGTCGATGTATTTGCAGCCGCCGGTGTTCTGGTCGCACTGCCCGAGCTGGCAGGTGTTGGTGCTGACGCAGGCCTTGAACCCGTCCGCGCTGGCTGTGCACGCCCCGTTCTTGCAGGTCTCCACCTTGGTGCACGGGTTGCCATCGTCGCAGGGGCTGCCGTCGTCCGGCTTGTTGGTGCAACCGAGCTTGGCGTCGCAGGCCGTCGTGGTGCAGGCGTTGCCGTCGTCGCAGACCTTCGCTGGCCCGGCTGTGCACACACCGTCTTTGCACGCGTCAGCCTCGGTGCAGACCGTGCCGTCAGCATCGCAGGGCCCCGTCTTCTTCGCGTGTTTGCAGCCCGCGGCCTCGCCTTCGCTGGCGGGCGTGCAGCTGTCGACGGTGCACGTGTTGTTGTCATCACAGATCGTCTCGTCGATCTCGCCGTCGCAGTCGTTGTCGAGCCCATCGCACACCTCAGGCGATCCGCTGTCGGCGTCGCAGACCGTGAGCCCGGTCGCGCCACACCGCCGGTTTCCTGGGCAGCTCACCGACTTGCCCGCGATAACGTTCGACTTCGTACAGGCCGTGCCCTTCTGCGCTGCCGTCGCGCTCTTGCTGCAGGCGCACGCGCCAGTGATCCAGTCGCCAGCGGTACGCAGCCCTTTTTGACCAAAGACACGCCCCCCTTCGCCTCGCGGCTGTTGACGTCGACACACCCATACCCAGTCGGACAGCCAGCGTTGGTCTCGCACGCCGTCGCGCAGAACGCGCCCTCCTCGCCGCCGCGATCGGCGCAGATCACATCGGCCTCGTTCACGCCGAGCGAGACACAATCCGCCGGCGCGTCACACGGATCGCAGAGGCGCAGAAACCCGGGCAGGCAGACGCTGCGCACGTCGCCGCCCGGCCCGGTGATGGATTTACACTTCAGCGCCGCATCGACGCACGTGTCGACGCAGCTCGGCGCACAACGCATACCGTCGGCGAACTCAATGCATAAGCTGCCGTCGCAGTCCTCATTCTCGGCGCATACACAGCCTGCCCCGCCCGGACAAGCCGGATCTCCGGGGCCTGCGTCCGCGACCGCGGCGACGTCCGCAGCGCCGGGACCGTCGGTTTGGCCATCAGGGAGAAAGAGGGTCACGTCGGTTTGGTCGCCGCCGGGCAGGCTGCCATTGCCGCCGGCCACGTCGGCGCCGCAGGCGGTCGTGATGGTTGCGAACAGCAGGAAGCACAGTACGTGGGTTCTCATGGTCCTCCGTGCGCCGCCAGGGATCCGGATCGGAGCGTTGAGACTGTCGGATCGTCTGGAATGTGGGTTCGTCGAGGATGTCGGATCGGAATCCACAGTCTCGGCTGGCCGACACGGCCGTTCGATGGGACGACACGGTGGTCTGGGTTGCGCGCGGGGAGGATGCCATGCTGGTTCTAACGAGGGCAAGGCGATCCACGTGTAGATGTCCACGCGCGTGAATAGGTTGCTCACTTCAGGTGGGACGGCGGCGTATTGGGGGCGTGCCCGACAGATTAACGCCGGTTAGAACAACTTGTATTGCGCCCGTCGACGCCTAGCATGGCCCCAACTGCAGTCATCCACGTTCGCGCCCGTCGCCGCGACAACAAGGTCAGCTTGTTGCCACCGCTTTGAGTCGCGTCAATCCGCGCGTCTAGGAGCCACGACGCCACGTAGCGCCCGCGAATACGGGCTTTCCGCTCATTATTTGAGTCCAAACTAACCGCTGGGCGGACGTCTTTCGCCAGCACCTGGAGTGACCCCATGCGACTCGCACCCACCCTGCCGAGCCTTCACCTGACGGCGATCGTCCTCAGTACCGCTCTCTTCCTCGCCGTCGCGCTCTCCGGCTGCTCTCGCATCGCCTCCGTCGGCGAACCGCAGGACCACGCCAAGATCTTGGCCGCGTCTTCGGCCGAGCAACAGCACCGCGCGCGGCTCATCGACGATCTCGTCAAGCTCATGCCGACCACCACTAAACTCCGCAGCGGCACCTTACGCGCGGCGCTGGCGTCAGCCGTGGAGGACAGTTGCCTACACGCTATCGACGCGGAGCAGATCAGGGATGAGCAGACAGCCGTCGCCAAAGCAGCGCTCGATCTCAAAGACGCCCGGTCACGGGCGACTGCCTTCAGCGGCAAGTTCAGCTTTCCCCGGCATCCCACAAACTCTTCGCGCACGACATGGTGTGGTGGCAACGGCTGTGCCGGGTCGTGCGCGGCGCAATGTTCGCTTGAAGACGTCTGCCACGACGACCTGTGCAGTTGCGTACCGAAATGTGGCGACAAGCAGTGCGGCGACGACGGTTGCGGCGGCGTCTGCGGCGCCTCTGCGGGCGGCTGTGCGTCCGGCGAGGTGTGCGATGCCCAATCGCAGTGTGTCCCCCAGCGCACCATCGACCGGGCCTGCGAGCCTGCCTGCGACCGTGGTGGCAAAGCCAAGCACACCGCCATGAAGCTGGCTGACGGCAAGCAGCGCGACTACACCCCGTCGCGCCGAACACGCCGGGCATCGCGGACGACGTTTCAGACGCGCGAGACGCTTGAGGCCTACATCACCGTGCTCGCCGCACGTGCGGATGCATTGGGGCGTCGCCTGACGACACACACCGCGCTGACGCACCGCATCGTCACGCTGAAGGCCGCTGCGATCGACACCTCAGCCGCCGCGACGCAGGCCAAGACGGCCCGGGCGGCCCAGGCCGCCACGGTAAAAACAGCGCTGGCGAGGCTCGCGGGGGTTGTGAAGGCCGCCACCGATCCAACCGCTCAGGCGGCTGCGAATGCGGTGACGGTGACGGCTAAGCAGGAGGCGGCGACGGCGCAGGCGCTGCTGGCGGCGTCGGTCCAGAACGAGACGGCGGCCAACACCGCGGCGACGACGGCCAGCAAGACGCTCAAAGACGCGCTCGCAGAACACAAACGGGATGATCCCGGCATGCAGCGTGTCGCCACCGCCAAGGCCCGTGTCGACGCTGAACACAAGCGCACGACGGCCTACGGTGCACAGTGGAGGTCGGCTGAAGATGCCGTGGCGATGGCTGAGCGCGCCCACAAGTCGGCCGAGACGGCGCTCGCGCTCGCGGTCAAAGCCCAGGAAGACAACGTCGCGTTGGCCAAGCGACGCGCAACTGTCGTCGCGGCGCGGCTCGCGGCGGCCGACCTGCTGTTGACCCGCGGCGAGCGCCGCGCGCTGACGTGTACCGGCATCCAATGTCCTGTCGGCGCGCACCTCTGGGGGCTAGACGCCGACTTGGTCGGGCTGACCACCATAGCCGACAAGCTCCAGCAGCGTGCCGACGCGGTCGCGGTGTTGGTAGGGTCGGTGGCCACGGACGTGACGGTCCCCACGGTCGCTAACGGCACCGGCGACGACAGCTACGCCGACCGGTTTGGCGCCGCCTTGACCAAGGTGCAGAACGCGCACCCGGGCTGCCTCAAGAACATGGACGACGCCGTGCTGAAGGCGCGCATCGACGCGCTGTTGCCCGTGGCAGTGCAGCTACGCCGCGACGAGCTCAGAGCGTCCGCGCGGCGAATGAAGGACACGGCGTTGTTGCTGCGAAACCTGCATGCATCCAACGCGCGGCTACTCAGTCTGCGGGTCGCGGCGGCGCACGCGCGTGCCGAGTTGAGCGAGCTCTAGGGTCTGCTGGCGCGGCGGCGGCGGCGGCGACATACAGCCGCCGCCGCCTCACCCCTCCACACGCGCCACCGCAACAAACTTCTCTGCCGTCAGCACCGCCTCACCATCCCACCGATAGGCCACCAAGTTCCCACCTGGCTTCGCGACGCTGTAGTCCACGCACGCCACGTTCGCAGCCAGGGGCGCCGGCTCGCCTTCAAGCCAATAGTGGCCAAGGAAAACGGGCCGCTCTGCGTGGCCGTACTCGACCAGATGGTCGCCACCGATGTCATCATCCGGGATGTGTGTGCGCGCGCTCTCCGGCCCCATGAAGGCCTCCTGATACGTCGACACCCCCGCGTCCCACCAGCGCACGCGGATGTTGTGGCGCAGGTGGCCGTCCTTGTCATGAAACCCCAACCCGTCCTTCAGCTCGACCTCTTTGCCCTTGAGCACGGTCTCAATCGCTTCATATTGCCACGTGTCTCGGCGCGCTGAAGCGTGCAAGAGGGGGTCTCCCAGCAGCGCTGATCCGCCTTGAAACCGGGCGATCCGCGCGATCACGCCTTTGTCCCAACACGCGTGCACGACGCGCAATCCGTCGAGCTCTAGCCACAAGGGCAGCGTGCGAAACCAAGCCAGCACCTCGCTGCGTTCCGCGCCGCTGTACGAATCTAAAAACGCCTGATGTTGCTGCGTGTTGCGCGTAGAGTGACGTCGCAACGGCTCGTCCGTCGCCGGATTGAGCGTATCGTACGAGATCGCATTAAACTCGTGATTGCCCATGACCGCCAACGCACCGCCACGGTCGATCATGGGCCGCACCAACGCGATCGTCTCGCGCTGCGTCGGGCCTCGGTCGATGAAGTCGCCGAGAAAGATGGCCGTTCGTGACGGATGCCGCATCACTCCGTCGACCAAGCGGTAGCCAAGCTCACCCAACAGCGCCCGCAACGAGTCGGCGTGGCCATGAATGTCGCCGATGATGTCGTAGCCACAGCCCATTACGTCGCTCCTTCGCTCATGCGCGCCTGGCCCCCAGCTCCCGCAGCCCCCGCTCCGTTCACGTACAACCGCGCGGTAACCGCCATTTCGTCGGCGATCTGCGCACGCAGCGCTGGCGGCCCCAACACTTGGCACAGGCTGCCATGGCCCCGCAACCAGACCCGCAGCTGCGCCGTGTCTGCCACCGTCGCCCGCAGCTCCGCCCAGCCGTTCTCAGCGGGCCGCAAGGTCTGGTCTGCCGAGAGCGGCGTCTCGGCGAGGCCGATAACTACCGTGTCCCGCAACCGCGCGACCAGCTGAATCGGCGCCTCGCCAACGCGAAAACCAAATTCGCCAGCGCCAATATACGCATCGAGGTCGAAATCGGGCGGCACACGTGTGGACAGCCCGGTCTGCTTCACCTCAGACACGCGATGCACGGCGAACTGCACCACGTTGTCGTACTCGTAGAGCGCGCACACCAGATAGGCGATCTTGTCTCGGTAGACCAGCGCCAAGGGATTGGCGACGTAGGCCCGCGGCGAGGTCTTGGTGCGGGGTTGATACGAGATCTCCAGTTGCCGCCGATGCAGCAGCCCGTCATGAATCGCCTCGAGCACCTCGGTCTGCACCGTCGGCGGCGCCATGGGCAGGCCGTTGGGCAGCACGCGAATGCAGCTACGCCAACGGGCGAGTTCATTGTCATCCAACGTGTCGAGGACGGCGCGCGCCCGCTCGAAATGCGGCCGCAGGTCGTTGAAGGTCGCGTGGGGCAACAGGTGCGCGAGGTGCTCCGCTGCCAGGTTGAAGGCGAGGGCTGTGTGCATATCCATCCCCGGAATATCAAAAGGCTGGGCGTCGCGAGCCCAGGACCAGCCGAAGGGTTTGCCCCGCTCGTCACAGACCAGGGCGAAGTGGCTGGAGAGCTTGACGAGATCGCGCTGGATGGAACGTCGATTGACGTTGAATCCACGGCTCTCGAGGCGATCTTGTAGGTTGGCGGTGTCGATCTTCTTGGGCGCACGTGGCACGAGCGTGAGCATCTGCCAGTGGCGTAGGAGGGCGTTGGACATAGGAGGGACTCCGGTGAGCGAGGAGGCACGTGAGCGATGCGGCGCGCGGGCCGCGGATGAGGAGCTTGATGTTCGATTGCGACAGACGGTGACGCATACGAGCGCGGACGGTCAAGGCGTTACGACGGACCATTTCCGAGCTCACAACAAGGTGGTCAGCCGCACGATCGCCACCTTGCCAGTCCCTGTCGCGCCGTTTGGGTTGCGCACCCACTGCAGATCCAGCGCGAGGTTCAGCGACGCGGCCAGGCTCAGCTTGTAGAGCACCTCAAGCGCCGTCTCATGCTTGTTGCCAACGCTCCCCCAGCCAGTTGACGGTGTCACCGTGGCGAGGCGCGCGTGGGCGAACGCGACCGACACAATGTCCGTCGGACGCCTGACCCACAGCCCCTGCGCGATGATCCCGCCGCCGCCGTACATCGGTATCGTCGCGCCTGCGCCGGTCATGGAGAGCTGGCCGAACAGCGCGACGAAGCGGTCGCCGTCGGCCCAGACGGGCTCCTCGGCCATGAGCCATGCGCCAAGCCGAGGGTTCGCCTGGTCACCGCGACCCCAGACACCGGCGTGGACTGCGCCGCCGCGGCTCGATCCGGCGCGTGCGAGCGTGTTTAGCGTCGCCTCGAAGAGCAGGAGCGCGCCCTCGGGGCGGCGCCAGGGGTCGCCGCCGCGCGGTTGGGCCTCGAACACCGCGGCTTCGAACTCGAGCGCCCTGCCGACCTTGACGCCAGAGACGACCCCCCAGCCTGGGTCCGGCCACGTCGGCAGCGGGATGTTCGGCGGCACGCCAAACGACGACTGCAACAGCTCCGCGGCGAGCTCCAAGGCGGCGAAGCCGATGTTCGCGTCCATGCGGCCGACGCGAATCCAGGCGGGTCCGATCTCCTGATGCCACCACAGGCCGCTGAGCTGCGCGCGGGTCGGGCCGGCGATGTTGCTGACGCCTTGCACGTCTCCAACCCCGGATCCACCGGCCCGTGGCAGCGACAGGTTGCTGCCATGGGCGAATTGCCCGATGACAGTCAGGTGCCCGCCCGGCCACGGGTCGTGCCACGTGGCCACGATGTCGAGGAGACCCGTGAGTCCGGCCCGCGGCTTGGTGCGTCCGCCGACGCCGGCTTCGACGGCGTAGCCGGGTTCAAGGATGAAGCCCTGCCGCTCTCCCGCGGTGCGCGCGCCCCACCAACTACCTGTGAGGTGGCGTCGGTCGCGCCAAGTGGGCTCGCGTGCCGGGATATTGGGTGCGGTGGCATCGGGTGCGGTGCCGCCGCGTCGGACATCCACGCGCCGCTCTTGGCGCAGGAGCTGTCGTTCTCGCGCTGCGCCGCCTTTGCCGGTGGCGCCGGCGCCGCTTCGAATCCTTGTTTTTTTGCGCGTTCGCCCCCGCTTGCTTGCCTGGCTGCCGGGTGATCTCGGCGCTTGTTTCTGGCGTTTCGATCCCTTATCACGTCGCGATTTCGTTGGTTCTCCGGGCGTTTCGCCCGGATGGCGGGTGGTGGCGGGCAGCTCCGAGGGTGTGGCGGCTAACGGGGCGCCGATCGCTGGCGGTGTGAGGTCTCGCGGTGTGGCGTCGCGCGGCGCGGCGCCCGCAGGCACGGCGACGCTAGTCAACAGGACGAGGCTGGCCATGGCGGTGTGGACGTGGGCGCGCGGCATCCGAGCAGCCTACCTGCAGTGGTGGCCATCGACCACTGGGCCCGCGGGCCTGAGCGGCTCTTGCGCGACGGAGGCAGGCAGTCGTGGACCGCTGTGGCGGGCGTGATGACCGGACGCTAATGCAGCCTCAGCACCGCGATCTCCGTCGCCCGCGCCTCGCGAAAAAAGCGGCTCACGTCGTCGTTCGAAGCGCCGTCCGTCCGATTGCGCAGGGTTTTTATCGCGATCGCCTGTCCAGTCCCGACATGCTCGGCCGCGTAGACGGAGCCGAAGCCGCCGACGCCAATGTGCCCCGTCACACGGTACCGGTCCGCGACGATGAAGCCGACGGGCAGCCCATGTTCCTGGGCCTTTAGCGCCGGCTGCACCATCGTCAGCACGCCGTCGTGGGGGCAGTACGTCGCCTCGGTCTGCGCACCGCACGCCGGGCAGGTTCGTGGCGATGGGGGCGCGGCCAGCATACGTGGGCTCCGTGGTTGTCTCGATTCGAGCGCGAGGATGCCGCTGTATAGGTTCGTCGGCAAACGCCGGGTTCGTTTGTGTGGACCGCACCACAACCGTTGTCGCCACCTGCAGCAACCGGTAGTTTGCAGCCGGGATGAGAACACACCCGGGGGCAACATCATGCGCGCAACAACCACGTCGACCGCCGCACCGCTTCAAGGACGGCGGCGTCGCCCTTTCAGCAGCGTAATCACCCTCGCGCTCGCCGCGATCCTCGCGCTCATGGCGCCGCGTGTCGCGACCGCCAGCAGCACCACGCTGCTCTTTGATGGCGTGCTGCGAACGACCGGCGGTGGTCCTGCCACGGACGGCACATACACCCTCACATTTTCACTCTACGAAGCGGAGAAGACAGGCACGCCGCTGTGGACCGAGACCGCGACGCTGACGACCGCGGCGGGGCAGTTCTCACATGCCCTGGGGAGCGTCAAACCGCTGGCTGCCGGGGCGCTCGCCACAAAGGCGTCGCTGTGGATCGGGGTCCAGGTCGGGCAAGAGCCAGAGCTGCCGCGCCAGGCCTTGCACGCGACGCTTTGGGCGCTGTCGGCCGCGTCCGCGCAGACGGCTGCGGGGCTCTCGTGCACCGGTTGTGTGCCCGTCGCCGCGCTCAAGATCACGGACAACATCGACCTGGGCGCGTTCTCGCTGAAGGCCAAGAACATCACAGCGCAGGCGATGACCGCGCAGACCGTCACAGCGGGCGGCTTTGTTGGCGACGGCAGCAAGCTCACCGGCATCGCGCTGCCCGTGGGAGCCTGCAAAACCGGGCTGGTTGTCGCCGGGATTAACGCAGACGGCAGCCTGAAGTGTGTCAGCACCGCCGGCACGTTGCCGAGCGACGGCCTCGACGAGATCAGCAACAAGCTCCTCACCACCCAGTTCGCGGAGACGTTCTCGATCCCGACGGCCGACGTGGGCAAGGCGATCCCTGACAATACCGGCCTTGAGCTGGTGTCGACGATCACGGTCGGTGACGTGGGGCTGGCCGAAGGCGACGTTGAGATCGATGTGCAGCTCGCCAACTCGAACCTCGGCGCGGTCTCGCTCGTGCTGCTGCCGCCCGATAACAAGAAGGTCGGGCTGGTGCTCTGCGATCCGTGTGGCAAGACCGACGAGAAGTCCCTCAAGACGACCTTTCCCGCGCCGACCAAACCCAAGACCGGGGACCTCAGCGCCTGGACCGGGAAGAGCCCGAAGGGGACGTGGAACCTACGGATCAAGGACACGGCGTTCTGCGTGCCGCAGCTCGACAAGGTCAACTGTGACGTGGCCAACGGCTCCGACGGCAAGCTGCTGTGGTGGTCACTGCGATTCGGCGTGCAGTCCAGCAAGCTCGTCGGCGTGCAGGGCACGTTGGTCTTGGGCAGCGGGGGCAGCCCGCACACGGCCGCGGCGGCGATCAGCGCGAGTCAGAGTGGTCAAGCGGCCTTGGTGGCTGGTTATCCGGCGTTGTGGACCCTCGTGGTTCCCAGCTGGCCCGCGCAGAAATCGGTCGGCACGCCCGGACAGATGGTGTACCGCACCGACCTCGCCAAGACGTTCGTGCTGCAAGGCACCGAGTGGCGCGAGGTGCTGACGGCGCCCATGTGCGGCGACGGGGTGCGGGGCGGCACGGAGGTCTGTGACACGGACGATCTCAACAAGAAGACCTGCGCGACGGAGAAAGGTTCGGGTTCGAACGGAACCTTAGCCTGCAAGGCGGACTGCGCGGCGTTTGACACCAGCAAGTGCAGCGATCCGCCCTATTTTTCGGGGTCCAAGATCCTCGATGGCACCGGGATCACCAAGGTCAACGCCTGGTACGGCAACCCGAGTCAGGTGTGGGTGCTGTGCTATCGCCGCAGCGACGACGGCACGAGCTCGTCGACGTTCCACAGCAAGTGCAACAACAAGGGGCCGACGATGACGGTCATCAAGAACAACCTGAACCAGGTCTACGGTGGCTACGCGCCGATAAGCTGGACGTCGAAGAATGGCTACACAGTGACGACGGGGTCGTTCTTGTACTCG
>CALENB010000171.1 GCA_937910235.1 uncultured Myxococcales bacterium | reverse complement strand
TGTTCGCGAGACTGCCTGGTCTACCGTCATGGACGAAACGATGATCGAGGCCGATCGCGGGCGTCCGGGGGGCGTCTCGGGGATTTGCGGATGATGACGCGCTAGCGGTCGCGTTCCCGGCGTTTGAGCTTCTCGATCAGCGGCGCGTCTCGCTCGGTGACGAGGTTGATGACCTGCCCCGATCGCCCGGCCCGCGCGGTGCGGCCGACGCGATGCAGGTAGTTGTTGACGTCGGTGGGCAGGTGCACGTTCACCACGCGGCCAATGCGCTCGATGTCGAGGCCGCGCCCGCCCAAATCGGTCGTGAGCAGCACGGAGACCTCCCCAGAGCTGAAGCGCGCCAGGTTATCGCGCCGCTCTTGCCGGTCCATCTCGCCCATGTACGTCGTGTAGGGAACCCCTGCGTCCTCGAGCCACGAGGCGATCCGCTCGCATTGGCCGCGGGTATTAGAGAACAGCAGGGTGCCCACGTCGGGCGCCTCGGCGAGCGCCGCGGTAAGGACGTCGACCCGGCGACCGTTGGCAACCGCGCGGTTGTCGGTGCGCAGCGTGGCGACGACCTGCTGGCTGCCGCGTGTCCGCACACGCAGGGGCGCGGTGGTGAAGAACTGGCCGACGATTGGATCCATCGACTGCGGCAAAGTGGCCGAGAACATCGCCAGCTGGGGGCGACGCGAGCAGGCGGCGATGATGCGGCGCGCGACGGGCAGAAAGCCTGGGTCGAGCAGCTGGTCGGCTTCGTCGAAGACGATCATGCGAATGTCATCGAGCTGCAGCGGACCAGTCGCCAGCAGCTGCTCAAGCCGACCCGGCGTCGCCACCAGGATCTCCAGCGGGCCGCTCACGTTCTGGCGCGCGATCTGCTTCTTGGTCCCGCCAAGCACGGTGCGGACGCGCAGCCGCGTGGTGTGGGTCAGCCCCTTGAGGACCTTGCCGACCTGCTCGCCCAGCTCACGGCCCGGGACGATAACCAGCCCGCGCGGTCGTCCGGGGCGCTCGACCGACGAGCCATCATTCTCGAGCGACTTGAGCTGGTGCAGCATGGGCAGCACGTACGCGAGGGTCTTGCCGCTGCCGGTCTGCGAGACCGCGACGACGGAGTCGCCCTTCAGCAGCGCCGGCAGGGTCCGCGCTTGGACCTCGGTAGGCTGCGTGAAACCCTGTTCTTTCAGGCTTTCGAGGAGGGAGGGCAGGAGCTGGAAATCGGAGAATTTGGACACAGGACCTCTAGGGTGCACGAGAGGCGCGCAAGCTAGCCGTTGCCACGCCGCAGGTCACCCGTTTGGCGATTCTTTGG
This sequence comes from uncultured Myxococcales bacterium, assembly GCA_937910235.1. GTDB lineage: Bacteria > Myxococcota_A > UBA9042 > UBA9042 > UBA9042 > UBA9042. The sequence goes on along the minus strand of CALENB010000171.1, from coordinate 9,875 downwards.
GCGAGCCCCCGACCGTGTCACGCGGCTCAGTCACCCGAACGCGCCTTGATCTACGCCCGGTGAACGTGGACCATGCCGGGGGCCGCTGCCGCCCGCTTCGCGCCTCGCGCCCCCAAGTCCTCCGCTGCTTGTCGCTTCCTAGGAGCCCTCATGCGCCCTTCGCCCGTCTCTTTGTATGTGGGCCTGTGCCTGCTGACTGGGCTCGCGCTCGGCTGCAGCGCCGACGAGGCGAACGAGCCCGCAGCGTTCGCGCGGCAGGCGCCACCGGCTGACGACGGCGTCTTTGGCTTCGCCAGCGGCTGCTACACCGTCGAGGCGTTCGACGGCGCTCAGACGCTTCGTTTCTTGGGCCTGGGGGGGCCGACGACCGGTTCGCGTTCTCCGACGACGACGCCGGCAAGGCGACGCACTTCCGCATGCGGGCCTCCGATCTCGGCACCTATCTCTTCTACGACACCGCCAAGCGCTACTTGGCCGCCGTGAAGTCAGACGCGGACACCGTGCGCGTCGACGGGTGGCAGCTGACGCGGCCTGCCAAGCTCGAGTCGATCGTCGACCGCCTCGACGAGACCTTCAAGTCCCCGGCCGAGTGGCGGCTCCAGGTCTCTGCGCGGGATCCCAAGCGCTACCAGCTGCGGCACCGCGCGACCGATCGCTACCTCACGCTGAGCGCGCAGGCCAAGGCCGGTCCGGCGGCGTCGGGGCTGACGGACGACCCCACGAAGGCCGCCATCATCACGTTGCATCCGACGGACGGCTGCGCTGAGTTTCCAGAGCTCTCCATCGACGCCGAGGGCGCTGTAAAGCCGCGAAAGTGGGACGATGGCGCGGTCTACGGTATCGCCGAGATCCACTCGCACATGATGGCGGACTCGGGTTTCGGCGGCGGCGGACTCTTCCACGGTGCCCCCTTTCACCGGCTGGGCGTCGAGCGCGCGCTGCCCGACTGTTCGCGTTCGCACGGTCCTGACGGCCGTCGTGATCTCATGGGCTTTGTCTACGACGGCGACGCGAGCTTCGACGTCGCCGCGCTGCTGCCCGCCCTCGCCAGCGGTGAGTTCAAGGACTTCAATCACCACACAGACGGCTATCCGACGTTCACCGACTGGCCGAACTCGTGGCGCAAATCGACCCACCAGACCATGTACTATCGCTGGCTCGAGCGCGCCTACCTGGCCGGCCTGCGGCTCGTCGTCCAGCACGCCACGGGCAACTCGGTGATGTGCGATCTCACCCTCGGTACCAAAGCGCAGAAGACGCTCTACTCGTGCAACGACATGGTCAGCGTCGACCACGCCATCGCGCAGGCCCACGCCCTGGAGCGCTACGTTGACGCCCAGGCCGGCGGACCCGGCAAAGGCTGGTTGCGCGTCGTCGACAGCCCGTCAGCGGCCCGCGACGCCATCAACGCCGGCAAGCTGGTCATCGTGCTGGGCATCGAGATCTCCAACCTCTTCGACTGCTTCTTGACCCCGCCCAAGGGTCTCTCGGCCTGCACTGCAGACACCGTCCGCGCCAAGCTCGACCACTACCGGAAGCTCGGCGTGCGGGTGATCTTCCCGGTCCACAAGTACGACAACGCGTTCTCACCGGGGGACGGCTCCAACGGCGTGATCGAGCTCGGCAACTTCGTCAACAGCGGCCACTACTCGAACTTCGTGGAGGACTGCCCGGGACCCAACACGGTCTTCGATGGCGGCGACGTCACCTTTGGCGGCCTCAACAAGCCGCGCGACGTGTACGACTCGCCCGCGCCCTTCGACCTGAGCGGCTTGGTCGACAACCTGCTGGGCACGCTGGCGCCGCACCTCTCGGAGATCCAGGCCCCTGGGCTGAAAGGCAAGTACTGCCAGAAGCACGGCCTGACGCCGCTTGGCGAGACGCTGCTCCAGGAGATGATGGCGCGGGGCATGCTCATCGACGTCGCCCACCTGCCGCAGCGGGCGTTGGCGCGGACGTACGAGATCTTGGAGAAGAACAACTACCCAGCGACCAAGACCCACGGCAACAGCAACGGCGGCCGAATCTACAAGCTCGGCGGCTTGGTGGGCGCCCGGTTCGGACGTTGTGGAGACCCGAATAAGCCCGGAACCATGGGCCAGGGGATCACTGGGCATGTCGAGGAGGCCGTCGCCAACGGCGCGTACCCGGCCGAGGCGCTGTCGTTCGACCTGAACGGGTTCGCCGGCGGTCCGCGGCCACGCTTCGGCAAAGACAAGGGGTGCAACGCCCCGCAGGCCAACCCGATCACGTATCCGTTTACGTCTGTCGACGGCAACGTGACGTTCAAGCAGCCGTACCTCGGCGACCGGAAGGTCGACTTCAACACAGAGGGCATGATCCACATCGGGCTGCTGCCGGAGGTCATCGAAGACGCGCGGCGTGACGGGATGACCGACAAGGCCCTAGAGCCGCTGTTTCGCTCCGCGGAGGCGTATATCCGGATGTGGGAGAAGGCCGGGGGGAAGTAGGGTCAGGTATTATCACTTTACACTTTAGGCATTCTCTCGTTCAGCGCGGCGCGGTGGTTCCCATGTGCGCGGTGACGCTCCAGACTGGCGGAGGAATCCAGCATCTCTGCTTCGGAGAGACCGGACATGTCTGCTTTGGCCCTACACCGTCCGCGCGCAACCGCACGTGGAGCCTGTAGGTCAACAGCGAGGGGGCCCCGTGGAAGCCAAATCGTGGGTGCTGCCCGCTTTCACGCATCGATTTGCGGCTCGCTTCGGGGACACAGAGGAGCAGTCTTTTCAGAAGTTGCTCATCTTGATCATCGCCCTGAGCTGCTGCGCCTGCGGGCTGGTGTGGAGCGGGCTCTACTACACAATTTTCGGCGCCGGCCTCACCACGATGCTGCCGTTGACGTTCGTGGCGGTCGTCGGCGCTGCCATCGTCATCGCTGCACGCCGGGCCGACCACATGCCGCTCGTCTATGCACAGCTGACGTGCATCACGTGGATCTCGGCGCTCATCGGCTGGAGCATCGGTAGCCTGCACAACTCGGGGCTCGTCATCGCCTGGAGCTTCCTCGGCCCCATCGGCGCCCTGATCTTCCTGCCCTATCGCGAGGCGGTCTTCTGGTTGCTCCAGTTTCTCCTCGTTTTGGCGGTGACAGTGCTCCTGAACCCGGCGCTCCTCGGTGAGCCGCTGCCTGTCAGTGACGCAGCACGTGCGCTCTTCTACCTCATGAACATCGGCACGGCGCTCTCAGTCGTGTTCTTCGCGGCGGCCTGGTTTACCAGTCGAATCCGCTTCGAGCAGGCGCGCTCCGATGAGCTGATCGACAACATGTTGCCGGCCCGGATCGCCCAGCAGCTCAAGGAGGGCGTGCCGACGATCGCTGACGCCCACAAAGAGGTCAGCGTCTTGTTCGCCGATATTTGTGGTTTCACGAACTACTCCGCTCAGGTCAGCGCGGAGCAGCTGGTGCACGACCCAACATGGTCTTTCGCCGCTTTGACGCGATCGCGGTGGAGTTTGGCGTCGCGAAGATCAAGACCATCGGCGACGCGTACATGGTCGCGTCAGGCGTGCCGGACGCCCGCGACGACCACGCGGCGGCCTTCGCAGATTTCGCGCTCGCGCTCGGAGACGCAGTGCAGCAGCATTTGCGGCCTGATGGACAACCCTTCTCGCTCCGCATGGGCATTCATTCAGGCCCCGCGGTGGCAGGGGTCATCGGTACCGCGCGCTTCGCCTACGACCTGTGGGGCGACACGGTGAACACCGCCAGTCGGATGGAATCTCACGGCGAACCCGGTCGGATCCAAGTGTCGGCGAGGACCGCCGAGCTGCTAGGCGATGATTTCCTGTTGACCCCTCGCGGAGCCATCGACGTCAAGGGCAAGGGCACGATGGAACTCTACTTTCTCGAAGGTCGTAGGAACTAGGGTCACACTTTAGGGATTTTGTTCAGCGCAGCGCGAGGTCTTTGGAGCTGGCCGCGATCAGGTGGCTGAAGGACTTTTTCAGCCGCAACAGCTTCTCGAAGATGGCGCGCTCGTGGCCGCGGTGAACGGTCACACCTCGGCTCGTTTGGCCGGAGATCGCCTGAGGCTCGAATCGGAAGAAGCGGCCGGCGTCCGTGGTCGCCGTCTCTGCCTGCTGCGTCGTCTTCGCGGTCTTCGCCGCTGCAGACCCGCGTTTGGGCGCCGCTGCGAAGCCGAGGGCTGGCGCTGCGAGGACCGCCGTGAGGGCGAACACGGTGATGGCGACGCTGACTGCGCGGCCGATGGTGTGATCCAGGTCGCCGCCGGTGCGTGAGAGCTGCTGCATGTGGATTCCTTGGGCTGGGACGTCTCGGGCGGACTGACGTGTCGCACCTCGCATCAGCTATATGCGGACGAACAGAGGTTTCCGTCACGGTTCGACACGATCCGAGGTAAAAACACAGGTCGGCTGGTGCGGCGTGTCGCCACTGCTCTCGTCCAGCAGCCATTTCCGCATCGATGGCCCAGGCCCAGAGGGTGACGCGGCCGGGTTTGGGATCGTCAGATGCGACGAACTGCGGAAACTAGCTGTGGCCCTTTCTCTAGCACACCACGACCATCTTGCCGTCCGCGCTGTTACCATCCATCGCCGCATGCGCCGCGGGCAGCTGGTCAAACGACCACGTCGGTCCACGTCGAATCGCCAGCTCGCCGCTCTCCACCAGCGAGATGTAGCGCTGCAGCTGGGCAACCGAGATGTCCAACGCACCGCCGGAGTAGGACGTTAGCCGCACGCCTGTCGGGATGTGGCCCATCGGTCGAAACGCCGCCAGCTCCCACTCTCCGCCCAGAATCCCGGTCATGCAGACGACTCCGCCGGCGCGCACGCACTGCAGCGAATCGAGCAGCGTCTTGGTTCCAATGAGCTCGAGCACGCGGTCGACGCCGCCCGGGTAGCGCGCCTGAATCGCCGCAGCTATGTGGCCATCGTCGACCACCACGTCATCGGCGCCGGCCGCTCGGAGCATCGCTGCCTTGCTGTGATTGCGTGAGGTAGACACGACACGGAGCCCAGATTGCTTGGCCATCGCCAGTGTCGCCAGCCCGATGGACGACGTGCCGCCCCGAATCAGCAGCGTCTCGCCCGCCTGCACGCCGAGGCCAGTCTGTAGCGAGCCATGCACGGTCTGCAGCATCTCGGGCAGCGCGCCCAAAACCTCCCAGGGCAGGGTGGTCGCCACCGGAAAGACGCTCGCCACCGGCACGCACGTGTACTCGGCATACGAGCCGTCAAACGCCCGGCCCATGCCGCCCATCATCGCGCATACGTGCTGGCCGGCGGTGAATTGGCCGCCGGGCGCGGAGACGACGGTGCCGACGCACTCGATGCCGAGCACTCTGGGCAGTTGCACGGTGGGCGAATCGCCGACGCGCGTGAACCACTCGGAGCGGTTGAGGCCGAACGCGCGGACCTCGATGAGGACTTGTGATGCGGTCGGGGTTGGGCGCGGGAGGTCTTCGAGCACAAACGCTTCAGGTCCGCCGGGGTGGTGAAGTCGCCAGGCTTTCATGGTTATTTCCTCGGTTGGGTGGTGGAGAAGATGTAGCGACCGATGCGCCACTTGTCCGCAGGTGTGTCGCGAATCAGGAGAAATAGCGCCTGATTACCCTCGGAGACCTCAGCGTTGTTGGCCCGGATGGTGGTCGTGCCGGCGCTGCGGGTGCGGATGCCGGACGTGGCGATGCGAGCTTTTGTGGTGGAACGACGGGCTATGGGGCCGCTAGTTCGGGGTTTTCTGGCGTTTCTGCGGTTGCGAGTTGCTGTGACTATGGGCGGGATGGGGGGGCGGGCCGTTCCCGGGCGTCCACAGACCTCGAATCGATGAGCGCCTGGGCGACTTCGAGCGCGCTCTTCGCGATGTCGTGATCCCGCTTGGAGACCGGGCGACCGTCCCCGGGGGCGACAAGCGCGGTGGCGAACGCCGCCCACTGCCGCACGGTCAGGAGCGACTTATCCGCGGTTCCGAGGTAGCTCGGGCTCAGATTTTGCCGGTTCGCGATGGTGTAGGTTCGTGTCGCCAACGTCGTCTCGGCCAGCGCCTTGGTATCGTCGACGCCTAGACGCGGAAACCAGGGCGTCTCGTCTGTCGCGCGATCCTCGCACAGCAGCTCCACCCGCTGACGCGCCCCGTAATGCTCGCGAATACGGATTACAGCGCTGCCCTGTGCGCGTGCATGGGCGAACGCCTCGCCCCACGACCGTGCCGCCAAGGGCTGCGGATGGTGTTCGGGCAGGCTCGGCGAGACGCGGTCCGCCGCGTCGATGCGCGCTTGGCCGCTATAGCCGGCGACCGTCCGAAACCACCGCACGGCGCCGTCTGGGTGCAGCGCGAGCTCAATCACCGGGCCGTCGACCAGGGCATACAAGCGGACCTGGCTCCCCTTCAGATAGAGCGTCGTCTCGAGGTGTCGCAGGCCGTCGCGCGTCTCCCCGGCAACGGCATTCAGCAGGTCCTCGCCAAACCCTGCCGTCGACAGTGCCATCAGCGCGGCCTGTCGCGCTGCGGTCGCCATGCACCTGCGTGCTCGCTGCTGGTGCGACTTTGCGCCTCTGGGCGCGATCACGCTGCTAAGCCAACCCGTGCCGTCCGGTCCGAGCTGGACTTCGACGACGGCGCCATTGGGCAGCTGTTTCCAAACAACACCCGGCAGGACTTCGGGCACACCGTTGGCCTCGCCAAGGGCGGCGAGTAGGCCGGCCAGCGGCAGCCCATTGAGCCGCTCGACGCTCTTCTCGTTCGCCACAATGGCCGCGCCCGCTCCGGACCGCGCTCCGGTCGGCGCTGTTCGCTGCGGCGGCGTCGCCTCGCGCTCGGAATTCGGGATTTCAATCGCTGCGGCGAACTCAAACCACAGACCGTGAGCGACGGGGTCCGCTGGCATCCCTGAATCGACGAAATGGTACCAGCCAGGAAGGCGCGCTATCGGCTCGGTGAGGTTGCCTTCAGCCGCGGCTCGCAGCACGAGCTCGACTTGCGCCAAGATTCCGTCTGCGCCGTGCACGGGGCTCGCACGCAGAGCCGCATCCAGCGCCACGGCCAGCCGCTGTACGCGTTTAGGGTCAAAATCGGCCATGACACCTCCTACTGCCCAGGGTGAAGAAACGGATCCCCACCGTGAAGCGCACGCCAGCGACGTTAGGCATCGGCGCGGATGTTGGCCTGCCACCGTCCGCCGTCTGCACACGAGCCTACCGGGTTGTCCGGCGCGTCACACCCACGCCCGCGCCAAGCGCGCTTCGGCGCCCTGTGCGTCATCGGCGAAATCGCCTGCTCGGCACGGAACCGTAGCCCAGAACCCCCGCTGTCTCCGGGGTCCATCGCACCCACCATCCACCGCCACAGCGCCGCTTTTTCGGGGCAGCTGGGACCCACTCTGCTACGCTCGCCGCTCCGCACCGGTCACGGCTCGCGGCAACCGGGGGACAGACACGCACAGACCTCTTGAGATCGCGTCCCAGCGACGCATCAGGTTGGTGGCGAGGGCAGCAACATGAACTTCGATCGCACAGGCGGAGACCGCGCCGCCCAGGGTGGCCAGACCGCTCAAACCCCAGCGTCCGGCGGCGGCGAGCGCAGCCAACTGCGCGGAGCGCTTCGCGGCGGCCAGGGCTACGACGCACAGCGGCAGTTGGTCAGCCCCAATGGCGACACGCCGGCAGGCCAGCAGCAGGGCGAGGCCAAAGAGGGCGAGAAGCCGAAGACGGCCCAGGTCATCCTCTCGGCCAAGCGCGGCGGCAGCCCCTTCTCCAAAGAGTTCTGGCAGGACTTGAACGTCGGCCACTGCTGGGTCGACATCGTTAAGCCCGACGGTCGTAAGGACTCGTGGGGCTACACGGCGAACAACGTGCGCGATTTCCCCCGCTATCAGCCTTGGAAGTCGGTGGAGGGCCGCGTCCTGCATCCCGATGGCAGCCGCGGCGCGACGGGGACGCTCAACACGGCGGTGGACGAGGACCAGCTGGCGAAGGGCGAGGCCTGGGCCAAGTCGCGGGGCGGCGACTACAACCTGTTTGGGTTCAACGGCGGCCACAGCTGCGCCACGTTCGCGAAGGGCTTTTATGAGGAGGCGACCGGAGACGAGGCGCCGACTGGCATGTTTGGCGCCCTCATCGCGAACCCGAATGATCTGTCCACGGCGATGAACAAGCGCGCGGCGAAAGAGCAGGAAGAAAACGGCGGCGGGGAAGGCGACTTAGATGCCAACGGCGGCGGGGAGTAGACGTGATGGCTGGCGGCATATTTTCGAGATTGCTGGGCAAAAAGCCGGAGCTGCAGCTGATCGTGGAAGGGGCGGTCACCGAGTGTGGCGAGCATCAGCCGCGTACCCATCTCGGCCCGACCGAGGCTGCGAAACAGGCGTACTTTGCGTTGGATGTGAGCGCGGCGCAGCTGTCGAACGGCAAGTCGCGCCCGACGGCGAGCATCGTGCCAGCCGAGTTTTCAGGCGATGTGGCGCTGCTGGGGCTGTTTGGCGTGGGGGACCGCGTGCGGATCACGTGTTCGACGGCGACGGGGCGCGAAATTGCGGAGATTGTGGGGTTGTAGCGACGATCAGAGGGGCAGGTATGGCGACTCAGTAGCAGCACCCTAGACCGAGCGCGCGCGCAACACGCTCGACTTCCGACAGAGACGCGGCGCCACCGAGCGCACCGCGCGACCGGACGTGCCCGCTGGGCTCCGGCCGTCTCGACACAAACGAGGATGGACGACGTCGTCTGCACGCAGCCATCGCGGCAACGAAGCAGCTGAGCGCATGCATCTTGCCGTGGTGAGAGGTCGGAACACGTGTCAGCAGGCCGCGCCGTGGCGGCTCACAATCCTGGTGCTGACGCTCGCGCTGGGCTGCGCCAGCAACGATCCAGCCGCGCAGGTCGCTGACGGATTTGGCGCAGATGGCTTGCAAATTCGGCATTTTTTCCTACAATCGACCTGCAAATCCCCGAACGTTGACGGATTGTGCCTGTGCAAGGCGGCGAGCGACTGCAGCGCTAACGTGGTCGATCCCATGCCGCCTGCTCGAATGAAGCGCTGAGGGGACGTGCAGAAGCCGCCGAAACCCAGCTCGATCCGACTGTTGTTCGACCTGAACCAACCCAACGTGCGCCGACGGACCTGCGTGCGCCATGGGCGCCTGTAGCACCCAAAAATCCGCCGGTTGGACCCCGTGCCTCTACCAGTCCAACCCGAAAATGCCAGCAACGAGTAGCCCCTCTAGTCAGCGGGCGCAGTGCAACGACAACAACGCCTGCACAACCGATTCCTGTGACGGCTGATGCTTCCGCGCCTTGATGGAAGAACGTTTCCAGCTGTCGCCCTCGGCCCTCTGAGTTCTGATGGCCGTTTCTACGGCTTCTTACAAACAGCGCCGCCGTCGCCAAACCCCACCAGTCCATTGCTCGGCGTGTAGCAACTCCGCACACACCAATCACCCTTTGGTTGCCAGTGTTTTCCTGGCTTCGTCTCGTCACACGGATCGCCAGATTGGTAGCAGATCTCAAAGGGATCCACCGTCATGTTCTTCGCGCTCATGGCGTTCGGCCAGTTGATCTTGCCGACGTACCACATGTCCAACTCCTCCAGCTTCACGTTCTCAATCTGCAGCGCGAGCACACCGAGGAGGTACACGTTCAGCGTCGCGAACGACGCGCCAAACCCGTGGTCGTTCCAGTAGTGCACGCCGACGTGATAGTGGTTCGGCTTGGCCATCGTGCCTGCCGGTTCATCGAGATTCAGGTTTTCGGGCCCCGCGCCATCGGCGTCGGCGAGGTCCAGCTTGGGGTTGGATTTGGGTGAATCGAAGCTGGCCCACACCGGCGTTGGATTGGCCCAGTAGGTGTCCAGATCCTTGCTGAACCACGGGTCCGGCGCGCCGTCGCAGTCCTGG
>CALENB010000170.1 GCA_937910235.1 uncultured Myxococcales bacterium | reverse complement strand
GCCGACGTGGCTCCCGGCGTCCACCGCGCCAGTCGTGTCTCCAGGTCCTATCGGGGCCGCGGACGCGCTCGTGGCGCCAGGGCCAGTCGCGGCGCCGAGACCGTCGGCGCCGCTCGCCGCTGCCGTCGCCATGACAGCGCCGGTCGGCGTGGTCGCGCGCGGCAAGCCGGTCGGATCGGAGAGCGCCGCTTTCACGCTGGCCGCGAGCGGCACCTCTGTCAAAGCGTCGGAGCCGCACCCGCCGGCACAAACTCCACTGACCACGACTAGGAGATACACACGCCACATGCGGCCGAGTATGCCCGCGCCGCGCAGGCGGTCAAAACCGACGCGCCATCCGCCCGGCATCACGGTAGCCGCCGTCGCCAGAGGAACGCTGGTTCGCCTCGCATGACCTCACGGGCGGCCAGGACAAACCACGCGGTCGGGGCCGCGGCTGGCGTGAGCGGGTAGTCGCGGTACCAGCGATTGCTGTAGGCGAGCGGGAGACCACGAACACAGCCCCACTGGGCGAGCTGCGTGAGCGCGGCGCGGGCGCGCCCGCGCTGACCAAGGCGTGAGAGCGCCATGCCGCGGGCGACGGACCCTTCGACAAACCACAGCCGGTCGTCCGCCTTGTTGTCCGGCTTATGGGTGTGCCAGCCGCCGTTCTCGGCGCCGAGACGGTCGTCCACAAACGTCAATGCGCGCACGGCGCGGGCCGTCTGCCCCGCAGCGATGGCGTGTAGCGCTGTCCACGTTCCGGCCGCATCGAGCGCGATGACTGGGTCTTTCTTGTGGCCTTCGATGCCCCGAGCGTAGCGACCTTGTCCTGGCATCCAGAGCTGATTGGCGATCGCCACGCGCAGCAAGGCGGCGCTCGGCCAGCTTCCTTGCGGGTCCACACGCGCCGCCAAGCGCAACGCAAACCAAGCATCGACGTTGTGCTCGGTGCTCGCCCAACGTGCGATGTGACCGGGCTCGTAGCGCCCTCCGCCATCCATCCAGCGCCCTGCACCACCACGGATCAGGCCATTTGCCGGGTCGATCCGGCCGCTCAGCCACAGACCAGCGCGGCGCATGTTCGGCACGAAGCGACGGTCACGCGTGACCTCCGTATAGCGCGCCATGGCGTACAACACCCACGAGACGACCCCCGCGCGGACGTAGCCCGCGTTGTAGAAGCCGTCGCCCTTAATGTTGAACGAGAACCCCCACGCACCGTCGGCCGTCTGCAGCGCGGCCAAGGTCGCGAGCAGCTGTCGCGCCTCTTCGTGCCGCGACTCCGATAGGCGCACAAGCGTGACCAGGGCGTTGTCGTACGTGAAGCTGCGTTGCTTGAGCCGCTCGAAACCCTTCGGCGCACCCGGGTGTCGCAGGGGATCGGGGTAGCTCACCACCGCGGTGCAATCTGAGCACGTCACCGGCGCGAGGTGGTTCGCGCCGCCGCTGCCGTTCAAGTCGTAGAGGGGCCTGACAACGAAGCGCTCGACACGCAGCGATTGGCTGGCGAGCGCCGCCCAATGCCACACGTCCGGCGAGGCACATTGGCCTTCAGCGGGACGCGGAACCTCTGGCCCGCCGCAGCTGGCACACAGCGCGAGCAGGGCCCACCCGGCGATGAGCGCCCTCACCCGTCAGACTCGAGCAGCTGTTCGATCACCGGCGCGTAGACCTCCCAGGTCAGCTGCGCTTCCGGCGTCACGAGGCCAGCGCGCGACAGCCAGTACCGAATCGTCGTGATGCCGGCGAGCCAAGGCGGGTCGAAGATGCCACCAAAATCGGAGAAGTCCCCGGCTAGATAGGTGCGCTCAAAGCCATCGTCATGAATCACCGCCGGAAACACGTTGGGAACGCCAAAGGCCCTCATCAAGCGGTCGCCCTCTGCCGTCGTCGGCACGTGGTAGCCAGAGCGGACATCGTTGGGCCGGTTCGCGACCACAATGTCGAACCAGTAGTGATACGGAATTCGGCGATCGCCCTGCATGACCACGACGTCCGGTTCGCTCAGCTCAGGCCCCACACGCAGCACCAGCACGCGGCCATCCTCGTGCACAAAGATGACGCCGGGCCCTTCCAGATCCCACGGTCGCTTGAACTCCAGCTCCCAGCGCTTGCGGATCCACGTCGCGATCTCGCGGTAGTCCGAGAGCTCAGCGGCCTTGCGCGCCACCCAGCCCGTCCACTTCAAGCGGAGAATCGTCTCCATTCGCTGTCGCACCGCCCGCTCGGTCGGGCTCGCGAACGAGTTGAACTCTGCGATCACACGACCGCCAGCTTGGGCAAATCGCTCAATCACCTTGACCTCGTCGAGCGAGAGCCCGCCGTAGATCTTCCTCGATCGCTCGAGATGCTCCAGGTTCAGCCGCGCGGCCTCGTAGTCGTCTTTGTACACACCATAGGTGTCAGCGATGTAGAGGACGTTCTTGCCGCGCAGGTGGATGTCGAGCAGATCGGTGTGGTCGCCCGACCGCGGATCGTAGCCGATGTAGTCACGCTCGCGATTCCACAGCAGGCGGTTGTCTGGCGCCGGGGCCTTGTGCTGCGAGAGCATCCACATCAGGCGATGATGCTCGCGGAAGCTGTCGAGCGGCACCGTCTTGTCGACGACCAGCACGTGGGTATTGTCCCGCGGTTTCACCAGCCACGCGACGGGCAGCGCCAACATGAGCGTGACCAACGTGATGACGATGAGGGGGATGAAGATGCCGCCGGTGGCCTGATTTCGGCTGTAGTCGACGGCGAAACCCTGTCGCGTCATACGGCCCCAGCCGTGGCTGCCGGTTAGGTACTTGAACATGCCGCGAATGCGATAAAACAGCAGCATCTGGCGGTAGCCGAAGTTCTCCAGCAAGGCGACGGTGACGAGCTTGCGCATGTCGCCAGGCGCGCGGAAGAACGACAGCGAGAGCTCTTCGAGCAGGATGGCGCCGATGCTCAGGCCGAATCCGCTGAGCATCGCGACGATGGCGAACAGCGACGCGAACAGGGGCTCGAGCTCGCCGGCGACCGCCGTGATCAGGAAGTAACAGTAGCCAAAGAACTCGATCACCGGGCCGATCAGCTCAAACAACCAGAAGAACGGCATGGCGAAGAGGCCAATCGCGCCGTAACGAGGGTTGAGCGTCATGCGGCGGTGGTGCCAGAGGGTGTCGAACAACCCGCGTTGCCAGCGATCGCGCTGATTTCCTAGGATCGTCATCGACTCCGGTGCCTCGGTGAAGCTCACGGGGTCGGGTAGGTGCCGGATCGCGCGGGCCTGGAGCCAGCGCGGGATCTTGTGGCGCAGCCGGGCGATGAGCTCCATGTCTTCGCCGACGGAGTCTGTCGCGTAGCCGCCGGCTTCAACGATGGCGCTGCGACGAAAGAGCCCGAACGCACCGGAGACGATGAGGTTGCCGCCGAGACCGTCCCAGCCGAGCCGGCCGACGAGAAACGCGCGCATGTACTCGACGACCTGAAAGCGCGCCAGCCACTTCCGCGGCAAGCCGACCTCGATCACGTTGCCCTTTTCGATCTTGCAGCCGTTGGCCAGACACAGCGTGCCGCCTACGCCGACCACTTCCAGGTCGCTGAGGAAGGGGCGTACGAGGCGCAGCAAGGCGTCGGGAATGATGAGGGTGTCGGCGTCAACCGCGCACACCAGCGGAAAGCGAGCGGCGTTCACGGCGCAGTTGAGCGCGTCGGCCTTGCCGCCGTTGTCTTTGTCGATGACCAAGAGCCGGCGATTGATCGCCGACCGATAGACGGCGCGAATGGGCTTGGTCGACAGATCGTGGCGGATATCGAGCGGTACCGGCTCGAGCGCGAAGGCCGTTCGCAGCTTGTTGAGGGTCTCGTCTTTAGAGCCGTCGTTGACGACGACCACCTCATGCTGGGGATACCGCAGATTCAAGAGCGCCCGCACAGACTCGACGACCGTGATCTCCTCATTGTGGGCCGGCACCATGATGCTGATAGGCAAGGTCGCGCGGCCACGCAAGCTGACGTTTTCCGGCGATGAGCCCTCGAGGTCGCGCCGCACGCGGATGACGCCAAAGACGGCGGCGACGAACTGCGCGATGTAGCCCGCCGTCAGACCGACGAAGTAGATGAGGACAGCAAGGTTGAGAAATCCGGTCACGCGCCCTCCGTGAGCAGGCGATGCTCGGCCAGGGCGCTGCTTGCGCTGTCGTTGCCACGGGCGGCGGATTCACGGAGGACGGCGAGTCCCGCAGCGCCACAGCGCCGCAGCGCGAGCGACACGTTGTGGCGCACCCACTCGGCGTTGTCGTCCAACAGCGGGCCCAGGTGCTCGGCGGCACCGTCGCCGCCCAGATCGGCGACTGTCCCGACGGCGGCAGACCGGACCTCCCAAAACTCGTCTTCGAGGGCGGCAATACAGGCTGGCAGCGCGGCGCGGTCTTCCATGTCTCGCAGGGCCCGGAGCGCTTCGATACGCACCTCGACGTCCGAATCCGTCACCGCTGCGACCACCACGTCGTTGGCTTCGACGCCCACGGCACGGCCGAGGGCGCCCACCGTCACTAGGCGCAGCGCGGCAGAATCGGACTCGGCCAAGTTCTTAAGCTGCTGGAGCGGAAAGGGCTGACTCGCGGCGAGGGCGTCGACCGCGCGCATGCGGACGAGGCGACCTTCATTGGCGATGCCGCGCAACGAGACCAGCGCCTCGTCAGCGCGACCTAGCGCGCAGAGCGCCTCAAAAGCGGCGAGACGAACGTCGGGGCTGTCGTCCTTGATCAGGTCCCCAAGCAACCGCGCCGGGTCATTGAGCGCGCGCGCTTCGCGGATCACCCGTAGACGCTCCCATGGCCGGCTCTTCGACCCCGCGGCGGACGCGTCGGCGAGCCCCGCCTCATTGAAGATCGTCGCCAGCGGCTCCACCAAATCGATGGTGAGGAACTCGCCCAGCTCCGTGAGCAGGCGTCGCGCGCTGTCCCTGCCGAGGCGCTGAACCACGCCAAAGGCGCGCTGCCGAGCGTCTGCGTCATTGGGACCGCCAAGCTCTTGAATGATCTCCGACAGCTCGCTCCGTGCGCGGTCGTAGCGCTGCTCACGCCCGATCGCGCGACGTCGCACGACGAGGAGCGTCACGATCGCGACGACGACGATGAGCACCTCGATCGCCACAACGATGACGACGATCAGCTCAGGCAGAGACAGCTGGTCGACGTTCACAGTCGAAACCTCACGGACGCGATGACGTCCCACATGGTGGCGTCCAGCTCAAGTTGACGATACGCGGTGCCCATGAGGCGGAAGCCCAGGCGCTCACCGATCCACTGGTCCCAGCCCAACACGAGCGACGGGCCGGATTCGTCGGGTCCGTAGACGGAGCGGTTGTTGAACACCGCCTCCTGGCCCCAGAACGCCCACGCAAAGACGGCGGTGCGGATGTTGTGCTGCCAGCGCGCGCGCAGGAAGACGGTGTGGCCGGTCTGTCCAAGGTCGCCAGCGACGGTGAGGCCACGGACGACAAAGAGGTACCCAGGCTTCAGCGTGAGGCGTCCCAGGTAGATCGGCACGTAGGGTCCGATCGAATACAACGGCGCGACCTGATAGCTGGCGTAGCGCGCCCAAACGCCGATGGCGAAGCGTTTGTGGAGCCGGTACGCGCCCTCAACCCAAGCGTCAATGGGTGGCAGATAGCCGCCCGTCAGCGGCGACCAGGCCAGGCGTACGTCCCCGGAGACCTTCTCGGTCGAGAAGAAGAGCTGACTGAGGATCTGCACGCCGACGCGATCCACGCCGCGATCCTCTGCCGAGACGCCCGCGAGCAGGGCCAATCGCGGCGACCAAGTGTAGCTCGCGTTGAGCATACCGCGTCGCCAGAGCTGGCCGTTGAACGATGTCAGCCCGCCCCACGCCTCCAGCCGCCACGGATAGCGGCCGCTTGCGAGGCGAAACGCGAGCTCGTCGGGCATCTCCATGCCAGGGCGCACCTGGGCCAAGGCCAGCCCCGGCTCGCGGATGTCGAGGTAGAGCGTGATGAGGCGAATCGCGAGCACCACGTCCGGATCGCCGCGCAGCTGGGCCTCGCGGTAGGCGCGGATTGCACCGCGACGGTCGCCGCGTTGCTGTCGGATCTCGCCGACGAGCCGCAGCGCAGCGAAGTTGCGGCGATCGCGCTTGTAGAGCGCGACCGCGGCCGTCTCCGCGGCCTTGGGTTTGCCCATCCAGAAGAGCAATCGGGCGCGCTGCATCGCGACTTCGAGGTCGTTGGGGTAACGACGCAGCACCGCCTCCGCGACGCGCAGGGCGTCCGGCAGGCGCTTCTGGACGATGAGACTGCGGACCGTGATCGCGTTCGCCGGCAAGTTCTCGACGCCAGCGGCGCCCGAAGCGACGCCGGTGGCATTCGGTCCCACATCCGAGCGGGCCGCCGGCGCAGCTGGCGCGGTGCCCGCCTTGCCCGTGTTCGCCGTCGGCGCGGCGCGTCGGACGTCTGAGTCCGCCTTGGGTGGGGTCGTCGCGCGGGCGGTGCCCTGCTGCGCCATCGCCGTGGAGACGCTCACGCTCCACGTCATCGCGATCAGCACGCAACCTCGGACAAACACGGTGCATACGCCATTGTTGGTCAGCGACGACTTGCCACCGGGCGATGTCGCACCAACCACCAGGGCGGCGGCGAGACACGTGCCGGATTCTGGTAGGGTCCGAGAAGTCATATTAGCGCGACCAGCCGGGGATCAGAGCGGATTGGTAGCACCCTTGCCACAGGCAGACAAGGTCGCCACAGCTCCGTGGTGCAGGGTCGGTCCTCCGGTTGGACGTCAGGCGAAACCCGCCTTCCGTAGCGTGTCGAGATTCAGGCCATCGGCATGGCCCGTCGAGATGCCGAGTTTCACGAATCGTCGCAGGTATTTGCCGATAATATCGGACTCCAAGTTCACCGTCTTGCCGACGCCGCCCTCGAGGAGTTGGGTGTGCGCGACGGTGTGGGGGATGAGCGTGACGGCGAAGTGCTCAGGCCACACGCGGTTGACGGTCAGCGACACGCCATCGATGCAGATGCTGCCCTTCTGCACCACCTCTGGCTCCATGGTCTTGGGCATGCGGTAGGACAGATCCCATGCGTCGCCGGTGCGTTTGATCGCCGCGAGCGTGCCGGCGCCGTCGACGTGACCGGACACCCAGTGGCCTCCCAGGCGATCGCCGACGCGGAGCGCACGCTCGACGTTGACCCGGTCACCAGCAGACAGCGCGCCGAGGGACGTCAGCGCGAGCGTCTCGTGGCTGGCGTCAAAGTCGAGCAGCGCGGCTTGGCCCTCCACAGCGTGTGCCACCACCGTGAGACAGGTGCCGTTCACCGCGACGCTCTCGCCGAGCGCGACACCCGGCAGCGGGCCATCGGCCCAGCAGACACGCAGGCGCAGGCGTGCGTCGTCGCTAGACCGCGCTAGGCTGACCACCTCCGCCAGGGCTTCAATTATCCCGGTGAACATGAACTGGCCTCCAGTTGGCGGCGCCTCGCCGTGAGCCATACGTCGTCGCCGAGGAGCTGAGGGGGGCGCAGGCGCAGGGCTCTCGCCTCTGAGAGCGTGCCGACACCGAAATCCGACCAGAGCGGTCGACCCGTACCGAGCAGTATGGGCGCCTGAAACAGATCGATGCGGTCGACGAGATCGGCGCGCAGCAGTGCGGTCGCCAGCGTCGCCCCGCCCTCGCAGAAGACGTGATGGTACCCCCGAATCCGCAAGGTCTTGAGCACGGCCTGCAACCAGGAGGACGACGAATCGCGTGTCACGCAGGCCACCTCGATTCCGCGCGCCCGCAGCGCGGCGGCGTGCGGGGTGTGAATGAGTTCCGGATCTTCAACCAGCAGCAGGGTAGCTGAGGTTGTAACATCGGCAAGATTACTGCTGATCGGCAGTCTGAGTCGGCGATCGAGCACCACGCGCAAGGGCTGACGGTCGCAGGCAACGTGGCGTACATCGAGCCGCGGATCGTCGGCCAGCGCCGTGCCGCTACCGATCAGCACGGCGTCAGCAGCCGCGCGCATGCGATGGACCTCGGCACGGGCGAGTTCGCCGGAGATCCACTGCGACGTGCCGTCGGCGGCCGCCGTAAACCCATCCATAGTGGCTGCCAACTTCAGCTGCAGAAACGCGCGATCGGCACGGACGCCGGTCAGAAACACCTCGGCGACCTCCTCACAGTCCGCAGCACAGACGCCGACGACGACCGGGATACCGTGGTCGCGCAGACGATCCACCCCTCCCTTGGCGAGCGGATTGGGGTCCCCGACGCCGACCACAACGCGCGCCACGCCGGCCGCGATCAGCGCTTGAGCGCAGGGCGGCGTGCGGCCCTGATGATCGCAGGGTTCAAGCGTGACGTAGGCGGTCGCGCCGCGCGCGTCTGTGCCGGCCTCGGCCAGCGCGACGGCCTCCGCATGTGGGCCGCCGCAGTAGGCGTGATGGCCAGAGCCAACGACCACGCCGGCGCGCACCAACACACAACCAACCTGTGGGTTCGGGCGGACGGCCGCGCCCCCGCGAGCGGCGAGGGAGACCGCCAACTGCATCCAGTGTGCGTCGTCCCTGTGCTGCGAACCCGGCCTGTCCTGCGAACCCGGCCTGTCCTGCGAACCCGGCGGGTCC
>CALENB010000169.1 GCA_937910235.1 uncultured Myxococcales bacterium | reverse complement strand
CCCCGTCGTGGCCCCGTCGTGGCCCCGTCGTGGCCCCGTCGTGGCCCCGTCGTGGCCCTGGCCGTCGTTGCCGGAGAGCCGCACCCAATTCATGCGCTGGGTGCGCCGGAACGGCTCGGCGTTTTGGACCTGCTGGATGCTGCTGTTCGGTCGCTGATTTTTTCGTGGTGGACGAAACGATGACCAAGGCCCGCGAGACCGAGGGTCAGCGGCGCAGGGGGGCGAATGACGGGCACGCGGGCCTCCGAAGGTCTGGACGTACGTTACCTGTCAGGATGGTTGCGCGGCAACTTGCGCTCCGAGCCGCTTGCGTCGCCCGCGAAGCGCCTAGCACGTCTCGCGGCGTCACCTCCCCAACAGCGCTAGCTCCCGAACAAATCAACGGATTCCCCATGCGGAAACGCGCGTCGCCCGGCCGCTTCGTCCCGCAGCAAGGCGCGTAACCAGGACGCTGGCGCGGCGGGCGTGGCCAACTTGTCGTCCGCCGCCATCTGTCGAAACCACGCGACTCCCGGCATCGTCGCCTCGGTCGCGTTGCGAATCTGAGCTTGCATCGCCGTCGCCACGACGCCGGGGGAGAGCGCCATCACCTGGCAGCGGGCCACGTCCATCTCCTCGGCCATCACCTGGGTGCCCATCCACATCGCCGCCTTCGACATGCAGTAGCTCGTCCAACCAGCGATGGGGCGCAGGGCGGCGCCGGACGTGATCTGCACGATGCGACCGGTGCATCCGGGAGCGGCCAGCACGGCGCTGTAGAAGCGCTTGCTGACGAAGATGGGCGCGAGGCCGTTGAGCATCATCGTGTGGTTGGTGACGCCGAGGTCGATGTGGTCAAAGCGCCCGATGGGATCGAGGCCGCCGGCGTTGTTGACCAACACGGCGAGGGACCAAGGCCTCAGATCGAGGTCGCTCAGGCAGCCCTTCACGTCGGCCTCGACCGCCAGGTCGCACACCTCGCTGCCGACCATGGCTACGTCCAGCGCGCCGAGTTTCTCGGCGTTTCGCGCGATCCCATAGATCTCAAACCCGTCGTCGGCCAGCGCACGTGCGGTGGCGAGGCCGATGCCGGCGGTGATGCCGGTGATGATGGCGAGCTTCTTCATGACGGGGACTCCGAGGCGACGTGAGAGTTGGAACGGATCACAACTGATCGGGGCAGGTCGGGGCTCATCGGTGCGGGTCAGCTAGCGAGCGCGGTGCGGGCCAACGCCGTCCCCGACGCCTGCAAGCACGCCACCTGCGCTGCGTTGTGGTCGGACTTGAACCGCACACAGCGGGCGATCATCTCTTTCACTTCAGGCGCATAGCCGAAGAAATCGAGGTCGAGCGAGGGATCGTGGGCGAGCCAGCTCTGCACCTCGCGCGGATCGAGCGCCCAGAGGTTGGGCTCGTCTGCGAGGTAGCGCGGATCGAGCCACCAATCGGTGAAGCCGAACTGCCGATGGTTCAGCTCGTACACCGGCGTGCCCGGAAAAGGCACCAGCACGCCGCGGTTGTTGAACCACGTCGTGTGGGCGGCCAGCGCTTCCATGAAGGCCAGCGTCTTGCCGAGGGCCGCCACCGTCTCGCCCGGAAAACCGAACATGAAGTTCACCACCGTGCTCATCCCAAGCGCGCGCGCCGACGCCACCGCGTCAAACACGTGCGACGGCTGCTGGCCCTTGGCGATGCTGCGCAACGTGCCCGCGTCGCCGCTCTCGATACCGAAGTTGATCGCGACACACCCGGCCGCGGCCATGGTCTCCAGCGTTGGACGGCTCGCCATGTTGGCCGGCGTGATGCACGACCACGTCACGCCTTGCAGCGTCGGATCAGCGCGTAAGGCAGCGCAAAAAGCCCGGAGACGCGGGCGATTCGCGGTGAACGCGTCGTCCCAGAACGAGAAGTGCCGCAGGCCGTATCGCTCGCTCAAGGTCCGCATCTCGCCGAGCACGTCGTCCTCGCTCCGCCAGCGAAAGGTGCGCCCGGTCACGTGGTTGGCGCAGAAGGTGCACTTCGCCGGGCAGCCGCGGCTCGTCATCAGGCCGCCCGGCACCACCAGGCCTCTCTCCAGATACCAAGTCGGGTCGTAGCAGTCGTAGCTCAGGAGCGGCCACGGCAGGGTGTCGAGCTCCTCAAGGAAACCACCAGGCGTGATGCCAGCGGCGGTCTGCACGCCGGGCACAGGGGTTGGCCACTGCCCCGCGGCGACGGCCTCGACCAACAGCGGCATCGCGCGCTCGCCCTCGCCGACCACCGCGGCGTCAAAGCCATGTTGCAGCGCCTCAGCCGGGCGCACGGTCGTGTGCGAGCCGCCCGCGACGTGGATCGTGTTCAAGTGCGCCAGCCGATCGCGGAGCAGGTAGCCGGCGCGGGCGTTGTAGGTGAACAGCGTGTAGCCCACCACGTCCGGCGCGAAGGCCTCGGCGCGCGCGACGACGTCGTCGACGGTGCCGGTCCAACGCACCGCGGCGAGATCGATGCACACCACCTCGTGGCCGCGGCTGAGCAGGGACGCGGCCACGTACTGCTGACCCAGATAGGGCGCGCCCATCAGCTGGGGTAGGTGAGGGAGTAGCAGGAGCACTTTGGCCATGACGTCTCGTGCCACGCCCGTCCTTCAAACGCAACGGTGACGTGCCCGGCGTGCGCAGGGAGGTGTAGGCACAGGGGCGGACGGAGCTGACATCGCGCTGCAGCTAGCGACACACCCGCCAGAGCCGCGCCTGATGCCACGATGGTTCGGAGCCGTCGGGCACAGTCGTCACATACGGCGCCGTCAGCGCGCCGTCACGCCACCGAACACCGGCGCCAGCGGCCGGCAGCGTCAGCCCGGTGCCTCGGACCTTGAGCGTCGCCTCTTTGAGCGTCCAGTACTGCAAGAACCGCTGCCAGCCTGTTTCTCCGGCCTGCGAGCGCACGTCGGCCAGCTCCGCATCGTCGAGGATGCCGTGCGCCATACTCAGTGCGTCCAGCGGGCGGAGCGGCTCCAGATCGAGACCGATCGTCACGCCCCGCGCGATGCCGCAGCCAACGAGGCCGCGTGTGTGACTCAACGAGAAGCTCAGATCGCTCGTCGGCACCACCTCGGGGCGGCCGTGAGGGCCCGCGGTGAACGCGACGTCGAGCGGTGCGCAGCCCAAGCGCTCGCCGAGTTTGGCGCGCAACAGGGCGTGAGCGACGGTGTACTGTTGTCGGTCGACGTCGCGGAAAAAGCGCGCCGCACGGGCCTGCTCCTCGGGGCACAGCAGCGCTGTGTCGCCGTAGGGGCCTGGATCTTCGGGGTCCACGAGCCAAATACAGGCGCCGCCGCCGAGTCCTGCGGGGCGCAGGGACGACTCGAACGCCCCATGCACCCAGCCATCGGCGTCGCTGGCAAAGACGGCGTCGGGCGCCGCCACTCGGGCCGTCTCGCCGGGTGTGGTCATCCCGCAGCGAGCTCAAGCGCCTCGGCAAACGTGGCGAGCCAACGACCTTCAGCTGTGTCGGCAGGCGGCAGATCACCAGCGAGCAGCGCCCGGGACACAGCAGATGGGTTCGCCACCTGCGCCAGCGTGGTCTGCAGCACCGCGGATGTGTGGGCCAGGCCGCCTCGCTCGGCGACCGCAACGGCGTCCTCAAAGGCAGTGACGGCCTCAAAGGCAGGCGCGGCCGGCAGCGGCGTCTCTGCGGCGAGGTCCGGCCCGAGGTGGTTGAGCGCGCCCAGCACGAGGTCTCGGCGCGCTTTGAGCGGCAGGGTGGCGAGGACCTCGGCGGGGATCGGCTGCCCGATCCAGTAGTCCTGCTGGCCCAAGCTGACGGGAAAATCGAGGCGTTCGGTCACGGCCGCTACCGGTAACCCGCCAACAAACCGCACTGGCACGACGGACGAGCCGGTCTGCAGCGCGAGATCGAGGAAGTTGGCGGCGAGCGCGGTGACCGGCGTCCGCGCCGCTGTCGCGCGGGTCCCGGCGACGTGCACCATCACGTGGCGGCGTCCGGCCTGCAGATCGGCGCTGAGCGCGCTGGCGAGCCCGAGCAGCGACGCGGCGTCGCTGCGGTCAAAAAACGTGATGACGCCGGGATCTCGCACGCTCGGATGCGCGAAGCTGGCCGCGATCAGGCGTCCCAGCCAGCTGTCTCGGTGTTCGGTCTTGGCGACGGTCACCACCGGCGTCGCCGTCAGCGAGGCGGCGAGCAGGCTGAACAGCAGCGACTCGATGCCGACCTGATGGTTGGCGACAAAGATGCAGCCGCGGCCCTGGCAGGCCGCCAAACCGGCGGGATCGACCACGATCACGTCACGCACAAAACGATCGACGAGGCCGAAGAGCAGGTCCGCCACCGGCCAGTCGGCCATGCCCAGATGGCTCGCCCAGAACGCTCGGGCGGGGCCGAAGTCTCGCGCCGGCGGGGCGGAATCACGCACACGAATCGACTCAGCGTCTGCGTTGATCGCTAGGTCGTACCGGCGAAAGGGGCGCATGGCCGCCGTCGCCGCCGCACGATCGTCGTCGATGGCGGTGATGCGCACCTGCGCCGGATGCACAGCCGCTTGGCGGGCGACGTGCTCCTTGATCGCGACCGCGGTCCCAGCGTCGTGGGCGCCGTCGAGCTGGTAGATTCGCGCGACGGTGCCCGGTAGCCAGTCGAGGGTGCGCAGCTCGGCGCGGGGCAGGGTGGTCTGGCCATCGGCCGCCGTGCTCATGCTGACGCCGGGCGTGAAGCGACCCGTCAGGAAGTCGCGCCGAGGCAGGGGCGCCGCCTCGCCGAGCCGGCCCTTGGGCAGCAGCACCTCGACGAGCCGCAGGGTCGCCAGCACCGCCTCGTCCTCGCCGATGAGCTGCACATCCGTCACCGGAAACCGCGTCAGCGCCGCGTCGCTGCCGGCGTCCTCCTGCGAAAACCCTGCAAAACGGGCCTCCAAGCGCAGCCGTCCAGTCGTCGGCAGCGAACCGAACAGGCGCAGCTCAGCGACGCGGTGGGGGTACCCGGCCAATCCGGGGCCGATGTGGCTGGACCACTGCCCGAGGTCGTCGTGCGGGATGGCGTGGGTCATCGCGTCGAGCAGGCCTTGGCCTAGCGTGCCGGGTGGCACCTGCAGTCGGGCCGCGTCGAGCGTCGCAGAGGCGCCGCTGGGCGACACGGTCCACCGGTCGAGGCACTGAAACGCCGGCCCGTGAAAGAGTCGGCC
This sequence comes from uncultured Myxococcales bacterium, assembly GCA_937910235.1. Taxonomy (GTDB): domain Bacteria; phylum Myxococcota_A; class UBA9042; order UBA9042; family UBA9042; genus UBA9042. Next base: position 11,170 of record CALENB010000169.1, on the reverse strand, counting down.
CGATGCGTAGGGATCTCCGGCGTCGACGGCGTCGCCCCTCGATTGCCCAAGGCGCAGCGGGGCCAGGGCGGCGGGCGCGGGGCCGGGCGCTTCCGTCGACACCTGGCCGGTGGCGACGGCCTCATAGCGTGACAGCGCCGGGTTGGCCGCGTCGCGCCAAGCCTGCAGCGTGTAGTCGCCAGCGTCGCCGCCGGGCGTCTCGACGACTCGCACGCGCCTCACCTCACCCTCGAAACGCAGCCACGACAGGGCCCGCACGTCGCGCAGCACCGTCGGTGTCTCGCCCCGAGCGGCAACGGCGCCGGCGAGCAGATCGACCATGCTCATCATCGGCAAGGTCGGCACGGTCCACGTTGGCCGATGGTCTCTCAGCCAACTATCGGACTCCGGGTCGAGGTTGAGCGTCGTCGCGCCGCCTGCGCTGGTCCGGCTGCGTCGCTGTCGGCCGTTGTTGCCACCGCCACCGCCGCCCGGTCCACCCGTGTGGCCGCCACCGGAGACGAGGCGCATGCCCATGCCCTTGGCGTGGTAGATGCGTTTGCCGTCGACCCAAAGCGCACAATCCGCGATAGCGAAGGCGCCGAGATCGTCGACGCCGGCCTCGGTGATCTCCACCTCGCTCTGGATCAACTTCTGACTCGGCACGACCTGGCCGCGGTACTTCCAGGTCAGCGGTTTGCCCGTCATCAAGGGCTCAAAGCGCGCGTTGGCGACGCCGGCGTCCATGCCGCGCTCCAGCATCACCCACTGCAGCAGCTGCGCCATGGCCTCGATCCCCAGCGAGCCGGGTTGCACGGGATCTTGGAAGAAGTGGGCCTTGAAGAACCACTCCGCCGGGTCGACGGTCTTCTCCGCCCTCGCCCGACCCAGCCCGGAGGCGCCACCGTCCGGCTGCCAATCGGTCACGCGATCGATCATCAGCAACATCGGGTCAGCGAGCCGCGCGCCGCCACCGCAGAACTTCGCGGGGCGCTGGGTCAGATCGACGAGCACGGTCCCCGGGGCCGTCATCGCGGCGCGCTCCGCCGGTTTGGCGGCTAGGCCGGCTTGGTCGACAAAAGACTCTTTCGGGAAGAAGCCAAACACGGTGTTCATGTCGAAGATCAGCGCCTCGCCCTGCCAGCACGTCACATCGAAGCTGACGATGAGCATGCCGGCGCTCTGGGCGAGGCTGAGCAGCTTGACGCGCGTCTCCAGCGGGCCCGAGCCAGGGCGCACCTCGGTGTGCATCGTGCCGGTGCCGTCGAGGTTGCGAAACAGCAGGTCGTGGTCAGCCGTGAGCGCGCCGCCGACAAAGCTCGAAAGCCAGCCGCAGGGCTGCAGCGCGGCTTCCATCAACACCGCCAGCGGCATCGCCGGCGCGCCGTTGCCCGCGAAATACCAGCAATCGTCGGGGATATCGTACTCGGCGATGACGCTGATCCCAGCCTTCATGCAGCCGAGCTCGCCCTCGACGCTGACGATGCGACTCATGAACAGGTACGGCGGCCCGGGCAATCGGGCGACGCGGCGGTGATTGTCGAAGGGTGCGTAGAACGGGCCAAAAGCCTCCGACGGACGCCCCCAGCCACACGCGAGCAGCGAGGCGTAGTCGAACGCAAACCCATCCACGACGGCGACCGGTTTGGGCTCGACGTAGCCGACCATGCCACCTAGCCGCGGCAAGTCAGCGCGGGTGATCTCCGGCGCCATCAGCTCGCCGCGCGGCTGCTGATCACGCCACAAATCCAAGGGCCAAGCGGGTACGAGCCGCACACCGACACGGCCGGCGTGGAAGGCTTTGAGTCCATCGACCGTGCACAACACGTCCGCGAACAGGACGGGCTCGGGGCCATCGGAGATCTCGCGCACAAAGAGCTCGTAGACCAGCACCTGACTGCTCGGGATGACCTGCCCACGGCAACGCATGAGGTAGCGCTCGTCGGTCACCGGCTGAAAACGCCAGCCGTCGCGGCCGATCGTGTAGCCGAGGCCCGCCAAGTAGATCGCCATGGTCTGCAGGCAGCCCTCGAACATCAGGGTGCCCGGCATGCACGGGTCGTTCTTGAAGTGGCCGTCGAAGAACCAATCGTCTGGCGCGATCCGTTGCTCTGCTCGCAGATAGCCGCGGCCCCAGGCGCCGCCGGCGAAGTCCAGGTCGGTGACCTTATCGAGAAAGAGCATCCGCCCGACGCCGATGCGCGGCGAGAAGCTGTGGGCTTGCGTGGTCTCGTATCCGGCGCCGAAACAGTCGAAGGGCCGTCCATCGGCGAAGGCCTCGAGCTGCGTGCGCGTCAGGCTTGTGCGCTGGGTGTGGACGTCCGGCACGTCGAGCGGCAGCCCAGCCTCGAGCACGACCTGCTTCGGCGACCACAGCACACCGCCCGAATCTGCGAGCTCTTCGGTGGTGAAGAAGCCGGCCTGGCCGCCCGTGACGCTCAGGCGCAGCTCGCCGTTGACGCGGCAATTGTAGTGAAAGAAGAACAGACGCACGTCGCCCTGTTGCGCGTGACCGTCGACGTGGATGTCGTAGACCAGCGTCTCGCCGGCCTTGGGCAGCGCGCCGTGGTAGGCCAGCTCGCAGCCGAGGAGCCGGTAGACCCGGTTCGATTGGTTGAAGCGATCGACGCCGAGCCAGCTGATCAGCAGCAGGTCGGCCTGACCGCTCTCGATCATCACGCCGCCCGGCATGCGACCGTCCGGCCCGAGGTACCAGGAGTCAGCCAGCACGTCGGTCTCTGTCCAGATCGTGCCCATAGCCATGGAATGCGGCACCGCGTCGATGCCGGTGACACGATCGGCGAGCAGCAGGGGCGGCGTCGGCATGCGAACTTGGCGCTCGTAGCCGTCTTGGTCGGCGAACTCGGGGCCGAACACTGTGGAGATCTTGCCGCTGGAGAGCACCTCTAATTGCTGGCGACTGAACCTTGGGCCCGGAAGTGCGGGGCCTGAGGGCGCCGCAGGTGTGGTGATGACGGTGGCTGGCGTGGCCGACACAGGCGTCGACGCCGCGGTAGGCGTGGCCACTGGCTGCGCTGTGGGCCTCGGCGTGGCCGCAGGTGGCGCCGCAGGTCGACGAGGGGCTGGCTGCGGCGCAAGCCCTCCACCAGCGCCAGCGCCACCACCGGCGAGAAACGCCATCGCCGCGGCGCGGCCGGCCAGAAAGCGGGTGTGGAGGGCGGCTTGCTCTTGCAGCATCGTGCGGTGCATGTCCGCGATCTGACGGTGTAGATCAGCGAGCGCGGCCGCAGCGTGGCTTGGCGGTTGGGGAGCGTCTGGCATGGTAGTCGGCGTCCGTGCGTCGGTGGCTGATGAAGACGCCCGTGGGACGGCGGCTGTCGGCGCCACGATGGCCCCCTCACGTGTCGGCGAAGCCACTGCGGGCGTCGGCAAAGCTACAGCGGGCGTCGGCGTCCGTGTTCCGGGCGTCGGCGTCCGTGTTGCGGACGTCTGTGTTGCGGGCGTCTGTGTTGCGGGCGCCGGCCGAGCCGGCGCCGTGCCGACGGGCCTGCGCGTTGCGCGCGGCGCGGTGGTGCCGCCCGGGCCTGCGCGGGGCGCGGGTGCGAGCGTCGTGATGACATCTGCAGGCCATGGCAGCGCCCGGCCCGGCGGGTGGGCGCGGAGGGCGTCGTGCATGGACGGTAAGGTGGGGGCAGGTCGCATCACGTCTCCTACTGGTTCCGCAGCGACCGACCGGCGCGCGGCGGTCGTCTCAGAGGTTGGTTTTGCGGGCCGCGGGGTCACCGTCGTCGGGGTCACCGTCGTCGGGGTCAACGTCGCCGGGCTTGCCGTCGTCGGGTCTGCCGTCGCGGCGGTTATGGCCGCGGGGGTGAAGGCCACGGCGCTGCGCGGCTGGCCAGACGCGGTGGCGGCGGTGCGGGGCGGTAGCCGCACCGGCGCCGCGTGCGCTGGCAGCCGCAAGGGCAACGCCGGGTTCGGGTTTTGCAGTGAAGCGTCGCGCAGCGCGGCGAAGAATGGCGCCGGATCGCAGACGACCCCGGCCGCGACCAGCTCCGCCATGGCCTGCGCCGCCTGCCGAACGCCGTTGCGACCGGCGCGGTCGAGGGCGATGGCGACGTGTGGGCGATCCCTCAAGATCCGCTTGATCCAACCCGTGCACGTCGCCCGCGGACCGTGCTCGATGAAGACCCGCACGCCGTCCTGCCACATCTGCACGATAGTGCGCGGCAGGTCGAGGGTGCCCACGGCTTGGGCCGTGATGCCGTCGGCGACGTTGTCGGCGTTCAGCTCGAAGGCCGCGCCGAAGCCGTTGGAGTAGTAGCGCACCCCGACGTCGGCGTTGACCGGGCGGTGGTGCAGATTTCGCCAAGCGGCGCGCACCTGCGCGATCTCAGGGCAGTGCGCCGCCATGCCGTAGTCCAGCGCAAAGCAGCGATCGGCGCCGAGCTGGGCGCGGACCCGCTCGACCGCCTCCGATTCGCCGCCCACCACACATTCGCGATTGGTGTTGATGATGGTGAGGTGCACGTTGGCCTCACCCGCGATCGCGGCGCGCGCCTCGGCGAGCGGCGCCACGACGGACATCGCCTGCCAGCGCGCGTCCTGCAGCCCCCACGCGGCGCGGCAGGCGTCGAAGCTGCCCGCCAGGTCGCTCGTCAGCAGCGGCTCCGTGCGGGTTGCGGACATCATCGCGTCAAAGTCGGTCCAGGCGCCGTACGCAAACAGCGCGTTGGTCTCGCCGCTCGAGTAGCCCAGCGTCGCGTGTGGTGTGAGGCCAGCGAGCGCTTGCAGCAGGTGCGTATGAAGCTGGCACAGATACGTCGTGCCCCAGAGCTGGTCGAGCGGGTGGCGGTCGCCGCCCTCGAACGCCCAGCGCGTCGCCTCCAGCACGTGACTCGCGCGCTCGCCGAGGCGGGCGACCAGCTCGGGGAAGGCCAACGTCAGGTCCGTGCCCATGCCGACGTAGGCCGCGGCCGCGCCAGTGAAGATCGAGGCCACCTCCGCTGGCTGCACGCGCGCCGCCCGCCCGCCGGCACGTGGCCCAGCGAGGGGTTTGGCTTGGAACGCGACGCCGCGTGGCAAGGGGCCTCCGCCGGCGACCGCCGCGATGGCAGCCTCGGTGATGTCGCTCAGCTCAGCCGCCGTGCCCGTCACCACCAGCCTCGCCGGCCCGGCCTTCGTCAGCTGCGTCGCCCGACCCGCGCTCGCCGCCGCCAGCGCCGCCTTGGTGTTGGCGCCCGCAAAAATGCGCATCTCCAGCGGCGCGTCGGGCCACAGCGGCCGCGTTTGCAGGGCCCGCAGGGCGACACGTTGCGGGTTCGCCGACAAGACCGCGGTCTCCACCACCGCAGCGCGCGCGCCCAGCCACGGCGTCGCCGCAGCGCCTGCGTGGGGTTTCAGGCCGTGGCCAACGGCGAGCGCCGCCACGGCGACATCGACCAGGGCCGTCGCGGCGTGGGCGTGGCCAAGCTGCGTGGCGGTGCTCACCATCGTGGCCGTCTCTGCGGCGAGCCCGGCCTGGTGTTCAGGCGCTTCAAGCACCGCGAGGATCGGTTCGCCAGCGGCCTGCGCGTCGCGCAAACGCCGTAAAACCAGGACAACAGCGGCGTCGCCGGAGACCCGCTCTCGACCCAACGCCCGCAACGCCGCCTGATGCACGGCGTTGTGGCTGAGATCCACAGCACCGACGAGCGCCGCGTCCATGTCTCCCACCTGCAACGCGTGCTGCGCGATGTGCAGCGCCTCCAGCCCGCTGGCCTCCTCCGCCGAGACCGTGAAGCCCGCCGCGCGTAGATCGAGCTGACTACCGATTCGGTTCGCGGGCACGTTGGGCATCGTGCCGAGCACGCCGGCTGCGTTGAGCGGCGCGACGATGGCCGCCCTGGCCGACGCCAACCACGCCGCGTCGACCGCGACGCAGCGCGCCGCCAAGCTCGCCGCCAAGCGCCACCGCACGCCGTATCTGGCGACCTCGGGATCGGCGCCCATCCCGATGACGACGCCGGTGGTCGCGGTCGGGAGATCAAGCCCACGCACCGCCTCGCGGGCCGCCTCCAGCACGAGCAGCTGCTGTGGCAACGTCTGTTTCAGATCGTTTGGCGGCACCCGCAGGCCCTTCAGGTCCACCACCACGGTCTCGCGCGGCTGGGTGTCGACCGCGCCCGTCATCAGCGCGTCGACAAGGTCAGCCGTGCCCTCGCCGCGCCCGACGCGCGCGCCGACGCCGACAATGCAGACCGGTTCGCGGCGCTCGGTGGTCATCGCCGACCGTTCAACGTGAACAACCGGCGCTGCAGGGTCATACGCTTCCACGATGAGGTGGGCGTTGTTGCCGCCAAATCCGAACGCGCTGACGGTGGCGCGTCTGGGCCCCGTCCACGGCTCCACCTCGGCCAGTAGGCGAAACGGCGAGTTCGTCAGCTCGTCGATCGGCGCCTCGGTCCCGCGCGTCGGCGGCCGCTCGCCGTGCTCCAGCGCACCGAGCACCTTGAGCAGCCCGGCCGCCCCGGCAGCGGTGATCAGGTGGCCCATGTTCGACTTGAGCGAGCCCATTGGCAGATCGGTGGCACCGGCGAAGACGGCCGCCATGCTGCTGACCTCGGTGCCGTCTCCGACCGCCGTCCCAGTGGCGTGGCACTCGATGAGGCCGACGTCGTGTGGGTTCAGCCCGGACATCTCCCACGCCGCGCGGACGGCGCGCTCCTGGCCGACCTGGCTGGGCACGAGCAGCCCGCGGTGTTTGCCGTCGTTGCTGAGCCCCACGCCGCGGATCACCCCCAAGATCGGCTCGCCTGCAGCGACCGCGTCTTCGAGGCGGCGCAGCACGACAAAGGCCGCGCCTTCGGCCGGCAGCAGCCCGTCCGCCTCGCGGTGGAAGGGTCGGCTCAGGCCGCTGCGGCTCATCGCTGAGAGCGCGCAAAATCCGATGTGAATGAAGAGGTCGTCCGCTGCGCTCACCGCGCCGGCCACCATGGTGTCGACGCTGCCGCGGTGGAGCTTGTCGCAGGCCAGTTTGATGGCGTACAGCGAGGACGCACAGGCAGCGTCGAGGCTGTACGCGCCGCCGCCGAGCCCGAGCGCTTTGGCCGTTAACGTCGCGGGAAGGCCGGAGTTGAAGCGGTTGCGTGGATCGGGGCCGGCTGCTTGGTCACCGGTGAGGTTGAGCCCGTTGGCCGCCAGCCAGTGGTGTTCGGCGAAGGCGGCCATGCCGGTCGACGGGAAGCTCAAGTTGCCCATCACGAGGCCAGTTCGCGCGGGATCGTCGCCGGCGCTCTCGGTCCGCCCTGGCGATCGGCCCGCTGATCGCCCCGCTGATCGCCCCGCTGATCGCCCCGCTGATCGCAACGCCTCGCGGACGCCGTGCAACGTCCACTGAAAGACCGGGTCGAGCGCGCGGATCTCGTCGGGAGGGAGCGCGAATCCGGCTGGATCGAAGATCGCGTCAAAGCCGCGCACGTAGCCGCCCACGTCCGTCCACGTGCGGCCCTGCGCCGCCTGCACGTCGCCGGGCTTGTCGGACAGCACGTCGGCGAGCGGCACGCGCCACCGCCCCTCGGGCGCGTGGCTCGTCAGGTCGTCGCCGGCGCGCACACGTCGCCACAGTTCATCGGGGTTGAGCGCGCCGGGCAGCACGCAGCTGCGGCCGACGATGGCGATCGGCGCAAACGTCGTCTTGGTCGCGCTCATGTCTATACCGCCGCGCCGCTACCGGTCGGTATCGTCGCGGGGCGCGGCTCCCCAGGGCGCGCGACCAGCTGAACACCGGTCCACGAGGCGAGCACACCGTCCCTGTCGCGCAGATGCACCGCGCACGTCGCCTTCGTCGCCGCGGTGTGGCCGGCGAGCACAATGACCTCGACCGGACCCTCGACGATGCCGGGTCGCGCGACGCGCAGCGCTTCGTAGCCCATCGGCAGCGTCGCCGCTCCCAGGGCGACCTGCGCCCAGATCAACGCCGCCTGCATCGCCGCGTCGGTGAGCGCCGGGTCCGTGAGCAGGCCAGCGGTGGGCCAGCCCAGCGCGTCTGCGCCGATCGCCGTCGCGGTCAGCCCCGCGGGACCAGCGGCTTCGACCGACGTGATGGCGTGGAAGCGTGGTCCATGAAAGAGCAGATGGCCGTCATAGATCGCCGCGTCGTCGGCCCACGGCGCGAGGCCGCTCGGGACGTTGACGTCAGGCAGCGGCTCCGCCTCGCCAACCAGGGCGACGGCCCGGTAATGCAGCGCACCCGCAGGTCCGCGCAGCTCGACGGCGACGCCCTGCGCGTCGTCGGTCGCCGCGTATGCACGAACTTGGAGCCAATCCCCGGACGTGCTGTCGACGGTCGCGTCGAACCCCGGCAGCTTGATGCCTCGCAGCACCTGCAGCTGACTGAGGCCGCGCACCGGCCCACCGCAGAAGTCGGCGGCGCCACGCATGAGCAGCTCCGTCGCCAGCGCGACCGGCACCACAGCCACACCATCGATGCGATGATCCCAGATCTCCGGGTGATTTGCCGCGCTGATCCAGACCTCGGTCTCCACCGTCCGCGCCTCTCCGGCCCGCAGCGAGCTGGCGTCCGCGCTCGACGCGACGACGAGCGTGGTGTCGCTGGCGCGGTCCGTGAACGCCTCAACAAAGAGATGCGCGCCGACGTCCAACGGGACCAGGGCGACGCCAGCGCGCTCGAAGTGCGCCTTGAGTTGTGGCGTGACCATGCCGCCGGCCCACGGGCCCCAACCGATGGCGGAGACGGCCGCGTCTGGCCGCTTGGCACGCTCGGCGCAGGCCACTGCGTTCAGGACCTCATTGGCCATCGCGTAGTCCGACTGACCGACGTTGCCAGCCCGCGCCGCGACACTGGAGAACAGGCAGATGGCCCGCAAGGGATCGGCCGTGGTCGCGTTGAGCAACGCCACCAGTCCACGAGTCTTGGTGTCGAAGACGTGCGCGAATTGTTCGTCGGTCTTGTCGGCGAGCAGCTTGTCGGCCAGGACACCGGCGCCGTGGACGACGCCGCTGATAGGCCCAAATTCCGCCCGAATCGCAACCAACGCCTCGCTCAGTGCGCTGTCGTCGGTGACATCGACGGGCAGATACCGAACCGAAGACCCGGCCGCCTCCATGGCCGCGATGTTCTCGCGCACCTCTCGACTCCGTGCGATCGCTGCTGCGCGCTTGCCGATGATGGCCGGGGTGACGGTCTCCTTGTTGGCCATCGCCTCGAGCATCACCGCCTTCTTCAGCGCTGCCTCGTCTTTGGCCGCGAGCGTCGCCCCGGACTCGACCGCGAGGGCCGTGCGCCCAAGCAAGACCATGGTGGCGCTGGTCTGCTGAGCGAGCGCGATCAGCGACGCCGCGGTGACCCCGCGCGCGCCACCGGAGGCGACCACAACCGATTGCGCGTCGAGTCCGACCGGGCTGCCATCATGGCCGGCCACGACCGACCTCACCGCGACACGAGCGCCGTCCGCGGCGATGCCGATCTCGGGGTTGGAGCCACCGAACAACAGCTCTTCGGTGATGCGCTGCGCGAGCTCATCGTCGTCGAGATCACCCACACAAATATCGAGCGCCCGCACCACAGCGTCGGGCCACTCACAGGCAGCTGTGCGCGCCAGCGCGGCGACGCCGGCCGTCCAAGCGCGCACAGGCGAGCGACCGCTGAGGCCGAAATCGCCCCCCGTGTCCTGCACCGTGACCAACAGGCCTCCACCTGACGAGAAACGTGGCGCGAGCCCGCGGACCACACCGAACGCGTCGACGTTGATGGCGAGGGCCTCATCCAGATCGGCGACATCCTGCAGCCCGCCGAGATAGATCACGGCGTCCGCGTCATCCGGCACCACGTCCAACGCTTCGGCATGCACACCTGCCGCGCCGAGCTGTCCAGCCACGGCTTCCGCCAAGCTGTCGGCTGGCGTGACGACGAGGCGCACCGCGGAATGCAGACCCGCCGTTGCGAGGCCGGGGCGCTCAGCGGCGAACGCTCGCACGGCGAAGCGGTGCACGCCGGCGGCTGAGGCGGCAGCGGTCAGATCGAACCGTAGATGATCGCCCTCCGCGTCGTCATCGGACGACTCACGGGCGGTGCCGGCGAAGTCGTTGGAATCATGGCCGCGCAAGTGCGACACGATCTCAGCGAGGGTGTTGAGGGCGGCGAGGTCGCTCGGATCCAACTCGGCCATGCCGGGCGCGCGCTCGCGAATCGCCGAGAGGATCTCGACACGCTTGATGGAGTCGACACCCAGGTCGGCCTCCAGCTCCATCTCCATGCCTAGCATTTCGACCGGATATCCGGTCTTTTCGGCGACGACCTGCATCATCAACGCCTCGAGGTCGACGCCGGCGCCAGCGCTCGCTGCGGCCACTCGCGCCTCGCCGGAGGCCGCGGGCAGGGTGCCGCGCAGGTGGTCGACGATCTCCGCCAACGTGTTCAGCGAGGCCAGCGCGCTAGGGTCGATCTCGCCAAGCTCCGGTGCGTGCTCGCGCATGGCTGACAAGATCTCAACACGCTTGATGGAGTCGACGCCCAGATCAGCCTCCAGCTCCATCTCAAGACCGAGCATCTCCGCCGGATAGCCCGTCTTCTCAGCCACAACGACCATCATCAGGGCTTCGAGATCGACCGCCGAGCTCCGGCCGGCTGGTGCAGGCGTCACCGCTGCGGGCGTCACCGCTGCGGGCGTCACCGCTGCGGGCGTCACCGCGGCAGGCGTCACCGCGGCGGGCGTCACCGCAGACGTCGTGGTCGCGGCGGCCGGCGGCAAGGTGCTCCGAAGGTGCGCTACGATCTCCGCCAGGGTGTTCAGGGACGCGAGCGCTGACGGGTCGATCTCGCCGAGCTCCGGCGCCTGCTCCCGCATGGCGGAGAGGATCTCGACGCGCTTGATCGAGTCCACACCGAGGTCCGCCTCCAGCTCCATCTCCATCCCGAGCATCTCGGCTGGGTAGCCGGTCTTGTCCGCGACGACCGTCATCATCAGCGCCTCAAGATCCACGGCCGTGGCTGCGGCTGCTGCGGCCGCCGGTGCCGATGGCGTCGCAGCGGGCATCTTGCCGCGCAGGTGCGTCACGATTTCGGCGAGCGTGTTGAGCGAGGCCAGCTCGCTGGGGTCGATCTCGCCGAGGCCGGGCGCGCGCTCGCGCGTCGCTGATAGGATCTCCACACGCTTGATCGAGTCGACGCCGAGATCAGCCTCCAGCTCCATCTCCATGCCTAGCATTTCGACCGGATATCCGGTCTTTTCGG
>CALENB010000168.1 GCA_937910235.1 uncultured Myxococcales bacterium | reverse complement strand
TCTGGATCGACACCTGCGTGACGAACCAGATCCGAAACAGCACCACAGTGACCTCGCCTTTGAACTTGACGAGGACCTGATGTTTCTCAGCGCCGGCGCTCTCACCGCCACCCTTCTCGTCGCCGGTGAGCTTCACGCCCGCGGTGCCGTCCGTCGGCAGCACGTTCGTGTCTTCGCTCTCCAATTGAGCAGCGCAGTCTTTGACGCCGGCGAAACGCCACACCGCACGCGTGTGCACTTTGACGCGCACGGCGACGCCGGTGAGCTGAGCGGTGTTGTAGATGACGTGCCGGTCGGCCCACGCGAACAAGCCCCGCACCTCATCGGCGGCGAGGTGCACGTGCCCCGTAGCGCCAGAACCCGCGCCATCATGCACAACAGCTGCCGTCCCGGGCCCCACCAGCGGGACGTTTTGCAGCGTGTGAAGCTTGTGCGTGACGCCCTTGATCCAGGCTTTAGCGCCAATCTGGATGGTCAGGCTGAGTTTGACCTTGAACGTGACGGTCGCGATGAGGACTTTGCCGCTGACCTGACCGATTCCGACGCCTGCGCCGCGCTTTGCGACGAGACGCACGCTGGCGGCGCTCTGTTTGACCTCGCCCTCCAGCAGCGCGCTCAGCGTGACGTTCGCCACTTCGAGCTTGGTGTTATCGTACTGCAGGTCGACATCCACCGAATCCAGCGGATTGACCATCGTGTGGGCATACACCGGGACCGCAAACGTCGCTCCGGGCCCTTGCTCCGCGGCTGGCAGCACCAGGTCGACCCCTGTGAGCGGCGACGCCGCGTGCTTCACCAGCGCCAACAAGTTCACGCCATGCGCCTGCGACTGCGCGGCCGGATCTACGACCAAGCGCGCTCGGAGACTCGCGTTCACGACCGCGCCGACCTTGAACCAAGCGCCGGGCACTGTGAGCGCAAAGGCTGCGTGTCCGAAGGCGTCGACCTGTACCTCAACCGCGACTGGATCTTGGCCGCTCACTGTGGCGCTAACCTGCACCAGCGTGCCTGCCTTGACGCGGCCGCTGCCGATGAGATCGCGCGCAACCACGTGTCCGGTGACCACAGCGTGGTCAGCGCTAATCGTCGGGGTTCGTACAATCAGGCGCACCGACTTAGCGTGGCGGACGGCGGTCTCGAAAGTCAGCTTCGTCTCAAGTGGCCCGGCCTTCGCGACGACGGCTCCGGTCGTGCCAGCTGGTTCATCATCGAGCCCAATAATCGTCGCCTTTGCGCCGGGATGTTCGGTTCCTGAGTTGTTGCCGCCACCGCTCGCGCCGCCACTGCTCGCGCCGCCACCGCTCGAGCCAACCTGGGTCGGGACGTCGTCTCCGGAGATGATTCCTGGCTGATGTGCCGGCACCTCGATCTCGACCGGGATGGTGGTTGGCAAGTTGCCCGCGTCATCTGGTGCGGCTGGGTCGAGGGTTGCGTTGCCGGCTGTGCCAGTCTCCGTGCCGCCGCTGCTTGTCGCGGTGCCTGCGCCGCTGCTGCCGCTCGCGCCGCCGCTGCTGGACGCGGCCACGCCGCCGCTGGAGCCTGGCTGGTCGAATGAGATCGGCGCAGCGCGATTTCCGGGTTCCGTGCCACAGCTAACGCCGAGGACAAGCAGTCCGGTCACCAGCATCAGGCCAAGCGGACCTCCGCCAAAGATGGGGCGAGATTCGATTCGCGGTCGGTCCATGGGGCGCCTCCCGGTCACAGTTGTGGCCGCCTCCCAGAGTAGACTCTCTGAATGCTCGCTTGCAAGCATTCGATTCGACGGCTAATGTTGGGCGGTGTCCGCATGCCCCGGGGCTGCCCGGTAGGAGGCTGCTATGGGATTCCGTACGCGCGAGTTGGTTGGTGCCCTCGCTATTGTGTCCCTCACGTTTGCCTGCGGGTCGGGCGACGCCGAAGGTGGGGGCGGTGCAGCCGACAGTGGCGGCGCTGGCGCTGTCGACAGCGCGATCGCCGCGAATGATGCCGGAAAAACGGGTGAAGACGGCAGCGGCGGCGGCGCTTCGACCGACATTCTCAGCGGCGGTGACGCTGTTTCTACGAGTCCTGATGGGTTGTCGGATAGCGGCGCGAACGGCGACGCAGCGACCGGCTCCAGCGGCGACGCGACGGCTGGCGGCGATGCCGCCGGCGGCGCTGGAGATGGTGGTAGCGGCGCTGGCGATGCGGGCAGCGGCGCGGTCGATGCGGCCGGCGATGCGGGCAGCGGCAGCGGAAGCGCCGACGCAGGGAGCGGCCAATCGGACGCTGGTGGCGCTGGCGCGAAGGTCTGCACGTACGATGCGACTAAGGGCCCGTCTGGCACCGAGTGCCCAGCAGGCCTGAGCTGTTTGGTTGGCGTCGGCAAGTGCAGCGGGCTGGTGATCGGGCAGTGCGCCAAGGTCCCAACCTCCTGCCCAGCGGTCATCGCGACTGTGTGTGGATGCGATGGCACGACCTACAACAGCCTGTGTGATGCACAAGCATCCGGCGTGATCGTGAAGACCGGAGGCACCTGCGCAAAGCCAGACGTGCTGTGCGGCGGTAAGTACGGCAAGACCTGCCAGGCCGCGGAGATCTGCGATCCATCCTGCGGCATTGACGGCGTCGGCACGTGCCGCGATGCGCCAGCGAAGCTTTGTCCCAACGGGGGCACCGCGGAATGTGGCTGCGACGGCAAGACTTACCCGAACGCCTGTTTCCGTCAGCAGGCGTCGATCGGGTTGGCGCATCAGGGCGCGTGCCCAACGGGCGCCACCGCCGTCACCTGCAAGATTGGACCGGTCAAACCGATCCTCTGCGCCGCGGGGTTCTACTGTAAGATCACGGTATTCGGCGAGTGCAGCGGTCTCGGCAAGTGCATGGCCTTGCCGCCGGTGTGCGATGCCACGAAGAAGCCGCTCTGTGGCTGCGATAAGAACACGTACGACAACGCCTGCAAGCTTGGCCAGTCGGGCTTTTCGCCGCTGTCACTCGACCCCTGCAAGTAGGCGGCGTTGGCCGGGGGCGCGTTCTCCCACGCCACCGCCGCGTCTCCGCTGTCCACTGGGCCACTCCTCAGCGACTGACGATCGGGTTGTGCCGACTGTTGTCGGTGGCGCTTCGATCGTTCGTGTCCACCCTGGTCATGCGTGGCCCCGAGTCCTACCTTCGGCGTCGGGTTGCTGAACAGGACCCGGGGGGACGTCGTGACACGCAAAGACCAGGGCAGGAGCAAGAGCAGCAAGCGCGGCAAGCGCGGTGGTGACAAGGCGTCGCGGTCGCGGCCGGCTCCGACCGACCTGACGCAGCGCAACGCCATTGAACCGCAGCTCTACATCAATCGCGAACTCGCGCTTCTGAGCTTTAATCGCCGCGTATTGGCGCAGGCGATCGATGAGGGGACACCCCAGCTGGAGCGGCTGTTCTTCGTCACGATCTGCTCGACGAACATGGACGAATTTTTCGAGGTCCGGGTCGGGCGCGTCAAGCAGGAGATGGCCCTCGAGCTCGGCGTGACGGGGCCAGACGGCCTGTCGCCGCGGCAGACGTTGGAGGCGATCAGCCACGAAGCCCACCGACTGGTCGTTGAGCACTATGGCGTGCTCAACGAGATGGTGTTGCCCGCCCTGCGCGTCGCCGGTATTCGCATCAGTCGGCGGCGTGATTGGAACGATGACCAGCGCGCCTGGGCGCGGACGTACTTCTCGCGCGAGGTGCTGCCGGTTTTGACGCCAATGGGCCTCGATCCGGCGCATCCATTCCCGAATATTCAGAATAAGATTTTGAATTTCGTCGTCTCCCTCGATGGTCGGGACGCGTTTGGTCGCGACAGCGGCTTGGCGATCGTGCAGGTGCCTAGGTCGCTGCCGCGGCTGATCGAAATACCGCCGGAGTTTGCCGAGACTTCTCATGATTTCATGCTATTATCGTCAGTCATCCACGCCAATGCTGACCTGCTCTTTCCGGGCATGGAGGTCACCGGGTGTCATCAATTCCGCGTGACACGAAATAGCGACCTCTGGGTGGATGAGGAGGAGATCGACGATCTGAAGAACGCGCTCGAGGGCGAATTGGTGCGACGGCCGTACGGCGACGCGGTGCGGCTGGAGGTTGTGGACACGTGTCCGGACCATCTGCGCGAGCTGCTGCTGGCGCAGTTTGGGCTGACAGAGCTCGATCTGTACGCCGTGAACGGGCCCGTAAACCTGCATCGCTTGCAGGCGTTGGTCGATTTGGTCGATCGCGCTGACCTGAAGTCGCGGACCTTTCTGCCCGGTGCGCCCCCAGAGCTAGGCTACAGCCCTGATATTTTTGAGGTGTTACGGCGTGGGGACGTGATGAGTCACCAGCCGTTTGAAGGATTTGCCCCTGTGTTGGAGCTGTTGCGCCAGGCGGCCGACGATCCAAGCGTATTGGCCATCAAAATGACGGTGTATCGCACCGGCAAGCGGTCGCCAGCGGCCGACATCCTGGTCGAGGCTGCGAAAGCCGGAAAGGAGGTCACGGCGGTGATCGAGCTTCGCGCCCGGTTCGATGAACGCGCCAACATCGAGCTCGCGTCGAAGCTCCATCAGGCTGGCGCTACGGTTGCCTACGGCGTGGTGGGCCATAAGACGCACAGCAAGTTGTTGATGGTGGTCCGGCGCGAGGGCGATCGCATGCGGCGCTACGTGCACCTCGGCACTGGCAACTACCACTCCGGCACGGCCAAGGCGTACACCGATATCAGCTTCATGAGCTCAAGGGAGGCGCTGTGCGAGGACGTCCACAACGTCTTCATGCAGCTCACCGGGCTTGGCCAAAACGTCGATTTACACGAGCTGATCCAGGCGCCGTTCAAACTCCACGGAACCATGTGCACGCTCATCGACGCTGAGACCGCGCGTGCCGCCGCGGGTGAGCCGGCCCGCATCATCCTCAAGATGAACTCCCTGACTGAACCTCGCATTATCCAGCGCTTGTATGCGGCGGGTCAGGCCGGGGTTCAGATCGACCTCATCGTGCGCGGGATTTGTTGTTTACGCCCAGGAATTCAGGGTGTGTCAGATAATATCCGAGTCCGGAGTATTGTCGGGCGCTTCCTGGAACACACACGTATCTATCACTTTCACGCTGGCGGTGAACGCAAGACCTACTGCGCGAGCGCAGACTGGATGGGTCGCAACTTCTTTCGGCGGGTTGAGACGTGTTGGCCGATCATCGATCCGCGGCTCGTCAATCGCCTGATCGACGAGTGTCTGATGACGTATCTGCGCGACAACGCACAGGCCTGGCTGTTGCAGCCCGATGGTACGTACGAACGCGCCGCAGCGGCGAAGGGTGAGGTGCGGTTCTGCGCGCAGGAGGCGCTGTTGGCGCTGCTGTCTGAGGCGACCGATTAGCGGCGGGGGCCGAGCCGTTCGTTGCCCACACAGTTCACGGTGAGCTTGACGCCGGCGTGTGCCAGCCGCGTGGCCTCGGTGGTTAAGTCTGCGATCGTCAGCGGGTGCTGTTCGAGCCACGTCGTCGGGACGCTCAGGGTGAAGCGATCGTCCTGCGCCTCCGCGAAGAGCCGAGGCAGCGGCTCGCTCGACCGACTGCGATGCAGACGCACGGCGACCCGCAGCAGGACCGTGAGCCGTCTCACCAATCTGCGGTGTTTGCGCTCGGGCAGGTCCTTGAACATGTCGCGCCGCAACTTCCGCCGATGACAGACGATCATCGTCGCCAAAACCACCTGGTCGTCCCGCGAAAAGCCCGGCATGTCAGCATTTTGGACGAGGTAGGCGCCGTGTCGATGGTGGCCGCCATAGCTCACGGCGAGCCCGATCTCGTGGAGTTCACACGCCCACCGCAGCAGCGTCTGTGGCCACGGACCCGCGATCTGCCACGACTCGGCGACGTCGCTCAGCAACGCCAGCGCCGTCACTCGGACTCGCTCGGCCTGGGTGACGTCGACGACAAACCGCTCGCGCAACCGATGAATCGTCCGATCGCGGACATCTTCGTGGCGCAGGCGCCCCTGGAGATCGTAGAGCACGCCCTCACGCAGCGCGCCACTGGCCGGCCACATCTCCTGGAGTTGCAGCTGGTCGAACACACCGCTCAACACCGCCACTCCGCCTGCGATGACGGGCGCTCGCTCGGACTTGAGCCCGGGCAGCGCGAGCGCGTCGAGGTGGCCGGCGGCGACCAGCGCCTCCCGCAACTTGGCGAGTCCGCCGGGGGTGATTGCGCCGGCGCTCCAGCCGTTTTCACGAAGAACATGCGCCACAGCCGCGATCGTGCCGGAGGATCCGAGCGCGCGGTCCCATCCCAGGCTGGTGTAGGCACGACTGAGCGGTTCGACCTTCTGCTGGGCGGCCAGGTGCGCGGCGTGCATGTTTGCGGCGTCGATCCTGCCGTCGGGAAAGTAGCGCCGGCTGTACGAGACGCAGCCCATGTAGAGGCTGTCGGCCAGGATCGGCTCAAAGCGCTCGCCGATAATGCACTCAGTGCTGCCGCCGCCAATGTCGACGACGAGGTTGCGCCCTGGTTGCTCACCCTCGGTGTGACTGACGCCGAGGTAGACGAGGCGGGCTTCCTCACGGCCGCGGATGATCTCGATCGGATGCCCCAGGGCCGCCGTCGCTTGCCGCCGAAACTCCGCTTCGCTTTGCGCTCGGCGCAGGGTGTTTGTGCCGACGATCCGGACGTGGGAGGGGTCGGCGGCCTTCAGACGCTGGCCAAAGCGTTCAAGACAGCGCAGCGCGCGGGCCTGGACGTCAGGATCGAGGCTGCCATCCGGGTTGAGGCCGGCGGCGAGTCGCACCGTCTCCTTGAGGCGATCGATGATCTGCAGCTCGCCGTCGACCTCGCGCGCCACGACCATGTGAAAGCTGTTGGAGCCAAGGTCCACGGCGGCAAACGTCGTCTGGGCGCCGCGAAGCGCCGGTATCGGCGGGGGGACGATGGTCATGTTGGGGGCCTTTCAGCCAGCGGCTCGGCGCAGCGACAGCAGTAGCGCGCGGCGGGCTGATGGTCAGCGAGGCCGCAGCGAACACACGTCTGTTGACCCGGATTCTCAGCCCCTTGGGTGGTGCGCCGCGCAGCGGATCGCTGACCTTCGCGCGCGATCTCGACGGAGACGATCCCGGTCGGCACCGCGATGATGGCGTACCCGAGCACCATGATCGCCGCCGCGATGCTCTGACCGAAGGCGCTGGCCGGCGCGATGTCGCCGTATCCAACGGTGGTGAGGGTGACGATGGCCCAATAGATGCCGCGGGGGATGCTGTCGAAACCGGCCTCCTTGCCTTCGACCAGGTACATCACCGATCCCATGATGACGACGATGGTGAGGACGGTGCCCAGGAACACGATCAGGCGCGAGGCGCTCGCGACCAGGGCCGCCGCTAGCGCCTCGGCCTCGCCGGCGAACTGGGAGACCTGCAGCAGACGAAAAACACGCAGCACCCGCAGCACGCGAATGACGGCGAGCACCTGCGTGCCGGCGAAGATGAGGCTGAGCCATGTCGGTAGCAGACTCAGGAGATCGATGACGCCAAAAAACGTGACGCTGTAGGCCAGCGGGCGTTTGACCGTCAGCAACCGCAGCCCGTACTCGGCGGTGAACAGCAGGGTCAGCGTCCACTCGATGGCGTGGAGCGTACCGCCCCACTGCGCGCGCACTGGGCGGACGCTGTCGAGCATGACCACGCCGACGGAGGTCACGATGAGCAGGATCAGCACCCAGTCGTAGAGCGAACCGAGGCGGGTGTCCGCGCTGAAGATGATGGTGTTGAGGCGCAGACGCCACGCTGGCCAGTGCTCGCCCGGGCCCGCTGCGGGCGGATTGAAGAGGCTGTGCACCCTCGGGACGCCACGCGGGGCCGGTCGTGACGAGCGTGGTTGCGGCGCGGAGTTGGTCGGAGATTGCGGCAGCTTCGTGGTCCTCTCGAGACGACAGCGGCACGCGCAAACGTCCACCGCGGCCCGACTCTGGCGCTAGGGTACAGCACGCGTCGAGCCGAATGAACCAGCGTCCGCGAGGCGTGCATCGTTGCACAGGATAGCCTCGGTGTTTGCGTCGATTCGGGGTGCGTCGCGACGGCTTGGCTGTGGTATTTAGCGGGCCTTGGAGGTGATGTCGTGATTTTTGGCGCTTTCAGTCGGGTGACGGTCTCCACAAGCGCCTCACCGCCGTCGGTTCGCCCGCCGTCTCGAGCGCCGGGGACCGTGCCCACAGTCGCGCGTCTGGCGACGCTCTCCGTGACGCTCACGCTGGCGCTTGGCCTTGCGTTTGGATGCACGGATCCGGGTGAGGAGGGCGGTGGCCTGCAGCTGGCCGACGCCACGATGTCGTACGACGCCACGCTCGACACCGGCGCCAATTCACAGGATCCGGATGCCAGTGATGCCGCGGACGTGACACCGATCAAGGGATGCAGCCACGACAACCACTGCAAGGCGTTTGGGCAGGTCTGCGACGCGCTGCGCAACATCTGCGTCAACTGCCTCACCGATCAGAACTGTCCGCAGGCTGAGTTCTGCATCGAGAATCAGTGTCTGCCGGACTTGTGCACCGCCGGCGAGACCCGCTGCTGGGGCAAGCCTGACCCGACGACCCACGTGGCGCTCTGCAAGGTCAATGGCGGCGGTTGGGTCGCGACGCCTTGCCAGACGGGAGCGTACTGCGACGACGGCAAGTGCATCCCGCTACCGTGCAAACCGGGCGCGCTGAGCTGTGGTCCCGGCACAGGTGGCCCTGGCGCTGCGGGCGGCGGGGGCGGTGTGGTGCTGCAGTGTGCGCCGAACGGCATCCAACAGCTCGTCAAGCAGGACTGCGAGTCGACCGGCCTTGTGTGCAAAGGCGGCAAGTGCGTCGACACGTCGTGCTCGCCCGGCGATGTGCAGTGCGCCAGTGACGCGGTCTCCCTGGTCTGCAAGCAAACTGGTGGCAAGTGGCGGTTTGAGCCGGTGGCCTGCGGCGACGGCGACCTGTGCACCTGGGACCGGTGCATCGTCGGCAAGGGCTGCGAAAACCCCGGAAAACCAAACGGCATCGCGTGCGATAAGCAGAAGTGGTGCTACGAAGGGCAGTGTACGGACGTGCGCAACAACTTGATCGTGATGTTCGACACGTCGGGCTCCATGCGGTTCAAGGTCCCAGGCAAGATCTGCTACGAAGAGACCTGGCCACAATGCCTCGATCCCCACAAATCGTGCAGCCGCATGGGCGTGAGCAAGTCGGTATTCAAGAAGGCTTTCGTTCACGTCGACAGCAGCAAGACGCGGCTGGCGATGTTTCGTTTTCCGCAGCTCTGGCTCTCCCCAGAGCGGACGACCTCGCCGAAACCGCCGCACTGGAAGCCCGTCGTCGCGTGCGGCAACGGCAACTACATGGGGTACTTCGACATGACCGGCCACGGCGTCGCGGAGACGGTGACGGAGGGCTCCGACTGGTACTGGAGTCACCTCGACGAGGTGCTGTGTGCGCCGTTCCCTGAGACGGACACCGAGCAGACGAAACCCAAGATTTTGAGTTGGATGGACGGCAAGGAGACCTTCGGTAGCGATCCTGAGCTCCGCGCGATCGGCGGCACACCGATCGGCCGAACCTTGTTCTATCTCGGCGAGTACTTGCGCAATCGGGTCGTGATCGACGGCAAGGTCTGTGCGGTGAGCGCGGACTGCAAAAACCCGAATTATCAGTGCGTAAGCGGCAAGTGCAGCGACCCCATGCGGTCCTGCCGACAGACCACGGTGGTTGTCTTCACGGACGGCGGCGAAGAGAACTACGCCAACAAGCTGTTTTCGCCGTGGGTGCAGGCCAAGCGCCTCGCGTATGGGTTGTCCTGCGACGCCGACATCGACTGCGTCGGCGGGTCGCGCTGCCTCTGCGCGCCTGGGCAGGCTGGCTGCGATGCGTCCGATCGCGAGTGTCTGCCTGAAGACTTGCAGACCGGCTACTACTGCAGAAGCAGTATGCAGAGCTGCCTCCCCGAGGCGCCGCTGGGAGCGCCGGGATACTGCCCGAAGGCAGGGGGGGTGCAGGACTGCGTGAAAGACCCGGTCGTCGGCGTCGCGGCTGAAGCCAAAGCCATGGCCAACAACGTGCTGCGAAGCCCGGACGGTGTGCCTTTTGGCGTGAAGATCCACGTCGTCGACATCAGCGGCAACAAGGACGCGCTAGAGCGATCCGGCAACTTGGCGCGCGCGGGTGGCGGATTGCTGCTGGCATCCGACGACGCCGATGAGGACGGTTTTCTCCTCAATCTGCGTCGCGCGTTTGATGTGGAGTCGAAGCCAGCGTGCGGGATCACGTCCGTCGCCTGCGCCGTGGCAGGCAAGTCCGCTGCGCCCTGCGACGATGGCAACCCCTGCACCAACGATGCCTGCAACAAAAGCACCGGCACCTGTGTCTTCGTGCCCAACACGGTCGCGTGTGAAGACGGCGACCTGTGCACGCTCAGTGAGCGTTGCTTGGGCGGGACCTGTCAGGGCGGCATCCCCCAGGTCACGACGCTCGCGGGTAACGGATTGAGCAAGATCGCTGACGGCAACGCCCTCAACGTCGGGATGGCCGGCCCTCGAGGCGTCGCGCTCGACAAGTCGGCGCGCATCTATGTGAGCGACGGGCATCGCATCGCCCGAGTCGACCCGAAGACGGCGATCCTGCAGACCTGGCTCGGTAACGAAGACGCCGGTCTGGCCGATGGATCCGGCAAGGTAGCGCGCTTTTTGACCCCCGGCGGTCTCGATTTCGCGCCGGACGGCAGCCTCATCATCGCCGACACCGGCAACCACCGAATTCGCGCGGCGGCGGCGGATGGCGCCGTGACGACCCTCGCTGGCGGCGCGAGCGGATTTGTCGACGGTCCAGGTGTGAGCGCGCGGTTTCAGTCGCCGGCGGATGTCTCCGTCGATGACCAAGGCCGCATCTGGGTGGCCGACACGCTCAATCACCGGGTGCGGCGCATCGCGCTCGACGGGACGGTCTCGACGGTCCTCGGCAACGGCGTCGTGACGACCGTCGATGGCCCCATCGCGACCGCTACGACGGCGTATCCGCAGCGGGTGGATGTCGCGCCTGACGGAACGTTGATGCTGGCCGAACGTTACGTGGTGCGTCGCCTCGCGCTTGGCGTCGTGACGACCCTCGCAGGCGGCGCCCCCGGGTATGTGAACGACATCGGCGCCAAGGCCCAGTTCGACACCATCGGCGGCATCGTCGCGGACGCGGCCGGCGGCGTGTGGGTGGCGGACCGAGAGAACAACCGGCTCCGCTATGTCACCAAGCACGGCGCCGTCACTACGCAGGCCGGCGGCGGCAAACCTGCGTTCAAAGACGGGTTTGGGTCCGCCACGCGACTGTGGCACCCAGAGGGGTTGGTCGCCGAGGTG
Source organism: uncultured Myxococcales bacterium (assembly GCA_937910235.1). Classification (GTDB taxonomy): domain Bacteria; phylum Myxococcota_A; class UBA9042; order UBA9042; family UBA9042; genus UBA9042. Next base: position 1,097 of record CALENB010000168.1, on the reverse strand, counting down.
GGCGGCGCGCTGGTCCTCGCCGATTTTGACAACCGTCGTCTGCGCCGAATCGCGATTCCATTCGTGGCCTGCGCCGACGGTGGTCCGTGCAACGCGGGCGCCTGCGACGTAAAAACCGGGAAATGTGTCGCAAAACCCCTGAAAGACGGGGCGCCTTGCGCAACGGATGCCTGTTTGGAGGGGGAGACCTGTCAGCAGCTGAGCTGCACCGGCGGCACCAAGAAGACGTGCGATGATGGCGACCTGTGCACCGCCGACAGCTGCAAGGCGAGCACCGGGACGTGTAGCTTCGTCGCCGTCGCCGCGCCGTGCGACGATGGCAGCGCCTGCACCAAGAATGACGCTTGCAAGGGTGGGTGGTGCCAAGGCACGCCGCTCAACTGCGATGATGATGAGCCCGCGACGTTGGACGTCTGCGAGGCCGGAAAATGCCTCCACAAGACGGGTCCCTGCAAAACGGACACGGACTGCTTCGACGGCGAGCTCGTGTGCACGTTGGACCGCTGTGTCGGCGGCACCTGTCAGTACCAGCCGACCAACGCGGCTGGTTGCTGTGAATCAGCGCCGTTCAAACATGACTTCAACGACGGCAAGCTGGGCGGGATGAAGCTCGTCAACGACCAGACCGCCGGTGGCTGGGGTGTGTGGAACGACCTGAAGAAGCAGACGCCGCCGGTGTTTGCGCTGTACTACGGCGATCCAAAGACGCAAGGCTACGCGCTAGCTGGAGCCAACAGCGGCCAAGCGCTGGTGCCAAAGCTGACGCTGCCTGCGGGGCGCGGTGTGACGCTGCGTCTGCGCGTGTGGTTGGATGTGGAGCGGGCGGTGCTGTTCGACGAGCTTCGCGTCGTAGCCAAGGTCCTCGGTCAAGACATCGTTTTGTGGCAGAAGGGGCCGACGAGCGTGCAGAAGGCGTGGCTACAGCTCGAGCTGGACCTGTCGCCCTTCTCCGGCAAGCAGGTTGAGATTCGGCTCGCGTTCGACACCATCGACCACAAGTACAATGACGGCCTGGGCGTGTTGATTGACGATGTGCGTGTCGATGTCGCCTGTAACTGATGTCGCCTATAACTGATGTCGCCTATAACTGATGTCGC
>CALENB010000167.1 GCA_937910235.1 uncultured Myxococcales bacterium | reverse complement strand
CGGAATAGCCGATCTGACGGCAACATGGGAAGAAGTTCTACCTGGGCTTCATCCATCTTCAAAACTTCGTTCGCAGTCCACCACTACAATGTAGGCGCAGTGGCGCGTGACAGGGTGGCAATCAACGGACGTAGCGCGTGGTGCTGTCTACGTTTTTGACCGAACGCCGCAGCGCAGGACCTGCGGCCGTAACGCCTCTGGCCACCCTTCGATTCCGGCTCCGCGTGCGACGCGACGTGCGATGACGTGCGTGCTGCACGGATCGCGCGCGGGCGCTCACGGCCATCATTCAGCTGTTCATGGCCGGCAGCTGGCTCGCGTGGCTGACGGAGCACAACTGCCCCGCGCTCGACGTTAGCGCCTAGTTTTTGGTGAAGACGTAGCTCTGCGTGAAGCTCTGCGCCGCGGGCAACAGCGGCAGACCACGGATGCGCTCGAACTTGCGCTGGATGCACGACGCGAACTCACCCGATGCGCCGATGACGGAGACCGACGTAATCGTTCCGGCCGTACCGACGGTGAAGCGGACCTTCACTTTGCCGCTCAGCCCCGGGGTCTTGCGCAGCGCGCCCTCATAACATCGACGGACAGCGGAGTTCTTGCGTGCGATAACGCGCGCAACCCCCGACTTGCCGGCGCCTGAGCCGCCCAGCTCGCCAGTGCTCAGCGAGATCTGGATCTTCTTTTCGACCTTCTTGGGCGCCTTATCAGCGATCTTCTTGCGCTTGCCGAACCCCTTGCTCTTGCCGGCGCTGACCTTCTCAACCGTGCCGCCGCCGCCGCCATCGCCAGCGAGCTTCACGCCGCCGCCAGGGCCTTCACCCGCGCCGGTGTCTTCTCCGCCGCCGAAGTTCTTGGCCACGACCGTCGCGTCACCTTCACCACCCTCGGCGAAGAGCTTGCTGGACGCGCCGCCAGCGCCAAGCAGCGCGCCGGCGATCGTCTTCGTAGCGATCAACTTCCGGGCGTTGCGCTTGCGCTCCTCGGGATCGACGGTCTTACCCGTCGACTCGACCTTCTCAGCCTTCTCCGGCTTGTCGGCCTTCTTGTCCGGCTTCGCCTTCTTGTCGGGCTTCGCCTTCGCCTCCGGCTCGATCGCGGGCGCGGTCTCTTTCGGCTCCTCGATGGGCTCTTCTTTCGGCTTCACGATCTCTTCTTTCTCGATGATCGCGACATCGATGATGGCAGAGACGTGCTCTTCAGCCTTCTTGGCGTCCTTGAGGTACTTGCCATGGGTGCTCTGATACAGCACGGCCTGTGTCACGACGCCGCCAACCAGCAGGAAGGCTGTGGCAAAACAGGCCGTCCACACGACGTCTTGCAGGAAGATGCCGATGAAGCGCTGCGGCAGCGACTTCTTCTCCATGGTCGGCACGACGACTTTCTGCCGGACGACCTGAAACAAGATCGAATACGGTCCGAGCACGGCCCGGCCGCGTGCACCCAAGGTCAGATGCGCGACCGTCACGTCGCCCTCCAGCTTGGCTTTGCCGCGCTGGATCAGCTCTTTTACGTCCCGAGGTGCGTCATCTTGGACGGCGATCCGCAACTTCATGTCGCCCGGCGCTTTGAGCAACACCGAGCCATCCTTGTTGTTGACGAACGACAGCGACGGCCCGGAATAGTCGATCTGATCGAGCACCACCGTGTCTTCTTTCGAACTACCGATGCTGATCGTCTTCTCGTGCGGAAAGATCCGGTCGGAGATCAAGCGCTCGTCAAAGACGAGGCCAATGCGCAGCACTGTGCGCTCAACCGTACGCGTGGGGGTGCTGTAGCCCCGCACGAACTGAAACATCACGGTCACGTCGCCAACGACGACGGAGCCGCCTGCGATGTCACCGATCGGGATGCAGCGCTTGTTGCGGATCGTCTGGACGTTGTCCGCCTGGGAGGCGCCGCGCAGGTTGATCCGCGCTGACGGATCAGACGGCACAACGAGGTAGTGCTGACCGCCCTCGTGGTACAAAACGTCCAGATGGTCGGGGAAGTCGGGGTAGTCTTTCGGTGAGAACTGCACGGTCGAGTCAGCGCGCAGGCCGACGGAGACATCGATCTGTCGGTCGATCAGCTCTTCTTTGACGATGCTGCCTCGGTAGACGATTCCGAGACGTACGTTACGGTTGCTCATGCTCCCCTCGCCTGGGGTTCGCGCGACCCGAGAATTCGAGCCGGCGGCGGAACGTGATGGGCACGATCGAGGGTATGTCACGCTGAAAGTGGGTGTCAAACCCCCGCCGCCGTCGACTTCACCTGCGACGAAGCGGACGCGGCTCGCGCGCGGCCAGCGTCAGGCAGCCGTTAGTCCTTGTGGGGGCCAGTCTCGCACAGTAGACTCGCGCGCCCGCCGGGTCTGGCAGGGGAAGAGAGCGCCTCACGTTCAGGCGTGACTCAGGAGTCCACCGCCATGCATCAGCAGCTGACTCAAACCCAGCCATGGGGCCGCAAAACCGGCGTCGCGCTGCTGTGCGCGGTCGTGACGCTGAGCCTGGTGGCGGCCTGTGGGGGCGGCGACGAGGGCGGCGAGGACGGTGCCGCGAAAGTGGCGATCAAGCGATCGATGCAGCAGCCCGTGACCGAAGCGGCTTGGCAGGCAGTGGTGGCGGACGACGACGCGCTGGGCAAGCTGGCGACGGCGACGGGTCGACCGTTTCAGGCCGCCGGGGTCATCGAAGGCGGCGACGGGCGGCGGCTGCACTGGGCCGAGTACGCAGAGAGCGCAGACGCCCCGAGAGACAAGGTCGCCGTGGTGTTTCGACGCTGTGACGCGAAAGCGGCCTGTGTGGTCGGGACAGGCGTCTACACGGCGACGGGGGTGGCGCTAACGGACGCGGCTGGCGTGGCGGTCGACGCGCTGCTACTGGGCGAGGTGGTGCTGCACAAGACGCTGAAAAATCACAACCTGGCGCGAAATGAGACCGTCCTGCGGCTCGATCTGAAGCGCAATCACATCGTCGACCGGGCGCTCGCGGACACGCTTGTCGCCGCCGTGACGCACGGTAAGCGCCGCCTCGTGCTGATCTCGGCCTACGGGGCCGCGGTGGGTGTGCCGTTGAAGGCGCTGCGGGCTGTGGCGCAAGATTCGGAGATCTTTGACTACGTCACCGTGATCGAGTTCGCGCGGCGCCGAGATCTGTTGGCGCTGCTGCCGACGATGACGCCGCAGGACGTCCTCGTCTGGTTTGGCGCTGGCGTGCTGGAGCCGTTCACCGACAAACCTGCGAAGAGCGTGGGCATGACCCTGTCGCGCGGCATCTTTGGCGACGAGTTGATCCATCGAACCCATGTGGACAAGCTGCTCGACGCCCCGATCATGGGAGGACCGGGCCTGATCCTGCTCGTCGGTTCAAACTCGCTCACCGTCGATCATGCGCAACAGACCGGGCTCATGGCCGAGCACCTGCACCAGGCGACGTATCGGCCTGTGGTGGGTTTTGATGGCAAGTTGACGGCAGCGACGGCCGAGGCTGCCGCCGTGGCGACGCTCAAGTCGCTGTTCGCGGGCGACCACCTCAGCGACGCGATGACCGCCGGCTCAAAGGCCGCCCAGGCGACGGCCACCAAAGCGACGATGACGACGATGCTGACGACCGATCAGGCCGAAGCGTGGCGATTGCCGGTCGCCAAGGGTAAGTTCTGGAGCACGCCACCCAAGAGCGCGACGTTGCGGCTCTACCTGAAGAACTCGCCGAAGTGTGTGGTGCTGCCGACCGGTGGCGCGTGCACCGAGGCAGGCTTCAAAGTGGCGTCCCAGCAAGGCGGCGACGTGCCACCCGAACAGCTGACCGCGGCCAGCGTGGTGTTTGACTGCGATCCCGTATTTGACGGCCCGTGGCTCAGCTGCACGGCGAAGAACGCAGCGACCGGGACCGATTTTACCCTGCGGGGTGTGATGACCGGACAGCAGGAAGGCGACTTCATCTTGCTCACGGCTGCTGGGGCGCCAAGTCTAAAGATGAAGGGTGTGACGATCATCGGTGCTGGCGTAATCGAGAAGCGCAGCGACGCTGGCGGGACGCTCACGATGAACTTTGGCGGTGAAGCGGCCGGTAGCACGTGGACGGACGCGGCTGACCACTGCTGCATCGCTGTGACGCCGCTGCTGACGGGAAACCAGTCGCAGCGTAGCGTGATGACCGTCAAGCGCTGAACAGCGGCGCACAGGAGCAAGGACATGGCAGAGATCAACGGCGGCCTCGTCGGCACTGGGATGCGATTCGGCATCGTGGCGGCCCGTTTCAACGGATTCATCGTCGAAGCGTTGGTCAGCGGCGCGGTCGACGCGCTGGTGCGGAGCGGCGTGCAACGAGACGATATCGACGTCGCGCGGGTCCCCGGCGGCTTCGAGATCCCGCTGGTGGCCCGGAAAATGGCCGGCAATGACAGGTACGACGCGGTCATCTGCCTCGGCGCGGTGATTCGCGGCGCGACGGCACACTTCGAGTTGGTCGCCGGGGAGCTGGCGAAAGGCATCAGCCGCGCCGCTGACGCGACGGGCAAACCCGTCATGTTCGGTGTCTTGACCACCGACACAATCGAGCAGGCCATCGAGCGCGCGGGCACCAAGGCTGGAAACAAGGGCGCTGAGTGCGCTATTGCTGCCATTGAGATGGTGGATCTGCTACGGCAACTGGCCTAACGCTACGACGGAGGAGCAAAAGTTATGGGTATCCGTCGCCGGTCGCGCGAATGCGCGCTACAGATTCTGTACGGGATCGACTGGTCCAGCCACGATCCTGAGCTCGCGTGCGAGCACTTCTGGGAGCGCTTCGCCGGTGAGCGCCCCGCTGCGTATGAGTCGATTCGTAGTGGTTGCGACGCGCTGGTGGTCGGTGTTGTGCGCAATCGCAGCAAGATCGACGCGCTGCTGCAGGCCGCGTCTCACAACTGGAAGCTCGACCGCATGAGCGTAGTCGACCGCAACATCTTGCGGTTGGGCGCGTATGAGCTGCTGTACGGCAGCCGGGGTGTGCCGCGCAAAGTGGTGCTGAATGAGGCGATCGAGATCGCCAAGAAGTTCGGCAACCAGGAGAGCAGCGGCTTCGTCAACGGCGTGCTGCATCAAGTGAGCCAGCAATCGACCGCCGCCGCTAAGGCTGCCGGGAACAATGGCCCCAACGCGATCGTCGATGGCGTGGTCGTCGATGGCGTGGTCGTCGATGGCGTGGGGGAAGACGCCGCGACAGGGGCCCTCCTTGCCGCGCTGGACATCGTCCCCGTCGGTGGCCCGCGTGCACCCGAGGATCCCGCAGCCCGAGTCGAACCGTGAAGCTGCGGTATGCTGAGCCGGGCCTGCATGAGCTCGACACCGAACGCGCCGTCTGCCTCGTGCTGACTGCGTTTGCCGATGACCGTCCGCTACGTGGTCTGGCGGGTCGGATCGACTGGCGACTCAACGGGCAGCTTTCGCGCTTGATGCGCGACGGCTTCATCGACGGACATTTCTCGGAGGCCATGCTCACGCCGCTGACCACCCGCGTTCCGTTCGACCGGCTGCTTTTTGTCGGGATGGGTGCGCGCGCGGAGTTCAGTGAAGGGCGTTTCGCGGAGATTTGCCGCTTCACGTTTCAGACGTTGGCTCGGATGCACATCACGGACTTCGCGATGGCGATGCCCGGACGAATCGGCCTCGATGTGGGGCTCCGACAAGCGCTGCGAGGCTGGGAAGACGGCATCGCGGCGACGTTTCCGGCCGAGATGATTCGGCAGCTCAACATCTGTCTGATCGAGAGCGCTGACGTGCAACGCGAGCTGGTGGAGCCGCTGCGGCGGGCGTGCCGCGATCTCGACGAACGCGCCTCGGGCGCGCTCGAGGCTGCCGGGTTGATCGAACCCGTCGCTCCGGTGGCGATCCCGGCGGTAGGCCGGCCCGCTGGCGACGAGGACGAGGACGCGCTGAGCCTCGCGCGACGGCGAGATTGGAGCACGGGGATGTTCCGGATCGTGGACGATCGGGGGCCGGAGCCCGACGACGACGACGACGAGATCAGCGTCGCAGACGTGCCGGTCGCAAAACGGCGGTCGGGCCTCTTCACCATCCCAGACGGACGATCGAGCCACGATCCGCAGCTCGCGAGCCCCGATGCGCCGGCGGGCCGCGGCGCTGGCGGCTGGAGTCGCCCGCAGACGACGGGGAGTACGCCGCGCGCGCCGCGCGCCGATCCGACGCGTCGCGGACCTGAGTTTACCGGCGCGCGGCGACCGTCTGGCCAATTTGCGGCCGTGCGGCGGGCGTCCGGGCAATACGAGATTCCGACCCGACGCCTAGCGGCGGACTTTGACGCCCGACCCATCGCGGCGCCGTCTGAGCCGCTCGATCGCGTACGTCGGGTCTCGGCGATGACGCCACGCGGTCAGACGCCGCTAGCGACGACGCGCCCGCGCGTGGACGCTGGCCCGCGCCGGACCACGCGTCCCCAAGTTCCGGTCGTGACGGGACGAAGCGACGACGCGCCGTGGAGCGAGCCGGCGGTCGCGGCCCACACGCAGCGTCCGGGGGTGCATGTGGAGCCGCCGTTGCTGCAGACGGGACAGTTCGATGAGCCGATGCTGAGCGATGAATTCCACCTGCATCATTCACCCGCGGGCGCGCCTCGTGGTCCGACGACGGATCAGTTTCACGCAGCGCCGGTGCCAACCGACACCGAGACAGGCTTCGACCCGGACTTCTAGCGGCGCCAGCGGTCTTGGTCACGGTCCGGTCAGCGGTGATTGGGTGTGCGCGAGCCGCCGCAACGCCCTACCTAGTGAAAGATGCGCGCGCTGTCGCCGCCGCTCAGCAGGGGCGAGCCGACGGCGATGGCTTCGCTGCGTTCGGCGTCCATCACCTCCAGCAGGTGCGCGCGCTTGACGAGGCGCCGACGCATGAGCCAGGGCCGCCAGAACGCCGCCGGTGCCGCGTAACTTCCGCGCCCGATCTCCGGCCTGTAGCGCAGCACACGTGCGATCAGATCGGCCGCGTTGTCTCGATACGGCGACGGCCACCCCAGCGCCACGGCGTACGCGGTGAGGTCGCCGCGGCCCACACCTTCGACGGCGAGCCCACGCGCGCGAAAACCGTCGAGCACCACATCGTCTCGACTCATCGGCTGCGGCAGACCGGAGAGGTAGCGCTGCCACAACGCGATCTCCTCGCCGGGGTTGGGGGTCAGGTTCACGACGTTCTCGCTCAGCTGAAGAATAAGGTCGGATCGGCTGCGATTCGTGATCCGCTCAAGGCTCGCGCGGGCGGTCTGCCGCACGAGCGCCTCGGGGTCGGCCAGCAGCGGCACCAGGAGCTGGGCCGCCGAGAGTGAGCCGCCGAGCGCGAGCAGCTCAGCAGCGCGTCGGCGCACGGTCAGGCGCAGACCCGCCGGACCAGCCAGGGTGCGGGGATCCTGGAGCCGGCGGGCGAGGAACTCAGTCGCCCCGACCTGATCGAGGACGTCGAGCCACACGGCGGCCACGGCGGGGCTGTCCTCGTCATCGAGGGCCTGATCGAGTCGTCGCGCCACGCCGACGGGATCGAGCCAGCGCAGCGCTCGGCCGGCGTTCTGTCGAACCTCCGCGCTGGGATCGTCCAGGGCGGCGACCACCGCGCCCATCGCGCGCCGGTCTTCATACAGCCCCAGCAGATACGCTGCTCCGGCCCGCGTCTTCGCGTTGGATGACTTGAGCGCGCGGCGCACCCTGGGCAGGCGCTGTCGCACCGCGGCCAATTGACCGATCGCGCTGTGGGGCGCTCGACCGGGGGCGAGACAGCCCTCGGCGATGTCGTCGTCGGCGCACGCGATCCGGATATGCAAGTGGTCATTGTGCGCGGCGGCGCGGCGGGGCTGGTGCAGCAGCTGGGCTACGAGCGCCTGCACCGCTGGCGGCTCCTTGCTCGCGCGACCGAAATCGAGCAGGGCTTTGCGCAGCCAACGCGCGATGAACAGGCGCTGCGGGTGGGCAGACGGACACTGGGCCAACGCCTTCACCAGCGCCCAGTTGGCCGGCACATCGAAGACCATCGGCGTTGGGCTGTCAGAGGCGGTGAGATCCCGTCCGAAATGATAGAGGTGCTCGGGCGATGCGATCGTGCCGTCGGGTCGGCGCGCATAGAAGGCGAGATCGGCGTCACGGCCGTTGTTGTGCGAGACGCTCCACGGCACGTCGCCCCCGGCGCGGCCAGAGAAGTTTCCCAGGTGTAGCTTGTGTCCCGGAAACGCGCGCATGACCCGGTCGGCGGCGCACATCACCAAGGCCTTCAGCTCGTCGGTGGTGAAGCGGGTGTTGCGGGGCGCGATTTGGGCGAGGATCCGATGGTTCCGGCCTTCCAGCGCCAACACGGCGGGTCGCACGAGGTAACCCGTCGTCACGGTGCCCACCGAAATCGAGCCACGCGCGCGACTCGCGATGCGTGGATGGTAGTGCTTGGCGAGCGGCATCACGTAAGGGTCGAGCGCGGTCGCCGGCGTCTGACGTCCGGCGCGCCGTGCGCCAACCGCGCCGCGAAACCCCGTGTGGCTCGGCTGTGTCTCGGTCGGGGGCGTCGGCGAGGCCGCCTCCGCAGCGTACGTGGGGGCCACGAACACGAGCGCGAGGGCCGACGTCACGACCGTGCGCCACGAGCGCCACCGGGCAGCGGTGATCCGTCGACTGTTTGCGGCGCACGCTTCGACCAAGGGGGCCCCTCTGGGTTGCGACTGACGGAAAACGCGAGCACGACTCCCGCAGTTCACGATAGCACTTACCCAAGCCGGCGCCAGTTCTGCCCTACCCTTGATCGTCGCGCGCGCGCTGAATGCCGAACGCGCCGCGGATGAACGTCAGCATGTAGCCACCAGCGCTGAGCAGCGAAAAAACCATGCTGCCGAGCAGCAGCGCGAGCCCGACACGGTGATAGTCGATCGTGGCGGCGAACAGGCCGAAATCGGTGTCGATTGGAAAGTGGATCAGCAGCCCTCCGAGCCCGGTCAGCTGCAGGGCGGTCTTCCACTTGCCAAAACGATCGGATGGGAGATGCATGCCCTCTTCCATCGCGATAGCGCGGAGCCCGGTGATCCCGATTTCTCGGGACAACAGCAGGGCTACCAGCCAAGCCGGGGCTCGGTCGAGACGCACCAACTGCAGCAGCGTCACCATCACGAGGAGCTTGTCGGCGAGTGGGTCCATGAAACGACCGAACATCGAGACGAGCCCGAGTTTGCGGGCGAGCCAGCCATCGAGAAAATCCGTCACCGACGCGCCGAAGAACAGCAGCGCTGCGTAGAAGGCGGCCCAGCGCGCCTCCCAGACGCCGTGGGCCAGCGGGTCGCTCAAATCCATCAGGACGAACACCACTGGGATGCACGCGACTCGGGCCATGGTCAGGCCATTTGGCAGGTTGAGCAGCTCTTCTCGCAGCGGCGAGCGGCGAGTCTGCCGCGACTTTCGAGGTGAAGTTTCTTGTGCAGTGGCTGCCATGTCACCTCGATAGAACGCAGACGCGGGGTGGTCGGGTCGTAACGCATGGCATGGTAGCAGCG
>CALENB010000166.1 GCA_937910235.1 uncultured Myxococcales bacterium | reverse complement strand
CGGCATGCGGCGTCCGAGGCGCGCGCCGAGGCAGCGCGTGCGACCGCGAGCGGGCCAGGCGCTGATGCCACCGCGGCGGGGCCGCTGCAGTCCGTCGCCGGACGCGCCCTCGCCGATGGGCTGCTGCGCGCAGGCTGCGTGCGGTTCGGGCTGTTCACCCTGAAATCCGGGCTCTCGTCGCCGATCTACCTCGACTTGCGGCGCCTCTCCGGCGACCCAGCGCTGCTCGCGCTCGCCGCCGAGGCCTACGCCGACGTGCTGCGCGGCCTCAGCTTCGATCGACTCGCCGCCCTGCCCTACGCCGGCCTGCCGATAGGGACCGCGGTCTCGCTCGCCGGCGGCTGGCCGATGTGCTACCCGCGCAAGCAGAAGAAGGCCCATGGAACCGGCGCGGCCATCGAGGGTCCGTTCGAGCCGGGCGACGTCGTGGCGGTCATCGACGACCTCGCCACGCGCGGCACCAGCGCGCTGGAGGCGCTGCCGACGCTGCTGGACGCCGGCTTGGCCGTGCGCGATCTGGTCGTGTTGGTGGACCGCGCCAGCGGCGCCGCGCCGCGGTTGGCCGAAGTGGGCGTGCGGCTGCATGCGGTGTTCGACCTGCACGCGCTGCTCCACTACTGGCGTAGCCGAGACGCGATCACCGCGACGCAGCTCGCGGACGTGGAGCGGTTCCTGCGCACGTCGGCGGTGCGCTGATGTACGGCCTGCTACGCGCCCTGCTCTTCCGACTTGACCCCGAACGGGCGCACCACGTCGCGGTCGGCTCGCTGGCGCGACTGTCGGCGACCTCGGTGGGCCGGAGGATGCTGCATGCCGGCTTCGGCGCGCGCGTCGAGGCCCCAGCGCAGGTGTTGGGCCTGACGTTCCCCAATCGCATCGGCCTCGCCGCGGGTTTCGACAAGGACGCCACCGCGTGGCGAGGCTTCGCTGCGATGGGGTTTGGTCACGTCGAGGTGGGCACGATCACGCCGCTCGGGCAGCCCGGCAACCCCAAACCACGGGTGTTTCGCTTGCCGGAGGATCGCGCCGTCATCAATCGGATGGGCTTCCCCGGCGAGGGGATGGCCTTCGCGGCAGCTCGGCTGCAGGGCCCCAAACCGCCCGGCTTGGTGCTCGGCGTCAACTTCGGCAAGAACAAGGACACGCCCCTCGAAGACGCGGCGGCAGATTACTTGGCGGTGATGAACGAGCTCGCGCAGTACGCCGACTACCTCGTCGTCAACGTCAGCTCGCCGAACACCCCGGGTCTGCGAAAGCTGCAGACGGGTGCGCGCCTCGAAGCGCTGCTTCAGGCCCTCGTGGCGCGCCGCGACGTGTTGCGCGCTGAGCTGGGTACGGGCGCCGGGCCGCTGCCGCTGCTCGTCAAGCTGGCGCCGGACCTGAGCGACGCCGATCTCGACGACGCGCTCGAGGCCATTGATCACGCCGGGATCGACGGCATCATCGCCACCAACACCACCTTGGATCGCGCGGGGCTGAGGTCACCCGCCAAGCGGGAGTCTGGCGGCTTGAGTGGCGCCCCGCTCAGCGAGCGCGCGACGCGCGTGGTCGGCGAGATCTACCGTCGCACGGGCGGCAAGCGCCCCATCATCGCGGTCGGCGGGATCATGGACGTGGACGACGCGCTACGGAAGATCGACGCTGGCGCAGCGCTGGTCCAGATCTACACTGGGCTGATCTACGGTGGACCCGGGCTGGTCGGCCGGGTCGCGCGCGGTTTGGCCGATTCTGACGTCTAAAACCGTGACGGTGTCGTCGCGCGCACGCAGCGACGCGGGCCCTCGACACGCCAGCAACAGGCGGCGCCGCTAGTCCGAGACCCGCCAGGCGATGCCAAAGCGCAAGCCCATCCGCAGCGTCCACTGCTCCGGTACGTTGCCTTGCCGCGGGATCCACTCAACTCCGACCGCTATTCCGGTCCACGGCAGAAAGCTGCGCAGCCGGGGCGCCGAGACACCGAAGAGGCCGCCAAGACGCACGCCGTAGCGGACCACGTCACGCCACCACAACCCCAGCATCAACGGCGCGACCTCGACATCGTAGAGGTACAGCCCCTCAAAGCGGCGCATGGCGATCGGGAATGAGGTGACGACGTCGACCGAGACCGTGTCTGCAGTGACATCCTGGTCAACGAGCGCTGCGCCCCCGATCTCTGGGCCCAATCGCAGCTTGGTGCGCGTCGTGATGGGCAACGCCGCGGTGATTCGACCGCTACCACCGCCGCCGAAACGAACTCGGCCGTGCGTACGACGCACCGAGAACAGGCCGCCGCCCTCGAAGTTGAGCGTGACGTGGCCGGTGTCGATCTGATGGCCGCGAAAGTGGTCCTTGGCCACCATCCAATACGCGCACTCCTGCGCGGCGCGAGCGCGGGCTGTGGCGAGCAGCTTCGCGGCTCTCTCAAGGGTGATGATATCTTCAACGGCGCCGACGTCGTGGCCATTAGCGCGCCAGATCGGCTCAGAAGCGCCGCCCTCGGCGGTGATCTGACGCTGCAACGACGCCGCAGCGCCGGCGCGGACCGCCTCTGAGCAGCGGCACACGCTGAGGAGCGCCTCCGGGAGGATGCGCTCGATCTCGTAGCGATCGATGGTCCAGCCCCGCTGCTCGAAGAAAGCGACCAACTTGAGCAGGTCGTAGACCAGGAGGGCGACAGAGACTGGATCGAGCGGCGGGGCCTCGGCTGAGCGTGACGCTGGTGTGGGTGCGGGGGGTGTCGCGTGTCCCGACCGCGGCACAAGACACGCGGCGCTCACGAACAAGCTGACGAGGCCAACGCGCCAAGACAAGCCGCGGCGGAGGCCGGAACGGCGACGAATTCGGCTGCAAAGCGGCCTCGCGTGCGGGTTTGGCTTGGCGCCAGCCGTGGGGTTTTGCATCATGGTCGTTCGGAGGTCTCCATGCGTTTGAACCTGCTGATCTGTTCGCTGCTAGCCATAGGCGTGTTGGGGTGCGAGGTGGATGAGCCGCCCTCGCTCGCTACGGGTCTCGACATCTATCTGCCAGACGGCGCGTCCCTCGCGCTCGATGGTACCCCAGCGCTGACCAATCGGGTCGGGGTCGCCTCGGCCCAGGTGCACGCGCAGCCCAACGACCTGCCGACGGCCGCCGAGGTGCGCTCAACGAGCCCTGCGCCCGCCGCGGAGTCGCCCACCGTGGCGCGATTCCAGGGTGGTTCTGAGCGAGCGGTCCTGCGACCAAACGAGCCAGCGCGGCGCTACCACCTCGCCTGGGTGCGGCTGAGCGTACCGCAGCCTGACGGCAGTATAGTCGTGAGCCAGTTCCACAGAGCGACACAAGGCGACAAGTATTGGGCGGACGCGGCGACGCGCGTCGTGCACGCCGATGGTGCGGTCCCGGTGGCGACCACACCATCGACTGTGGGGCGCTAGCGCTACTTGGCTGGCGGCGCAGGCGCGGGCGCTGGGGCTTTGGCGGTGTGCTTCGCGATGAACGCGTCGTACTTACCGCGTGTCCGAGTCGCCTGTGCGCGCAGCCCCGCCAGTGTGCCGATCGGCACCTTCTTGGTGGCGTAGCGCACGACCCAATCCGGCAGCCAGCCGCCTGAATCAGAGTCGATCGTGTAGACGACCTTGGTCGTTGTGGGACCCAGCACCGTCATCGCATATTGGCCGACGAGCTTTGGAAACCGCACCACGCCGCTCGCTGGCGGCCGGCTCGGATAGGCGATGGCGCGAAACAGCGCGGTGATCGTCTTGCCGTCTTTGCTGATCAGCGCGCTCGTCTTCAGGATCGCGTCGCGGTCGCTCACCGGCCACGGCGCCTTAAGGCGATTGTGAAACGTCATCCGCAGATCATCGACTTTATGAAGCAAGACCGAGTGCTTGCAGGCGGTGTTCCATTCGCACGAGCGAGCGACGTCGCCGAGGATCGCCAGCAGGTGCAACGCGGGCGCTTCAATCGTCGCCACACCACGAAACCGGGGCACGGCGCGCCCCGCTTCTGGCATGTCATACACGCGCACGCCCTCGTCTTGGGTCACGAGCCGCCACTTTCCCGCCGCGTGCGCCGGGTGTGGAAGCGCGATGACCGCGGCGAGGGCGAACAACGCCGCGCCAAGACGAAGTGCAGCGGCACGAGGGGTAGATGGGCGGCACACGGTCATGAGGGATCTCCCGGCAAACGCGACGATGCGGCGGTGCCGCGCAGAGTCTGCAAAACGTAGCGGCGACGGCGCAAGCGATCGTCGCGTTTCTGACGTTCTCTGTACGTTTCCGTGACAGAAGCGCGCTCGCAGCGCCACGGCGACCAACGACGCGTCGCCCCGGCCGGACATTCGACCCGACGGCAGGCAGCCGCTGTCTTCGTGAATCAGCGGGCCTCGATCATCGTTTCGTCCATGACGGTAGACTAGGCAGTCTCGCGAACACCC
>CALENB010000165.1 GCA_937910235.1 uncultured Myxococcales bacterium | reverse complement strand
GACCCGAAGAGCTGGTGCGGCGCGCAGGTGCTGATGAGCTCTGGCGATATGGGCACCCCAGGCGCGGCCAACAGCCCGTGTAACTACGCGGACGCCGACAACGACGGGGTGCCGGACGGCAGCGACAACTGCAAAGACGTCCAGAACCCAGCGCAGCTCGACAGCGACAACAACGGCAAGGGCGATGACTGCGAGACGGCGGCGCCGTTCTGTGGTGACGGCAACATCGACGCGGCGCTCGGCGAGAAGTGCGACGACGGCAACAAGGTGAGCGGCGATGGCTGCAGCAGCCAGTGTGTGGTCGAGGTCGGGGTCGCGCCTGGGGCCATCATCTTCACGGAGGTGCTGCCCGACCCGAAGGCGGTGTCGGACGAAAACGGCGAGTGGTTTGAGGTCTACAACACGACGGACAAGGCGATCGACTTGAACGGGGTGGTGCTCGAAGCGGTTGATAAGTCGGGCTGGAAGACGACTTTCACGGGGCCGAAGCCGATCATGGTGCCCGCAAAATCGTACTTCGTGTTGGTCGCCAAGGCAGACACGTCCATCAATGGCGGGGTGACTGGCGGCCACGTCTACGGCACGTACCCGCTCGCGAGCAAGGGCGCCACGCTGACGCTACGATCGGCCGGCAAAGTGGTCGATGAGATCAGCTACGCCCCGGCGACCTGGACGATGCAGACCGGCGCGACGATCTCGCTGGACCCTAAGGCGCTCGACGCCACCAGCAACGACGCGCCCGCCAACTGGTGCCTCGGCACGACGGCGTACGGACTGGGCGATTTGGGCAGCCCGGGCAAGCAGAATCCGTCGTGTGCGAGCGGCGGACCGGACTCCGACGGCGACGGCGTGGCAGACAGCAAGGACAACTGCGACGCCGTGAAGAACGCGGATCAGGCGGATGGGGATGCGGACGGTGTGGGCGACGCCTGCGACAACTGCCCAACGGTGAAGAACGCGGACCAGGCTGACGGCGACAAGGACGGGACGGGGGATGCCTGCTCGGTCGGCACGTGCGGCAACGGCAAGAAGGAGGTCGGCGAGCAGTGCGACGACGGCAACAAGATCGACGGCGACGGCTGCTCAGCGACCTGCAAGGCGGAGAGCAGCTTGCCGAAACCTGCGGTTGGGGACTTGGTCTTGACGGAGCTCATGGTCAACGCGGCTGGCGGCAGCGGCGACGCGGGCGAGTTCGTGGAGATCACCAACGTGAGCAGCAAGAAGCTTGATTTGGTGGGCTTGAAGCTCGACTACAAGGGCGCTGTGCAGATCACCGTCAGCGCTTTTTTCGGTGATTCGACCGTCGCGCCGGGGGCCACGTATGTGTTCGGCAACGCGGACGCCAGCAAGAATGGCGGGTACAAGGCGAATCATCCGCTAGCGCCGGTGCAGCTGGGCAATAACGGCGGCACGGTGACGCTGTATGCGGGTGGGCTGGCGATCGACGCGGTGACGTACGGCACGTCGGCGCCGTGGCCGGGCGTGATTGTGGGGAAGTCGATTCAGCTGCAGCCGTCGAAGCTCAACACGAAGGACAATGACCTGGGGCCGTCGTGGTGTCTGTCTGCGAAGGGCTACGGCACGCTGGGCTGGTTGGGGACGCCTGGGGCGCCGAACGCTTGTTTGTAACGTGTTGGGGCCGGTGTCACGGCAACCACAGCGTCGGCCACACCCCCAGCGTCTTGGCGCCGGCTGTGATTCGGATCCGGGCCAGCGTACCCGCTGGAACCGACGCGGCGCGCCCGATGGTGGCGCTGCACACACCCGACGCAGCGCAGGTGACCGCCCCCAGTCCCGTCAGCGCGCCGGCCGGGAAGCCCTGCAGGCTAACGCTCGGGTTCGCGCCGACGCCGGTGAGCAGCTTCGTGTGGATCTGAACCTGCGTGGTCGGTTGTTGCGTCGTCAGCACACGCGATCCAAACGTCACGGCTTTCGGCTCGATGACATCGATGAGCTTGTCGGCGCCGACCGTGCCAACGAGCTGCTCAATACCGCTGGGCCAGTGCACTGCCACGGTCGCGGCAGTGGCTGCGCCCAGGCCAAAATCCGCGATCAGCTCGTGTTGACCGCCAAACCCACCGACAGCGCCAACCTCAACGTACCGAGTCACGCCCTTGATTGTGACAAAGACGCGGGCGTTGGTGCCAACCGGGTTGCTCACAGTGCCGTGCAGTCGCACCCGCAGCGCGTGCCTGCCGTGCACGATGTCGTTGCGCAGCAGCGCTGGCGGGCCGCCATCTCCGCCCAACAGCACGTCCACGTCGAGATCGCCATCGAGGTCCCCAAGCGAGAGTGAGTGGCCCGACCAGACGGAGGGCAGCCCGACGGAGCCGCTGACCTCCACCATGGTCGAAGCGCCGACGTTACGCAGCAGCACCGGCCGCATGGGGCCACGGTTCTTCAGCAGCGCTGCGTCTGCGTCGTCACCGTGCGCGAGCAGCACGTCCGGCCAACGATCGCGGTCCACGTCTAGCAAATCGACGGCCCAGCCGACCATCGCGATCTGCTTGACCGGGTCGACGAGCCCCGCGATGCCCAAGCTGTGAGCCACATCAACAAATGCGCCATCGCTGCGGCCTCGCAACGCCAGCGTCCTCACCAGCCAGACGAAGGGCAGCATCTGCGGTGGTGCCAGCTTGACGACCGCGGCGACGGGGACCGAGACACCAATGTTGCCGATGATGATGTCGAGATAGGGATCGCCATCGAGGTCGCCGGCGACCGCCCCCATCGGGCTGGCAAACGGCATCTTGGACGTGGGAAAGGCAAAGAGCGGGTGCGGGATCTCGCGCTTGAAGATGGGCTGCCCAGCCGCATCGCGGCCGACTTGGCGCGCAAACACCTGAGAGGTCGCGTCCGTGGCGCACCCATCGGCGAGCAACACGAGATCCACGTCGCCGTCGCCATCTGCGTCATGGCAGAGCGCCTGCCAGTAGCCTTCCTTGTGGGTGAGCCCGGCGACGGGTCCGATGTCGACGTAGGTGCCGCCGGGGCGAGCCAGATACAGGGTCACCGCTTTGGGTACGCCGCAGGCGATAGTGGTCACGACCACGTCGAGCAGCCCGTCGGCGTCCACATCGCAGATCACGGCGTTGCGAAGGCCGATCGCGTTGACCCCCAGGCCGAATTCGGGGGCCAACTTCAGCTGCCAGCCAAGGATCGACTTGCTCAACCACCAGGCGCTCACCGTGCCCAAGAGCAGCGTCCTGATCTGGCCGTCGCGCACGATCGTCTGTGCGGTGCGAAGGTGCGCTGCGCCCTTTCCGACGCTGAACGAGGCCGTGGGCGCCATGAGATTGAGCCCCGCCGCGCCGGTCTCATGAACGAGCACCGTGCCGCCCTCGCCCCAGCGCAAGACGTCGGCGTCGCCGTCGCCGTCGAGATCCTGGATGAGGCCACCGCTGTGCGGCCCGGTCTCCGTCACCACACCGTTGGTCGTCGGGGTCGCTGGCAGGGCCAATTTGCTGGCTGGCAGCGCTACAAAGCCGCCGCTGCAGCCGGGAAGCGCACCCACGGCGGGTGGCGCCGAGACGTAGGGCCACGGCTTCTCGCCATCGAGCGGCAGGTTGTCGGACGGTATGGGGCCTGTGGTCGCGCCGTCCTGGCCCCCCGACGCCGCATCACCTGCGCTCGGTACGGAGTCCGTGCCGCCGTCGGCGTCCATATCGGTGAACCCATCTGCGGCGCCGGTCGCGTCGAGCGCGACACCGGGGGGGGCGTCACCGTCGGGGGCGACACCGTCGGGGGCGGCAGACGTGTCCAGGTTGGCGAACGTGTCGAGGTCGGTGTCCGCATCGGCGGCGTCGATTGAGGCGTCGATTGAGGCGTCGATCGAGGCGTCGGTCGAGCCATCAGGGAGCAGTCCGCTGTCGGCGCCGCCGTCAGCATCAACAGCGCGCGGCGCGTCCGTGGTGATGATCCCGGCTTCCAGCGCCCCGGCGTCGGCGTTGGTCCCGTCGACAGCGGCCGTGTCGGCAGCAAGGACGCCATCGGAGACTACGGCGGTGTCTGCCGCGAGAC
>CALENB010000164.1 GCA_937910235.1 uncultured Myxococcales bacterium | reverse complement strand
CAGCTCAGTGGCGTGGCCGTGCTCTCCCACCGTCTTCCACGCGTAGGTGTAGAGCCGGCCTTCGGGCTGCTGGCTGTACCACTCCAGGCCCTTCTTCAGCAGCCGCGCGACGGTCGATTTAGCCGAGCCGACGGGGCCGTGAAGCAGGATGATGCGCTTCTCAGGCCCGTAGCTCAGGGCCGCGGCGCGCAACACCCGCACGAGCTTCATCAGCTGCACGTCGATGCCAAACACGGCGTCTTTGCCGGCGTCGAAGGGGTCGTCGAAGAACTTGTAGCGGGTGATGGTCTTCTTGTATTCGGTGTACGTCTCGGAGCCGAAGCTGATGATGAGATCGTAAAGCCGCTGGTAGGCGTTGCGGCAGATCGTCGGGTCTTCTTCAATCAAGCGCAGGTAGTCGGCGAAGTCGCCTCGCCACTGCAGGCTCTGGAAGCGTTGAATGTTCTGGTGTTGCGCCACGAGGTCCATCAGACCCCCAGCGTCGCTCCCTTGCTGGTCGCGGGTTGCCTGTGTCATCGGGTCCTCCTTGTGGCGGTGCTGCAGGATTGGTGTCGTCTCGTGAGTATAGGGTTCAGAACCACGCCGAGCTGCGGCCAGCCTGCCAAGTAGTGGTGCAAAGGCTGTGCCATTCGTTTGGTGTCGTACGGGGGCTAACGGCTCAACACCCGCGCCACCTCGGTGTTTTAACGCGCCAGCGGCGAGATTTATTCACTGGTGCGCGCGGCGTGGACGGCGGCGCAACACGACACAGGCACGTACGACCGCGACATCAGGATCAGGTTTGATGCGCTCAGCGGCGGATATCGCGTAGCCCAGCGGCCCGATTCAGTACCGCTGAGAGGTCGGAATCAAGGCCGTTTGCCGGCGGCGTCTTCCGCGCTGAGCCGCCGCCGCAGCGCCGCCAGCCGTCCCCGGATATGACGACGAAATGGCCACATGAAGAGATAGTCGGAGCCGACAAAGCGTTGCTCGACGTGATTAAGCAGGGAATCGGGGATGAAGCCGTCGAGCTGTTGCACGACGCGCAGGGTCTCCGTGTACCCACGCCACTCCCACCAAGCGCGCATCGTGAGGACCGCCGGCAGAGGCAGCAGCAGGTAGCTGACGTGAAAAAAGACCGGAAAACGGCGCGCATCGCGCAGGTGCACCGCCTCGTGGCGCAGGATCTCGTAGATGACGCGCGGCCCCATCTGCGCCCGCCACGCCCGACTCGGGAACCAAACGACGCCAAAAAGAACGGTGGTGTAGTCGGTGAGGTACGTCGCGTTGAAGGGGCGAACGAGCCGGCCAATCAGCTGCTGCAGGCGATCTTCGTCTTTGTAACCGATCGCGAAGCCGGGCAGCTCATCGAGGAGCTGCATCTCAAGCGCCGCGACGTCAGCGTCGGTGATCTGGCCGGAGGCGCCGTGCATAGCCCGCCCTCTTCGCCGCCGGGCTGAAGCGTCAACCCAACGTGCAGATGGCGTCGGCGTGCTTGATGCGCAGACACAGGGTCTCAAGCACGCGGAAGGGGTGATTCATCTTCTCGGCGCCGAGGTAGGCGACCGTCATGTCGAGCCCCACCGCCAAGTCCATGTTCTCGCGGCCGGTCGACACGATGACGGCGCTGTCGCCCTCCAAAACGTCGCAGCGGAAGATCCCGTCGGCGACGAGACGGCGCACGTTGTCGATCTCCATCGTCCGCGCGTCCTCCCACATGCGATGCAGGTTGGCGAAGAGCTGGGGGCTGACGGCCATGGCATACGGACCAAAATGGCCGGATTCGTACATCTTGCCGGTCGCCGCCACCACGTCTTGCAGCGCCGCGCCTGGCACTGCCCAGCCCTTCGACAGGGGCAGCTGATGGCGCGCCGGGTGGGTCATCAGGCCGTCGAAGCCGATCTTCTCGTTGCCGTGGAAGATCAGGCGATCCTCGCGCTCAGCGCACCATGTCGCTGCGCCAGCGGCGGCGGAGTCGTCGACCGGCATGCCGAGCTGGCGCCACATCTCCAGGTCGCGCCAGTGGATGATGAAGTCCTTGTAGATAATCGGCAGCGGCTTGAACGAGCGGCGATCGGTGATGACTGGCCCGGTGTCGCCCTCGCCTGTTAGGTCGATGGCGCCCTGGTCTTCGCCGGTGAACTCGTCATACGGCACGGCCTGCACGCCCGGGCCCATGGGTCCAAAGATCTCGATGAAACGACGACCGACCAGCCGGCGACGGGCCGCGCCGATGACGGCTTCGTGCAGCCGCTCAAGCTCGTTGTCGGTGAGTGGCGTTGACGAGTGATTCAGGAATTCCTGGCTCATGATGGGCTCCAATGTCGAGTTCAGCGTTTGATGGCGGCGCGGAAGAGGCTGCCGACCGTGCGCGCGAAGGGGTCGTTGATGAGGTGGCCGCCGGCGAACTCCGTCACCGGTGGTCGCGCCGCAGCCGTGGCGGAGGCGGCAGCTGGCGAGCGCCGTGCTGCTGCGGGCACCGTCGTGGCAGCGGGATCTGTCGTGGCAGCGGAATCTGTCGCGGCGGGTTGGCCGTCGGTGGGTTGGCTGCCGGCAGGTGCCGCATGCACCGTCGTTGGCTCGTGGGTGCCAGCGTCCAACGCCGGGTCGATGTGCGACAGCGGCTTGCTCAAGAACGCTTTATACGCGGGATCTAAGCCTGCGAGCGCCATCGCGCACTCCGCGATGTGCTCCTTCTCCTCTTCGGCAAAATGCAGGATCAGCCGCCGCACCGCCGGATCCTCAGCCTGCGCGGCGAGTTTTTCGTATTCGTTCACGGTGTCGCACTCTCGGGCGAGGATGGTACGAATGAGGCTAGCGTCGCTCAAGTTGGGTCTCCTCCGAATGAGGCCGGAATCTAGCGACCGGAGATGATGGAGTCAACCAGTCCGAGTTCTGCAAGTAGTTGAAATTGCAATCCATATGCAAGTGATTGTCATTGTCACTCCACGCCGTCGTAGCGGCGCCCCAGCGGCGGTACCCAGTCTAGGACCTTCGTGCGGCTGGACAGGGGTAGTTTTTTCGTCGTTGATACGCGTCGCGAGACCGACGTCGGGTCTCGGCTTGTCAATCACGGAGTCCTCATGCGCGACGACCAAGCCAGTCTGACGGCCACCGCGGTAGCGCTCGCCCGCGTCGCCCACGCGCCGGCTTTGGCGTCTCGGGTCCTCTTGCCAACGGGCGCCGCCGAGCTCGCCGCGCTGTGGGCGGCTCCGGGGCTCGGCAAGCCGCTGCGGCTGATGGCGAAGCTGCTGAGTGGTGGCCTCGTCGACCACCTGCGTCTGCGCACCGCCGCTATCGACGTCGCCGTGGAGGCCGCGATCGCCGCGGGTGCGACGCAGGTGGTGCTGCTGGGCGCTGGGCTGGATGCACGCGCGCATCGCCTGCCGGGGCTTGGCGAGGTGACGGTCTGGGAGATCGATCATCCCGCGACTCAGGGCCAGAAGCGCCGCCGCGCGCGTCGGCTGACACCTAGAGCAGCAGCGGTGCGGTACGTGCCTGTCGATTTCTCGGTGGACGACCTGCAGGAGCGGCTG
>CALENB010000163.1 GCA_937910235.1 uncultured Myxococcales bacterium | reverse complement strand
CCGTGCGAGCCGTGGCTGCCGTGCGAGCCGTGGCTGCCGTGCGAGCCGTGGCTGCAGTGCTCCGCACCCAGCGCAGCCTCACCAGCGTTTAGCGGACCATCACTCGAGAGCATGAGATAGGTCGAAACCCGCTCCTCTTGCTTCTGACTAATGGCCACTTCTTCACTGGAGAGAAAGTCAGCGACGTTCTTCTTCACAGATGGAAGGGTCTTTTTCTTCGTCATGGGTTGCCCCGAACGACGAGCAGTGGGGGCACTGCTCTCCCTAGATGCAAATGACTGATTGCGTCGGTAACCCGCCGACGCGGCGCCGTGTAGCGTCGTTGTCCGCCCTCCTGGGGGAGCCAAGTGCGGACAAGTTGCCTTCCTAATAGCTACCAACCGTCTGCCCGACTGTCAACACAACTCTGCCCCTGCTGCTGACTTCGGTCGCAATGAATTTCCGGAGATCCGACGCGAGGGTCGTTGAAAGCACCGAGCGTGCGTCCCCATTCAGATCCGAGTTTTGTCGCTAGAGCCCGCGATTGAAGGCTCCAAGCTTGACGCGACCAAGCGCCCATGGCTACACCGCGCGTCACGCCAACGACGGCGGCGGGAGAGGCGTCATGACCCCAATTGCGACGAACAACAGCGATCGCTTACGCCAGCTGCTCGATCAACTTGCGGCCGTCGAACGGTCTCCTGTCGTCACCGGGCCGGCGGCGTTGGCGCTTGCATCAGATATTCCCATGCAATCAACCGACGTTGTGGCGATCTACGTGCGAGACGATTCGGTCCTTCCAGACTGGGACACGCTCACGTCATCGCTCAATGTCACGCTTGTGCAGACGCCAGACCCCGAAGCGGCGGCGCGGGCGCAGGCGGAACGGACGCAGCTGCGCGCGT
Source organism: uncultured Myxococcales bacterium (assembly GCA_937910235.1). Classification (GTDB taxonomy): domain Bacteria; phylum Myxococcota_A; class UBA9042; order UBA9042; family UBA9042; genus UBA9042. The sequence continues at coordinate 7,576 of CALENB010000163.1, read as the reverse complement.
GGACGCTGCTCGCCAAACCAGGTGAGATTGCAGAGACCTTGCCCGGTGTACGTGAGGAGATCGCTGAAGGCAGCCTGCGCTTGCGAGAGGAGCCGCGACGCGCTCTCCATGGCCAGGCGACCAAGCTGCTCGATCTGGCTGTGTGGGCGGCGCGAACCGGGCTGATGCCGACCGCGAACTTGGTGCGGCAGGCCCAGCGCGACTCCGGGCACGTGCTGGGTCTCGATCGGGCGCTCTGGTGTGAGCGATTCGGTGAGCTGCTGACGGCGTGGCGTGCCAGTGTGGGGCTGCGCTTCCTGCAGGAGGCGCGGATCTTGCCGTTGATGGTGCCCGAGGTGAGCGCCATGGTGGACTTCCACAAGAGCTGTCGTGTGCACCACAAGGACATTTGGGACCATACGCTGCAGGTCGTCGACAAGTGCCCTCCCAGCTTGGCTGTGCGCTGGACGGCGTTGATGCACGACACCGGTAAGGTCTGCACACGCACGGTGAGCAACAAGGGCAAGGTGCACTTTTTCCGGCACGAAGAGCTGGGCGGGTCGCTGATGGAGGGGGTGGCGGGACGCTTTCACATGGACGCCGCGCTGCGAGACCGGATCGTCTACGTGATCAGCAATCACGCGCGGGCCAACGTCTACGCGACGGATTGGACCGACAGCGCTGTGCGCCGACTGATCAAGGACATGGGCGATCATCTGCCGGATGTGATCGCCTTCTCACGCAGCGACTACACAACCAAGCGCGCGTGGCGCATCAAAGAGGTCCGGGCGCTGGCCGACGAGCTCGTGCAGCGGATCGCGACGGTGCGCGCGGCCGACGCGCGCGTTCCGCCCCTACCGAAGGGGTTCGGCAACGCCGTCATGGCCACCACGGGCCAGCCCGGCGGACGCTGGCTCGGCGACTTGCAGCGGTGGCTTGAGGCCGAGGTGGAGGCCGGGCGCATCGACGCCGGCTTGGAGGCTGAGCGTTATCTGTCGTACGTGCGCGAACGCGAGCCAGGGCTGCTCACGGTCGCCCGAGGCGCAACGGCTTCTCGCACAACCGCTGCAACAGCGCCCCCTAGACCGCCGGCGGCTGAATGAGCACGCCGCTGCGCCGCAACACGCTCTCCGCGGCGTTGAGGCCATCGATCGCGCTCGAGACGATGCCGCCTGCGTATCCTGCCCCTTCGGCGACCGGAAACAGACCGGCGTGCGAGAGGCTCTCGTGCTGGGCGTCTCGCAGGACCCGGACGGGTGATGAGGTCGTGGTCTCGACTGGGATGATCACCGCCTCCTCACTGAGATAACCCCGCAATTGACGCCGATCGACTTGGGTGGCGCCTCGGCGCAAGGCGTCGGCGATACGCGACGGCAGCGCCGCGCCGCAGTCTGCCGGGGTCAATCCGGGCCGATACGACGTGCGGGCGGGCAAGTCGGCGTGATCGCGCCGCGCGACGAAGTCCGTCAGGCGCTGCGCAGGGGCACGATAGCCACCACCACCAAGGGTGTAAGCGCGGCGCTCCAGGGCGCCCTGCAACGCCAAACCCAGCAGCGCGCCGCCAGCGACGTGCACGCCGAAGTCCGGGTCGTCGTCGAGATCGCCTGGGGTCTCAAGATACATGTCGCCTTCCGCGATCTCCGCGACCAGCGCGGCGTTGGCGAAACGCGAATTACGGCCTGAATTGCTCATCCCGTTGACGTTGAGGTGGTCCTGCCGGGTCGGTGTAGGCAGCACGAATCCGCCTGGGCACATGCAGAAGGAGTACACCCCACGGGTACCTCCGATCGCCGGCACCTTCTGCGCAAGGAAGTACTCCGCTGACCCTATCGAGGCCCATCCAGCCATCTCGTCGAGCTGCACCTTGTCGATCAACGCCTGTGGGTGTTCGATGCGCGCACCGACGGCGAACGCCTTGCGTTCCAGGGCTACGCCGTGGCGTGCCAGCGTCCCGTACATGCCGCGGGCAGAGTGCCCCGTGGCCAGCAGCACCGGGCCGCCGTGGAGCTCCTCGCCGCTGGCGAGCCGCACCCCCACGACCGTGGGGCGCGCGCCGTCTGTCTTGATCAGCAAATCCTCAACACGTGCATCAAACCGCAGCGTATGGCCGGCCTCCTGCAGGACCTCCCGCAGCACCTTCGCCATCGGGATCAGTCGATTCGTTCCCACATGGGGGTGCGCGTCGACGAGGATACGGTCGGTGAGACCCAGCGCGACCAAGCGTTCGTACACCTCGCGCACACGTGGGCTCTTGCTGCGCGAATAGAGCTTGCCGTCGGAGTAGGTGCCCGCGCCACCCTCGCCGAAACAGAGGTTCGACTCCGAGTGCAGCTCGCCCTTCATCCGCAGATCACGTACGTCGTAATTGCGGCGTTCGACCGGCGGACCGCGCTCGAGCAAGGTGCAGCGCACGCCATAATCGGCGAACTGCAGCGCCGCGAACAACCCGGCAGGTCCCATCCCGACGATGATCGGCTGCAGGTCGCCGGCCGGTTTGGCGAGGTGTTTAGGGCGAATCGCCCGGAGATCTGGGCCCTGAGGTCCATCTTCGCCCGTGAGCACCACCGTGCACGTCAAGACCCAACGCGCGTCGCGACGCTTGCGTGCGTCGAGGCTGCGGCGATGCAAAACGACGGACGCTATCGCATCTACCGGGAGGTCAAGCGCGGCGGCAGCGGCTTGCACGACGGCGCGATCGTCAGCCACCGGCGGCGCGTCGGGCGAGACCGGAAGATGGAGGGTCACCGGATGCATCAGACGTCTGAGACCGCCGCGCCCAGCGCGCGCAGGACGCCAGGGAGGTCATCATCGGTCACCAGCGGCGGCAGCTGCCAGACCATGTTTGTGCGACCGTCGAGACCCGCCGGGATGGGTCCCAAATGCTCGTCTTGCCCAACCACGAACGGCAGCACCGCGCTCGGCGGGGCGGCGATGAGGGGCTCACGGTGCCAGGTCAGGGAGAGGCTGCCAGCGCGCGCTGGCAGGGCTGGTTGCGGCGTCGACGGCACGAGCGTGAACGCGCTCAGGCCGCCCGGGAGCACATGAAGGTGGAGCGGCTGATGCATCGCCTTGCCCCACACCCCCGCAAAACGCGATGCGAGGCTCCTCAGCCCACCCAAGGCGTCATTCACGGGAAACATCAGCCGTTGGTTGGCGTCGACCTCGAGGGTCGTGAACCCTCCGATCTGCTTGGGAATCTGGGCGGATGTGCGCAGCACGGCGGACAAGTGAACGAGGTCAGCCTGATAGATGTGAAGATCATGCAGGGTCCAGTTGATCTCCGGGCCGAGACCCTCAACCAACTCCGACAGCGCCGTCGCCGCTGTGGCCCAAGGGAGGTCACTGGAGAGCGCGTAGCTGTGATCGCAGGCTGGGAAGCGCCAGACGTTGCGTGACCGCGTCAGATCGATGCGCATCAGGTCAACTGGCCCCGTGATGGGTTGCGCGCGCACCGAGGTCACGACTTGCACGACCTCCGCTTCAGGCTCCAGCTCGCCGATCAGGAAGCCCAGGGACGCCGCGACCCCAGCGGCCGGGCCGCGCACGTAGTGGGCCCGCCAGGGCCGCTGGCTCGTCGAGGAGGCGAGCGCATGCAGGCACGCGGCCCAGGCGACGGCTGTGGTCGGTCCGCCCAGCGAGGCGAGCTCAGGGGCCCAGGCCGCAGGTCGCCCAGCTGCGCGGCTGACCGACGGCAGATGCGGCGGCTCCACATCGACGACGACGAGCACCAAGGGCGGCTCCAAGCTCGGCGCAGCTGGCCCGACCACCTCCATGCCGAGGGTATCGCCAAACTCCAGCGCCAAGGCCTGCTCGCGGACGGGTGACCCGATCGCAAAAAGCAGATCGAGCAGCGCGTGGCGGAAGGATTGGCGATCACCGTGGCGCTCCCGGAGGCGACGGGCACCGTCTAGCAGGTCGAATGGCATGGCGCTCCCTGGATCTGGTTCAGTCGCGGCTCATCGGAGATAGCGCAGCCGGCAGCATAACGCCATGACGGAAACACGCAGCGGCTTCAGGAAACACCGCAGCCTGCTGGTCGTGACGACGACCGAGGCGTTCGCCGAGGCCGGTTGTGGCCATCCTGGCTTTCGCCGGCGCGATGAATTATGGAGGGCCGAAACCACATGGCGCAAGCCCGCGTGGATGCGAGCGGCGATGTGCTGCCGTCCGCTGCACGACAGCGAAGGAGAGACCGCGATGCGAGCCGTGATCCAGCGTGTGACACGAGCGGTTGTACGTGTCGACGGGGACGCCGTTGGCGCGATCGCCGGTGGCCTGCTGGTGCTGCTGTCGGTCGGAAAAGACGACACGACCGCGGACGAGGGGGTCATGATCGGAAAGATCGCCGGCCTACGCGTCTTTACCGACGACGAGGGGCGCATGAATCTCGATGTCGGGCAGGTGGGTGGCGACATTTTGTTGGTGAGTCAGTTCACGCTGCACGGCGACGTCCGCAAGGGGAAACGGCCGTCGTTCATGGCGGCCATGGCCCCAGAATCGGCGCGCGAGGCAGTGGACGCGGTTGGCACAGGCCTGCGAGCGCTCGGGTTGAGCGTGGCGGAGGGGCAGTTCGGTGCAGACATGCAGATCGAGTTGGTCAACGATGGCCCCGTGACAATCCTGATCGACACCAAGAGGGCGTTCTGATGTGGACACACAAACAACATGAGGGGCTGCAGGTGCTGCGTGGTGGCGCCGAGAGCGGCCGATGGGTCGTCCTCATTCCTGGTCTGGTTGGTGACGTCGACGCGCTCGAGAGCCTGTGCCGCGAGCTGGCATCAACCCACCGCCTGCTGTCTTGGTCACCACGCGGCCTCTACGGCTCCGCCCCTCCGGCCGACGGAGACTACGCGTTCGGCGGCTGGCTTGACGACCTCCATGGTCTGCTCGTGCGCTACGATATCCAAGACGCCTTGCTGATCGGGTGGTCGGCGGGCGGGCGCGTGGCGATCGAGGCGTCTGCTAGGTGGCCGGATCGCGTCGCCGGGGCCGTCTCGATCGCGGGCACGTGGGGACGCCCGTTCGAGGAGCTGCTGCACGCTGTTTTGGATCCGGGCTCCAGCTTGTTCGCGGTCTTGTCGCAGGCTTCCGCTGGCGTCGCCGCCGGGTTCCGGCTGCCGAAGTGGGCGAGGGCGGCGGCTAGGTCGACCGTGATCGCGGGCCTGCTCAAGGCGTTCCGCGTCACCGCCGACACCACCGAGGGCCGCCGCCTCAGCGAATTGATCGCGCGCAGCCTCGACAACGATCTGCACGCGCTGCTCGCCACATGGCGCGGCGTGTCACGCCGAGGACGCCAGCCCCTCGACGCGGACTTACTGCGGCCAACGCTCTGGTTTGCTGGGGATCACGACGTCTTGACCCGGGTCGACGAGGCGCGCGCAGCGGCCACCGGCGATCAAACCACGTTTCTGACGGTGCCAGGGGGCACACACTTCCTGCCGTTGGATCAACCCGAGCTCATCCACCTGCAGATTCGGCGTTTCGAACGGCGCCTGGGTGCATGGCCTGCAGGCGACTCAGCCAATCCTGCGGCAGACTGAGATCCGCCGACACGCCGTCGCTGCACGCCAGGGCCCAGAAATCCGGGCTAGGCGGCTGATTCACGTCGACCGCCGGTAGATCGGGCCCAGCGGGTATGCGCAACCAAGCTGCGTGCAGCGCAACGCGTCCGCGCTTCGGCCCCGTGTCCCCGTACCAATGATCGCCCGCGATCGCCCCGACTGCATGCGCCAGATGCACGCGCGCCTGGTGCGTGCGACCCGTCTCCAAACGGACCGCGACGAGCGCGACGCCGCGCTCAGCGTCAAAAGCGAGCGGTGCAACGCGCGTGCGGGCGGGCGCTCCCCATGGCGCGACAGAGGTGCGTCCGCGGCTGGTTTGCAGCGGCTCCTCAATGATGACGTCCACGGGCGCGACCCAAGTGCGGACCAAGGCCAGGTAGCCGCGTTGAACGGTGCGGGCGCGCAGCGCTTCGTCTAACGCGACGCGGGTGTGCGGGTTTCTGGCGACAGCGAGGAGGCCGGACGCGTCGCGATCGAGGCGGTGGGAGGTATACACGTCCGCCACGCCGTAACGCTCGCCCAGCCGCAGGGTCAGCGCGTCACCGCCCTGGCGCGGTGGTTCGGACGGCAGGCCGGCAGGTTTGTCGACGACCCACAGCGCTGGCGTCTCCATCAACACCTCCAAGTCTGCGTCCGGCGCAGTGCGCTCCGCGTCTGGCCAAACCTCCAGCGTCTGGCCCGCGCGCACGGGCGCGCCAGGCAAGCGACATCGCCGACCATCGATGTAGACGCCGCCCGCTTCGATCGCTCGACCAGCGTGGCGCCGCGACAGGCCCGATAACTGGCCCACCGCGCGATCAAGCCGACAGCTCTCGCCGACCTCGCCGGCGAGGCGGCCTCGAGGCTCGGTCACTGTCGGCGCTGTGTCGTCGTCCATGGGTCCCTCCACGTCTCGGTGTATCGCCCAAGTAGGCCGAGTGTCGAGCCCCGAGCAGGTCGTCGCACGGATGACCTCATCTTGATGCGGTGGGCGGCTGTGCAGGCGCGATTGACTCCCCTATACTCGCGTGACGTTGTCGCGCCACGCTGCGGAGGGCCCCATTGAGCATCGTCGACCCAGGACTGCCGCTGGACCCTCAAGCTCCCGCCACGAATGCCGAATGGGCCGTGGCGCGCAACGCCGCTGTGGAGGCCCTGTCGATCGACGACCGTGTCGTCGGGCTACTCGCTGCGCTGGATGAGCTGGATGATGTCCTCGCCGAGTTGAGCCCGGAGTCGCTCACAGACGAGCTCATCGATGAGTCCGAGCTGGAGATCGTCGAAGAGGACGCCGATTCAGAGGCCGACGCCTTTCTCCAGGCCGAGACGCGAGAGCCGGAGCAGTTCGCGCGCGCTGAGACCATCGTGTTGTCGGGACCCGAGGTGCGGCGCAAGATCCGGCTCAAGCAGTCCGTTATGCCGTCTTACATGGCCGGCCACCTCTACAACGACGTTCGCGCGCTGTTTGAGATCGGTGACCGAGAAGGCGCCCTCGTCTCCCTTGAGCGCCTCATCGTCGTCGCGCCGATCGCGCCGCAGATCGAGTCGTTCCTCTCCCACAACGAGAGCCGTCTCCTCGACTATTACCAAAACGTCTTTGGCCCGTTCTCGCGGGTCGTCTCGATACCAGACACAGGGCCAAACATGCCCCCAGGCTACTTCGCGATGGAGAAGGTGCAGGTGATCTGGGCGCTGGTAGACGGTGAACGTTCCGTGCAGGAGCTGATCGACGTCTCTGGTCTGCGGACCATCGAGGCGTGCTCGGTGATCAGCCAGCTCGTGCGCTCGGCCGCAGTGGACGTGTCGCCCAAATAGACAGCGATCAGGCCGTGCCTGCGCCTTGGACCAAGCTGTGCTGTGGACGCGACGTGTAGGCCATTCAGTGTAGGCCGTTCAGTGTAGGCCGTTCAGTGTAGGCCGTTCAGCGGCGGCGACTGCTCCGCAGCTGAGGCCATCGCGCAGACGCCATCGCGCCACGAGGCCTGGATCTGGGCGTCGCAGCAGGTTGGCCACGGATAAGCCATGGCCGACCAACTGCGCGGGTACGCTACTTGCAG
>CALENB010000162.1 GCA_937910235.1 uncultured Myxococcales bacterium | reverse complement strand
GCTGCGGCGGTCCCTGACAAGGCTGCGGCGGTGCCTGCAAGGGCTGCGGCGGCTCCTGAGACCACCCCGGCCCCCGCGAAGGGCCCGACAAGCGCAGCTGCGGCGCGACCGGCCGTGAAGACGGCGCGGTCGGGGGGCGCTCGGCCAACGCCCCGCGCTGCGCGCCCGAAGCCCGCGGCGAAGCCGCAGGGCACCAAGCGCCCAGCGGCGGCCGACGATCCGAAGCCGGCCAAGAAACCAGAAGCCGCGCCGTTCATGGACTTCTAGGTCGGCCGACCGATGCGCGATGCGACGGCACGCGCTAGGCTGGGTCATCCTGCGGCGCTTGTTGCCGAGGGCAGCGAGCGGGAGCGAATGATGGCGCCACGGCGGCAGGTCACCCAGGACTGGATGTGCGTTCGCCGGGGAGGCGTCGGTCGTCGGCTCTCCGCGGCGCTGGCGCTTGTTGCCGCGGTCAGCGTGCTTGCGCCGGTCGGCCCGTTCGCGCCCGCAGCCGTCGCCACCGAGAACACTGCACGCGCGCGCGGGATTGAGCTGGCGAAAGTGGCCCGGTCGCGCGCAAAGGCCAAGAGCTTCGGCCTCGCGGCGCAGATGTTCCACGAAGCCTACGACATCGATCGCGCCGAGTGGCGCTACCTGTTCAGCGCAGCGCGCTGCGAGCAGCTCGCGGGACTGTATGCGCGCGCGGAGAAGACATACGCGCGGTTTCTGAAGACGGGGCCGACCGCGCACCCGCTCCGCGACCGAGCCGTGCGTGAACTGACGACGGTGCGCATCGCGATGGCAGAGACGACGGCGGCTGCACAGGCGGAGGCCGAGCAGCGACGGGCGAGAGAGAGCGCGGCTCACGAGGCGGCGATGCGACGAGCGGCAGCTGCGAAGCGCAGGACCGAGACCGCAGTTGGCGCAACGGTCGCCGTGACCGGTGGGCCTGCGACGACGGGCGCTGCAACAACGGGGCCTGCGACGACGGGCCAAGCAGCGGGACCGTTGGGTGTTCGAGGCGGCGCGTCCGCCACCTCCGGTAGTTGGCAGCGCCCCACCGGGTGGACGACGCTCGCCCTCGGGGTGGTGGCTGCGGGAGTGGGTGGCGCCTTATACGGGCTGGCGATGGCCGACAAGGGCGACCTGGAAGCGACCGTGCGCGACGGCAGGGACGCTGCGGGCGCGGTGACCGCGCTCACTTTTGACGACGCCCAAGCGAAGAAGGCGAGCATCGACGGTCGCCTGCAGACTTGGGGCGCGATGACGGCCGCCGGGGCTGGTGTCGCGATCGTTGGCGCCGTGCTGCTGGCGACCTCGCCCCGCGCACCACGGCCGCTGGCGGCGCTGGCCCCCGATGGCAGCTGGCAGGTCGGCTGGATGGTGCGGTTCTGATGGTGGTCGCACGCGCAGTGGCGCGTTCTGTTCCGGATGGACTCGTGGTCGCGGCCGATCGCGCCTCGTTGCTGCCGGGCCGCTCGAGCGCCGTCTCAACCGGCTTCTGGGCCGGATTCTCGGCCGGCTTGCCCACCAAGTGGTTGGTCATCGGCGTCGTGGGATGGGCGGCGTTGGCGTCCGGATGCAGCGTCGACATCCCCGTCACCGCTGCCGCCTACGCCTGCGAAAAAGCGCCCTGTGACACGGACGCAGGGACAGACACCCAGACGTGCCAGACAGCCTCTGAGTGCCCGACGGGCGGCGCGTGCGAGACGGCGACCTGCGTGGCCGGCGGCTGCGGCTTGGCGCCGACCCAGGACGGGGCGCCCTGTGACGACGGCGACGCCTGCACGAAGCCAGATCTCTGCAAGAGCGGCGGATGCCTCAGCGGCGCGACCGACCCGTGTGACGACGGCGCGCCGTGTACAGCGGACACGTGCGCGCCCGCGACCGGATGTGCCCATGCCAACACCACCCTGCCCTGCGACGACGGCGACGCCTGCACTCTCGTTGATAAGTGCGCGGGTGGTGTGTGTGTCGCCGGCGCTGCGGATGACTGCGACGACGGCAAACCCTGCACGGCGGACTCCTGCAACAAGGCCACGGGGTGCGTCCACGCCAACTCAACCGGCAGCTGTGACGATGGGGACGCCTGCACCGAGGGCGACAAATGCGGCAGCGGCACCTGCCAACCAGGATCGAAGAAGCAGTGCGACGACGCTTCGATTTGCACGGACGACAGCTGCAACAAGGCGACGGGCTGCGTCAACGTGACGAGCACAACCGCCTGCGATGACGGGCTGCCCTGCACGACCGACACCTGCAACAAGGCGTCGGGTTGCGTCCATGGCGACGCAAAGGGGCCGTGTGACGACGGGGACACATGCACGAAGGGCGACGCATGCGGCGGGGGTAGCTGCTTGAGCGGACCGACGATTAACTGCGACGACAACGAGGTGTGCACGGCCGACAGCTGCAACAAGGCGACGGGCTGCGTCCATGGCAACACGACCGCGCTCTGCGATGATGGCGACGCCTGCACCGTGAGCGACGTGTGCGCCGGCGGCAGCTGCAAGGCCGGAAAAGCAGTCGATTGTGATGATGGCAAAGCTTGCACGATCGACGCATGCGACAAGGCAGGCCAATGCAGCCACACCCTCACCACCGCCAATTGCGACGACGGCGACGCGTGCACGGTGGGCGAGAGCTGCGGCACGGGCGTCTGCGCTGGGGGGACGGCCAAGGTCTGCGACGACGGCAACGCGTGCACGACGAACAGCTGCGACGGCAAGGCTGGCTGCATCTTCACCGGCGCGACGGGCAGCTGTGATGACGGCGATCCCTGTACCAGCGACGACACCTGCGCCGCGAGCACGTGCAAGGGCGTTTTGTCGTTGACCATCGCCTGCTGCGCCAAGGTTGGCGGCGTGCCGGCTGGCGGTCAGTGCACGTACACCGACCCTGGGGGCCGGAAGATGAGCCTCGTACCGGATGGCGAGTTCTGGATGGGCTGCAACAGCGCCAAGGACACCAAGTGTGCGGCTTCAGAGAGCCCACAGCATCTCGTCAACGTGACGGGCTTCTGGCTCGACTTGGTTGAGGTGACTGTGGCGCAGTACAAGGGCTGTGTCACCGCGGGTGCATGCGTGACACCTGGCGCGCTCGACGGCTGCACCTGGAACGCCGCGAACAAGGGCCAGCATCCCATCAACTGCGTGAACTGGGCGCAGGCGACGAACTACTGCAAGTGGGTCGGCGGCGAGCTGCCGACCGAGGCGCAGTGGGAGAAGGCGGCGCGCGGCGGCTGCGAACAGAACGGCGGCGCCGCGGCCTGCAAGGCGGCGATGCGGACGTACCCCTGGGGCGAGACCACGCCGGATTGCACGTACGCGGTGATCTTTGAGGGTGGTTCCGGTTGTGGCACGTCAGCGACCTGGCCGGTCGGTCAGAAACCGAAGGGGGTGGGCCCCTACGGCAGCCTCGATCTCATTGGCGGCATGCTGGAGTGGGTCCGCGATGGCTATGACGCGAGCTACTACAGCGCGTTCGCGGTCGAGTCGTGGCCGAAAGATCCGCAGCAGAGCGCAATCGTCAGTGAGCGTGTGCTGCGTGGCGGCAGCTGGAGTACGGCCGGCAGCACGCTGCGGGCGGGCTACCGTGGTCATTTCGCGGGAACCACGGCGTTTGCGTACATGGGATTCCGCTGCATGCGCCCGGTGAAGTAGCGTGCAGGCGTCGGCACTCGGCCGCGGCGACGAGTAACCACGCGCGACGGAGCGGCCCTTCGGAGACGCAACTGTTCGGAGACGCAACTGTTCGGAAAAACAACTTGATCAGGTCGGGAGCATGGGAATGAGGCGAGCTGAGATAGCGATTGGCGTGGCGTGGATCGGGATGGCGCTTGCGGGCTGTGGGCGCGACAAGGCGCCGATCGCGGCGCCCGCGAAGCACGTAACACCTACGGCCACGCCGCAATCCGGCAAACAGACAGCCGCGGAGCAGGGCAAAGGGATCGGCGCGGAGCCGACGAAGACCGTCGTCATGAAGCCGTCGCCGGACAAACAAGCGGCTATCAAAGCCGCCCGCGCCCGCGCCGAAGCGATGCAACGCGAGCGCGACAAACCGCTCCAGATCGGCGGTGTGACCATCGTGAAGCAGAAACAGGGCGCCTGGGCGTTGCGCATCCTACCCGGCGCGCCGAGCGCGCCGACAACGATCGCACCAGACCGTGCGCGCCCCAAGACCCCGATCGACGATAACGCTGATTTTCCAGCCTTTTTGCGCTATCTCGCGCCGTGGCAGCGGCGCCCCGAGGCGGCAGGTCAATTCAAGTTCCTGAAGGTGGCCGACCGCCGCAGCGTGCTTGTGCGCGACGTGAAGGGCGTGCCAGTGCCGATGGCGGTCGTGGACATCGCGCAGGACGGTCAAGCCGTGTGGCGGGCGCGCAGCTACGGTGACGGGCAGCTGTACTTCTATCCTGCGATGACCAAGGCCAAGCCCGGTCTGCCGTGGTCGCTGTCGACGGTGGCCCTGGTCTCCCGTGGTCGGGGTGTGCTGCCCGCCCAGGCGACCTCCGCGACGATCGATCTGGCCGGCACCCAATCCCGCACGATTTTGCAGTTTGACGTGGCGCTGGTGATCGACACGACGGCGTCCATGGCCGCAGCGATGCCGGCGATCAGGCGCGCGATTCTGTCAGCGTTGAAGCGATTCGATGCGCTCGGCGTGAAGGTCGACTTTCGTGTCGGCGCTGTCGCGTATCGCGATGTTGGCGAGGCGTACCTGACCGCGATGCTGCCGATGACGACCGTGTTGACGCAGTTCCTGCAGGAGCTCGGCACGCTCAAGGGCGAAGGCGGCGGCGACGCGGCAGACGCCCTGGATCAAGGCTTCTACGTCGCTACGGACAAGCTGACGTGGCGACGGACGTCGGCGAAAGCCGTGTTCATCATCACCGACGCGCCGCCCAAGCCGGCGCTCGCCGGGGACCAGGATCACACCGTGAGCGCCATTCGAGCAGCCGCGCGGGGGATTCGTGTGCACACGCTGGCGCTGACAGGCCACGACGCCAAGGCCACCCTCGCCTTTCGACAGATCTCGCAAATGGCGTGTGGGCTCTTCTTTCCGCTGCCCGCGGCGACGTCCCCCAAGCTTGAGCAGGCGCTGGCCGACGCGATGTTTGGCCGCTTGCAGGCCGAATTGGTGGGCTGGACGAACCCGCCGAAGTAGGGCGATGGCCAGCCCGGACGTGACCAGCCCGGACTTGACCAATGTGTGAATCAAGTTTACTTTGTGAACATGATTTACGCGACCACCCCACCTCAGACTCCCGAGCAGCGCCCGCCGGCCCCCACCACGGCGCGCGAGCGGCGGCGAATCGCGCGTCTCAATGACATCCTGGAGGCCGCCGAGGCGCAGGTCGTGCGGGCCGGGTTTGACTCGCTCTCGATCCAGGGCGTCGCGCAGGCCGTCGATCTCACGCCTGGGGCGCTGTATCGCTACTTTGACAGCAAGTCCGCGCTCATCATCGCGCTGACGGAGCGGGTCGTGTCGGGTTTTGCGTCCGATCTTGGCCGCGTGCTCGAGACGCTACCAGCACGATCACCGCTCGCGCGCGTGGCCGCGGCGGCGCTGACCTACGGCGAATTGGCGACCGAAGCGCCCCATCGATTCGGACTGCTCTCGATGCTGCTAGCGGACGCCCGCGTGTTGGTGCCCGAGGCGCAGACGGCGGCGCCGGCCATGACCGCGGCGACGACGGCGCTCGATCCGATCGTGCGCGCCCTGGAGCACGCCCGGTCTCTGGGGCTGCTCAGCGACGGCGACGCAGCCGAGCGCGCGCTGGTGCTGATGGCGAGCAGCCACGGCATCCTACAGCTTCGCAAGCAGGCGCAGCGGCTGCCTCAGCTGCTCGACGTGCAGGTGCTGTTGCGCCGCACCGTCGCGGCGCTGCTCGTGGGCTGGGGCGCCACGCCTGACGACGCCAACGGGACGATTTCGGCCCTCGACGAGGGCGGTCCGCTGCTGCGGCGGCTAGGAGAACGCGCATGATGACCGACACCACCACACCCTTCTCGCTACCGGCGATCGCCGCGGCGATGCTGCTTGGCGCCCTGACTTGGAGCTTCGCTGAGTACGCCATCCATCGCTGGCTCGGCCACGACAAGCGCCTCCTACGCAATCCATTTGGCGTGGAGCACACCCTGCACCATGGCCGCGGCAACTACTTCGCGGCTTGGTGGAAGAAGGGCTTGGCGGCCGGCGCCTTGGTCGCGCTGGTCTGGTTTCCGGCGACCAGCCTCGCCGGAACGACGCTCGGCGGCGCCTGGATCGCTGGTTTTGTGGGGTTTTATCTGACCTACGAGATCCTGCATCGCCTCGAGCACGTCTATCAGGGCGTCGGCGCATTCGGCCGCTGGGCGCGTCGCCACCACTTCTTTCATCATTTTCACGACCCCACGAAGAACCATGGCGTGACGTCGCCGATCTGGGACCTCGTGTTTGGCACGTACGTGAAACCCGGTCGCATCCGCGTGCCAGTGAAGCTGGCGATGGGCTGGCTGATCGACCCGGAGACGGGGGAGGTCTGGCCCCACCTCGCCAATTCGTACGAAGTGCGGCGGCCCAAGGCGCGCCGAGACGTCGCCGCTTGAAGACCGCCACCGGGGGTTCGCCGCTTGATCTCCGCCGTGCACGCTCGGGAGCGCTCAGATGAAACCTTGGCTCAAACTCGACAGCAGCGACGTACCAGATGGCAGCGATCAGCTGCAGCTCTGGCAGCGCGACGCCGAGTTCTCGATTCGCCTCAAGCGCGGCGGTGAGCTCATGAACAGCCGCGCGTTTGCGTCGGAGCGGGCGCTTGCGGATCTCATCTGTCCGCGCCTCGCCGACCGTGCGACACCGCGGGTGTTGGTCGGAGGCCTCGGTCTCGGTCACACGCTCGCGGCGGCGCTCGCCGGCCTGCCGACCGAGGCGGAGGTCGTGGTGGCGGAGCTGTCGCCGGCGGTGGTGCGTTGGAATCGTGGCCCGTTGGCGCATCTCGCGAGCCACCCCCTGCTGGACGCGCGGGTGCAGGTCCATGTCGGCGACGTTGGCGCGCTGCTTCGGCAACCTGGGAGGCGGTGGGACGCGGTGTTGCTCGACGTCGACAACGGCCCTGAGGGGCTGACACGTGACGACAACGACTGGCTCTACAGCACGTCAGGGCTCACGACTACGGCGCGTTCGCTGCGGCCTGGCGGCGTGCTGGGCGTGTGGTCAGCCCATCCCAGCCCAGCGTTTCGGCGGCGGTTACAGGCGACTGGGCTCAGCGTCGAAGAACACCAAGCTCGTGCGCGCGCGGCGACGGGCAGCGTGGGCAGCGCCGGCGCAAACAAGCGCGGCGCCGGAGGCAAGGGCCCGCGACACATCGTGTGGTTGGCGACGGCGGCGATGTGACGGGGCGGCTAGGTGATCGACGTCAAATCCAGCCCGGCCTCCGCATAGATCGCCTTGATTGTCCGCAGATCAGCCTGCAGATCTTCGGACGGCGTGAGCTGACCGAGCCAGCGGGTGCGCTTGTTGGGTCGGTCGAGGTACCAGCAGACGATCGGCACGTTGGCGCCGCGCGCGATATGCCAGAACCCGGAGCGCATCTTCGCCGTCGCGCCGGCGCTCCGGGTCCCCTGCGGCACAATGGAGAGGTGGAACGTCTCGCGGCGGGCGAACTCGCGAATCATCTGGCCCACCACACCGCCTGGGGCGGCGCGGTCAACGGGAATGGCGCCAAAGGCGGTGAGGAGCGGCCCGATGAAGCGGCCGAAGGCTTCCTGCTTCACGAGGATGTGCCCCTTCTCGTTCGAGATGGCGTAGCCCGCGAAGGCCATGCACGTATCGAGCAGCTCGACGTGAGGCAGCCCGATGATGACCTGCTTCGGCTGCCAGTACTCAGGCAACGGGTCAAAGGTCCAACCTCGGAGCTTGAACACCGCCTTGCCGCCGAGACGTAGCAGGAGCTTCTTCATGAGACGTTGGCTCCGGTGACACGGGTGCGGGGACGGCCGGCCCGCTCAGCCTGCCAGCGGGCGACGACGTCATCGAGATGCGCTTGGCAAGTCTGCCACACGTGCGCGTGAAAGGCTGCGACGGCGGTCTCGTCGTCAGCCAACTCGGCGCCAACGGGCGGATAGATCGGTGGACAAGCGGTAAACGTGAAGGTGCTGCCCGGCAGGGGCAACACGCCCATCCCAACGCAGATCGGGAACGCGTAGCGCGCCTTGCCAGCGCCAAACAGGCGTGGAAACACCCAGCGGTCGTGGAAGAGAAAGTGGTAGGCGTCGTCGATGCCGGCCGCCATTACCGGCACGATCGGCTTCTGCGCGCGCATGGCGACTCGCACAAACCCGGTGCGGCCTTCCCAGAACAGGGTGTAGCGGTCTGCCGGGCCCTTGAACGAGTCGTTGGAGCCGCCGGGATACACCAACACCAGCTCGTCACGCGTCAGCAGCTCGACCGCCGCGTCGCGATGACCAGCGACGCCACCGGCGTGGGTGACCAGGCGCTTGAGCGGCTCAATCGTAAACAGGACGCGGTCTCCCAACCCCCGTGGCAACCGCCGCGTGGCCTGCCACAGCAGCGGGTACAGCGCGAAGGAGTCGACCCCCAACAGGCCATGATTACCGACCAGCAGCGCGCCGCTCGTGGTGGGAAGATGCTCGGCGCCCACCAGGACGGGCTGCACGTAGGCGAGCACCCGCGCCACAAAGGCCATGAGGCTGTCGATCTGCGCTGGCGCGAGCAGGTCGTCGTCTTCGTCTCCGGTGACGGGCGAAAACAAGCGACGCAAGGCGGCGGCGGTTGAGACGAGCTGTCGGTGTAGCGGACGTGCGTGACGGGCTGCGTTCACAATGGGCTCCCTGTGGGTTCCCTCAGCCTGCCTCACGCGCGCCTTGCATGACAGGGCCCGACGCAGAAGATAGGAGGGGCTGTGTGTTGCAGCGAAGTTGGTAGTCTGCCATGCACTCCGCCCGCACTCCGAGAGGTCTCCATGATCCCGAATGTCTTGTTCTGCGCTGCACGCGCCACAAAGGCGACCTTCGCCTCCCTCGCCTTCGCCTCCCTCGCCTTCGTTTTGGGCCTCACTGGTTGTGGCGCTGACGGCACCCCAACAGGCGTCGGAGCCGATGTCTCCGGCCTCGCAGACGCAGGAGATGACGGCGCTGTGGCGACGGACACCAACGCAGGGGCTGACGCGGGGACGTCAATGGACGCCGACTTGGCCACAGATAGTCACGCAGATGTTGGGCAATTAGACGGCGCCGCAGTTGACGCGACTGATTCGAAGGTCAGCGACGGCTCGGCTGGTGACGGCGCAAGCAGTGACGGCGCGAGCAGTGACGGCGCGAGCAGTGACGGCGGCGCGGCCGACGCAAGCGCAACCGATGCGTTCGTTGGCTGCTCACCGGCCTGCACCATGACGGAGCTCTGCACGTCGGGCGTCTGCACCAAGATCGTCAAGCCCTGCGGCGGCGCCTGCGCGTCTGGCTCGTATTGCGACGTCTCGGGTGGCGGCGCCGGCGTGTGCATGTCCAGCTCGTGTTCTCTGCCGAGCGCGTTCCCTGACGTGCAGAAGGTCTCGTACATGGAGATCGCGCCAAGCGACAAGGGCTGCGATCTCGACGGCGACGGCAAAGTGGACAATGTCTTCGGCAAGCTGCTCAAGGTGTACCCGGCCGCGAACACGGAGCTGCTCAAGAGCATTCAGGAGGGACTGTTCATCCTGCTGTTTCAGGCGGACGGCTGGAAGACTGACGGCACGAAGTTCGCGCTGAACGGCTACCTTGGCGAGCTGGATTCGAGCAACGCAAGCTGCTCGCCCACAGCCTCGTTCACCAACTGCAAGTACACGGTTGACGCCGACAACTTCGGCACCGGAGGCGCTGGGATCTGCCCCGCGCAGGTCCATCTCACGCCCGCGGTCGTCACCTCCGGCGAGCTCGACGCGGGCGGCGTGGTCGGCTCGACGATGACCATCCAGCTGCCGGTTGTGGGCGGGCTCGACGTGACCCTGAGCAACGCGCGGTTGCTGGGCTCCGTCAACGGCGCTGGCCAGTGGAAAACCACCAAAAAAGGCCGGATTTGCGGGGTGATGACGCTCGCCGACTTCAACAAGGCCATCGACGCCGTTCCGGCAGATGCGTGGAAGCAGATCGGGCTCGACAAAGCGCTGGTGGCGCAGGTCCTGGCGACGTTTTTAGCCCCCGACATCGACCTGAATATGGACGGCACGCCCGACGCCATCAGCATGGCGTTGTTGTTTGAGGGTGTGCCGGGTGAAATCGTGAAGGTGATCCCGTAGCGCGCTGGACGGCAGGCTTTTCGCCCTACCCCGATCCGACCACGTCTGGCATACTCTCTGCCGCACGATTGCCCTTTGATTGTCGCCATGACGACCACGAATACAGCCCCGAGGTGCCCATGTTTCATCGTTCTGCCAGCCGTCTCCGAGTGATGCGCGCCTCGGCCGCGCTGCTCTGCTGGGTCGCCCCGCTGGCCGCGGTCGCCGCACCGACCACCGTCGCGGTCGAGGGGGTCCTGCAAAGCGCCGGCGCCGGGCCAGTCGCGGACGGCTCGTACGACATCACGTTCGCGGTCTACGTAGACGCCAAGGCCACGACGCCGCTGTGGGAAGAGGGGCCGGTCAGCGTGCCGCTGTTTGGCGGACGGTTTTCGTACGTCCTCGGCACCAAGAAGCCCATCGTCATCGGCGTGCTCGCCGCGGCTAGCGCGCCGATGTTCAGCGTTCGTGTCGCCAAGGATCCCGAGCTGCCTCGTCGCGCGCTGCAGTCGACGCTGTTCGCGCTGCACGCGGCCTCCGCCACCATGGCCGCGACCGCTGGCGATCTGGCCTGCACTGGCTGCGTCTCCGTGTCCGAGATGAAGTTCGACGGCGACGTCAGCCTCGGCGCCTTCAGCCTCAAGGCGAAGAACGGCACGTTCACAGGTGCGCTGGTCGCGAACACCGTGACCGCGACCGCGTTCGCCGGTGACGGCGCCAAGCTGACCAACCTACCCATCCCCAAGGGCACCTGCCCGAAGGATCAGGTTGTGCGCGGCATCGCGGCAGACGGCAGCCTCTTGTGCGTGGTGGCGTTGAGCGGCAAGAACCTGCCGTCAGACGGTCTGGCGAGCGTCTCCAACGGCCTGCTCACCAATCAGTTCGTCGAGACCCTGGCCGCGGCCGGTCTGCCGGCGATCATCCCCGACAATACGGGGACGGAGGCGTCTGCGAAGGTCATCGTGCCGGACTTGGGCTTGGCTCAGGGTCTGAGCGTGCAGGTAGCGGTCAGCAACTCCGACCTCGGCAGCCTGCGCTTGGTGCTGCTCCCGCCCAACGACAAGAAGACGGGCCTGACCCTCTGCGACCCGTGTGGCGCGACTGACGCCAAGGCCCTCAGCACCTCGTTCCCAGACAAGACCAAAACCAAGACGGGCGACCTCGGCGTGTGGATTGGCAACAACCCCAAGGGCGAGTGGCTGTTGAAGGCGCTCGATAGCAAGTTCTGTGTCGTGCAGGCGCCGGGCAACAAGACGATCTGCGATACGACGAAGAAGACGGACGGCGTGATCTCAGGGTTTGCCGTCAAAGTGGACGTCCTCTCCAGCAAAAAGGCCGGTGTGACGGGGCTGTTGCAGCTGGCGCTCATGGCGAAGCCGCCTGTCGACTGTGCGGTGAGCCTGCGCGGCAGCATCTTCTACGACACAAGCGCCAACGGCGTGCGGTACTGCGACGGCAAGAACTGGCGTCTGCTGTCGGACACCTGTGGCAACGGCATCCTCGATCTCGCTGAGGAGTGCGACGACGGCAACAACGTCTCCGGTGACGGCTGCAGCGCGACGTGTGTGGCTGGCCTTGGCGCGTCGGCGCAGGAACCCGGCCTGAGCTGCAAGACGATTCTCGCGGCCGCGACGACGTCGAAGTCGGGCACATACTGGTTGGATCTCGATGGCGCTGGTTCGGGCGCCGCGGCGCAGTACCTGTGCGACATGACGAAGGATGGCGGCGGCTGGACGCGTGTGTACGCGGAGCTGCCGATGACCGCCTCAGGCTGGAGCACGACCAAGAACACCACGGCCAAGGTGAACAACGTGAGCTCGGCGGTGCACGGTCCGTTTGGTAAGGGCGAGACGATGTCCAAGAAGATCGACCTCGCTGGGATGGCGCACACGCAGCTTCGGATCTCCGGCCGGTATTTCGCGATCGACAGCTGGGACGGCGAGCACGCGCGTGTGTTGTTGGATGGCACGACGGTGTTCGACCGAGCGAAGGTGTACAGCGGCACCGGCGGCGCTGGCTGGACGACGGTGACGTTCACGCCGTCCCCCTGGACTGGCCCCGCAGTAGACGGCTTCTGGGACCTCTGGGCCGTCGCTGGCATCCGCAGTCACACGGCGACGAGCGTCACCGTGGCGCTGACCTCGACCATCGACCAGGACATCAGCGACGAGAGCTGGCTGGCCGATCAGGTCGCGATCTGGGCGCGATAGCGGCGATCGCGGCGATCGCGGCGATTGCGCCACACACAGGCTATGGAGTTCACATGCGCGACATCTTCATCTTTGACGCGGTGCGGTCCCCTCGCGGTCGTGGCCGCGCTGACAAGGGCGCGCTGAGTGGGTTGCATCCGCAGGAGCTGCTCGCGCAGACCCTCAACCACATGGCGACCCGGTTGGACTTGGCGCGCGGCGATGTGGACGACGTGATCGTCGGTTGTGTCACCCAAGTGCAGGAGCAAGGGGCCTGCATCGCGCGCAACGCCGTATTGGCGGCGCGCTGGCCCGAGTCAGTCACCGGCGTCACCGTCAATCGCTTCTGCGGGTCGGGTCTGCAGGCCATCAACTTCGCGGCGATGGGGGTGGGATCTGGGTTTCAGGAGCTGGTGGTCGCTGGCGGCGTTGAGAGCATGTCGCGTGTACCGATGGGCAGCGACGGGGCCATGATCGACGGCCTCAACCTCACGCTTCGCAGCCACACACCCATGGTTCCACAGGGCATCAGCGCGGACCTGATCGCGACCCGTGAGGGGTTCACACGCGCGGACTTGGACGCGTTCGCCGTGGCGAGTCAGCGCCGCGCGCATCTCGCGACGGAGGAGGGGCGCTTTGGCAAGAGCCTCTTCGACGTCGTGGACGCCGCCGGTGAGGTGCTGCTCGACCGCGATGAGCATATGCGTCCAGACACCACCCTCGAGAGCCTTGGCGGTATCCGCCCCGCATTTGTGCGCCTCGGCGCCATGGCTGTGGGTCCAAACGGCGAGACGCTCGACCAGATCGCGCAAGCGCGCTACCCGGACGCTGGCGAGATTCAGCATCTCCACACAGGCGGCAACGCGAGCGGGATCGTCGATGGCGCGGCGGTGGTGCTGCTCGGCAGCGCTGCGTACGCCGAGCGCACCGGCTTGCGTCCAAGAGCCCGGATTCGCGCCATGGCCACGGCTGGCGCTGAGCCCCTCATCATGCTCACCGCCCCGGCGCCGGCGTCCCGCAAAGCGCTCGCGCAGGCGGGGATGACGGTGAACGACATCGACCTCTGGGAGATCAACGAGGCCTTCGCGACGGTGCCGCTGCAGACGATGCGGGAGCTCGGCATCGACCACGACCGCGTCAACGTCAACGGTGGCGCGATCGCCCTGGGGCATCCGCTCGGGGCGACCGGCGCCATCTTGCTCGGCACCGCGCTCGATGAGCTGGAGCGAGAGGGCAAGGCGACCGCGCTGATCACCTTGTGTATCGGCGGCGGCATGGGGATCGCGACCATTATCGAGCGCGTGTAGCGGCCACGACATCGCCCTCTGGCGTTCAGGAGACAACATGGTCAGCAATGAAGAGCGTGCGTCGCGCCGCGCGGCGTTGACCGCGGCCGTCGACCGACCAATCGTGCTGATGGGCAACGGCGACCGGCCGCGGAACCTGCCCATGGTGCCGTTGCCATTTCGCCAAGACAGCAACTTTCTGTACTACACCGGCTGCGCTGAGCCGGGCGCCGCGGCCATCCTCGAAGGTGATCGCTGCACCTTGTTTCTGCACGCCCCTGACGCGGCAGACGCCCTGTGGCACGGCCCGACGCTGAGTGTGTCGGCCCGCGCGGGCGCGCTCGGCTGTGACGCAGGTCGGCCCGAGAACGAGCTGGCAGCCAGCGTCGCCGCGGTGGTCAACAAGGGCGCCATCGCCACCCTGGCCGTCGCTGACTCGGCGCGGACGCAGCTGGCCTCGTGGTGGTCGGGGCGTGCCTTGGCGTTCGGCGAGCAGCACGGGGACGACGATCTCGTCGATGCCATCATCGCCCAGCGGCGCGTGAAGAGCGCCGCTGAGCTCGACGAGCTGCGCGAGGCAGCGCACCACAGCGCAGCGGCACACGTCGCCGTCGCGCGCGCCGCGCGTCCAGGGGTCAGCGAACAAGGCCTCGCAGCGCTGTTCGAGGGCGTGTTGGCGGCGCGCGGCTGCGTCCCGGGCTACGGCACCATCCTCAGCCGCCGCGGCGAGGTGCTGCACAACCGGGGCCACGCTGGCATCCTGGCAGCGGGCGACCTGCTGCTGGTCGACGGCGGCGGTGAAGTGGCGAGCGGCTACACGGCCGACATCACGCGCACCTGGCCCATCGGTGGGCGGCTGCAAGGCCGTAAACGCGCGGCCTACGAGGCGATCCTCGCCGCTCAGGCCGCGGCCATCGACCGCTGCCGCGCAGGTGTGCGCTACCGAGCAGTGCACGACGACGCAAGCCGTGTGCTGGCGAGGTTTCTGCGAGACGAGGGGGTGCTGCGCTGCGACGAGGACGAGGCCCTGGCCACCGGCGCTCACGGCGTCTTCTACCCCCACGGCACCGGCCATCTCATCGGCTTGGACGTACACGACCTCGAGCATTTCGGTGATCTGCCGTCGTACCCCCGTGACCAAGCGCGGCCAACCCAGTTCGGCACTCGCTTCCTCCGCCTCGACCTACCGCTGGAGACCGGCTGGGTGGTGACGGTGGAGCCCGGGCTCTACGCCGTGCCGGAGATCATTCACGACGAGGCGCTGCGACGCGAGCTTGGCGACCGCGTCGACTGGGCAAAGGCCGAGGAGTGGATCGGGTTTGGTGGCATTCGAATCGAAGACGACGTCGCTGTGACAGACGGCGCCGCCGAAGTCCTGAGCTTTCAGACCCCGAAGACGCTCGCGGAGCTGGACACGCTGGTCGGCGCGGGGCCCTCTGTCGCCGAACGGCTCGGTGTCATCGGATTCTGAGACGCAGCGGCGGCGATTCGACCGGGGTCAGAGCTGACGCGCCGGAAATCGCCCGAGATCGCCCTGTGTTTGGCCTAAACTAATGGCGCCGATCCCTTCGCGCCAAAGGCTCAGCATGAACCCCCGCGATGCCAGCACCCTTCGACCGCACGGTCCCCCGAGCCGAAGCTGGCGACCTCCGCTCGTAGCGGGCCTCGCGCTCGTCCTCTGCCTCAACTCGTGTGCGGCGGACCTGTCGCAGACGCGGCTCGAAGCGATCGCCGCCTGTGAGGCGCTTCGCGGCGCGGAGTGCGACAATCTCGTCGCATGTCTGGATGGGAAATACGCCAACCAGCAAGCCTGTCTCGACGATACTCAGGCCGGAACCACCGCCGAATGCGTCGCGCTCGTCGACGATTCTCCGTGCCCAGTGGCGAGTCACGCCCCTGCGCTCGCGCTCTGTCTGAAGTCGGCCAGAGCCCGAACCTGCGACGATTTCTGCAAAGTCTCGTCGTCGGGCAAGGCGACCTGCTCGATGTACGCGTGCTTCACCACCTGCAGCATTCCCAAGACGTGAGCGCGCTCTGGCCCACGGCCGCCGCTCGCTGAGACGCCGCACCGCCGCTATCTCGCGTCGCGCGCCAGCCCAGCCGCTTCCACCACCTCGCGGCGGGCCTCTGACCATGACTGAAAGCGCGTGATGAAGGCTTCGTACGCGACGCGGGTCCCTGTCGTCTTCGCTGCGGCGAACGCGACCACGACCAAGGCCTTGCGGGCTTGGCCCAGCACGTCGCCGATCTGCTTCCAGCCCTTGTGGATCTGCAAGTAGCTCTCCAGCGCCTCGGCCGTGCCGCGGCTGACAGCGACCGACAGGCGCAGACGCGCCAGTCGCACCCGCGCGGCGGGGCCCTGTCGGCTGGCTTCTGGCCAGAACTCGTAGTGCTGCAGAAAGCTCACCAACATGGCATCGGACGGGGCCTGCCCGAGCGCCAGCCAAGCCGCTTCGACCTCGTGGGAGCGCGCGGCGCCGAGGAGATGTCCGATTCCGGCGATCGCGGCATAGCGCTGCGCGAACGCGCGAAACGCCGCGACCGTGTTGCGCGATCGGGCTTCGCGCAGCGCCAAGTCGGCCTCATGCGGCAAGCCGCGTTCCGCCCACGAAGAGCCCGAGAAACGGGCGTTAAAGGCACGCCACACGTCGACGCTCGCCGTTCGTTTTGCGTGGTCGAAGCCGACCTGCGCCTCCAGCTGTCGCGCGTCCTTGAGCACTGGCGCGGCCTCTGGCCAGCGCTCGTACAAGACGTGGAAACGGTCCAACGCCTGCATCGTCCCCGCCTGACGAGCCAGACCGAAGGCGATCTGCGCCTCACGCAGCCGGGACCGCCCAACGGCCTCGGAGCCCGGATACCGTTTGCGAAACGCCCGGTGTGCCTGAAGTGAATCTGCCCTCAGCGTGATGTCCCGATACCAAGCCGCCGCCTCATGGTTGTAAGCCTGGGCGAGCAGCTTGGCGGTCGCTTGGGTCTCTGGGACGTTTTTGCGGAACGTGCGGTAGGCCTCGACGGTGTCACGTTTACGCGCGACGTTGAGCGAGGCGCGCGCGATCAGCGTCTCCACCTCGTACATCTCCTCGGGCAGCGCGGGTCCGAAACGGTTGTCTTCCAAGAACTTCTCGCCACGCTCAATGGCGTCCTCGTTGCGTCCATCTTGGACCAACTCACGCAGCTGCTGCGGCATGGGGGCGCAGGCCCCGAGCAGCAGCGTCGCCAGCAGCAGGGGCACAAACGGCAGGCGTGCCGCGTTGGCTCGCCGCCCTGTCGCCCTGCGAAATGTGGCCTGTCGACTGAGCTGCGCTTGCATAGGCACGTCCCCTTTGGTTGGGCGCTAGGGTAGCGACGGGATGGTGTGCGTCCAGTGGCAACGGCGAACGCACATTGAGAATCACTTGTGTTGAGCTTTGCTGGGCCGTGCTCTACGCTCATGGGCCTCAGAGGACTAGACCCATGGAAGACACACTGGACGGTAGGTTAGCGTTCGCCAAGACCGAAGCCACCGGCATCTCCATGCTGCCCAAGCGGATCGCTCGTCGGCCGCACATGCTACAGATCATCGGCGGCGACATCCCGCACCGAACGATCCCGCTGACATCAGACAGCGCATGCATTGGTCGCGCCCAAGAGGCGGACATCCGCATCATGACGGCGGATCTGAGCCGGATGCACCTGCAGCTCACTCGGACGCGGCGTGGCTTTGAATGCCGCGATTTGGGCAGTCGGAACGGCGTCTACGTCAATCTGGTCCGCGTGGAGAGCGCCATCTTGCGAGAGGGCGACCACATCCAACTGGGCAACGTGGTGCTCATGTAACACGAG
>CALENB010000161.1 GCA_937910235.1 uncultured Myxococcales bacterium | reverse complement strand
GCGCCAGCATACCGGCGGCGACAGCGTCATCGCCGATCACCACTGCCAGGATACCGTCGTGGGGTGCAACCATAGCCGGAGGGTCCTCGTGGCCCTGAGGGTTGTCAAATCAACCGCTCAACCCGCGCGATGCGCTCGCCATACCAACCCAAACGACCGGACCGCCAGCCAAAACGACCGGACCGCCAGCCAAAACGACCGGACCGCCAGCCAAAACGACCGGACCGCCAGCCCAAACGACCGAACCGGGAGCGATCGCCCTAAAGCCACCGCCCCCGGTCCGTAGTCGTCGAACCAAACCCAGGCAGGCCCCAGCGCAGCGGCGCGAACGCCAGCACTAGAGCGCGCAGCTGGACCGATCACCCAGCGCCATCAACGCGACGCAGGGATTGCCCAGCGCGCTGCGTATGCCGGCCACCGACCGTCGAGCCGCCGACGGCTTAGAGCTTGCCGAGCAACATGAACGAGATCACCAGCGAGTAGATCACCAGGGACTCGATCAACGCGAGCGAGAGGAGCAACGGCGTGAAGATCTTGTCTGCAGCGCCGGGATTGCGACCGATCCCCTCGAGGGCTGCGGCTGCCGCCTTGCCCTGACCCATGCCGCCACCGGCAGCGGCCAGACCCAGACCCAGACCGATCGCCAGCGCGATGAGGCCCTTGCTGCTGTCGACCGAAACAAGGGCCCCGCCGTCCGCTGCAAACGCCGGAACGGCGAAGAGGACGAGGGTCGAGACAAAGGCGAAAAGCGTGGCACTCATCTTCTTGAAGTTCATCGGAGTCTCCTCAGGTGGCCTTACCGCGGCCTTGGCAGAAGGGAGCGCTGCGCCCCCAGGAATATCGTTGATCTCACCGACCGGGACGACCCGGTGCGGCCTGGCTACCCACTGCGGTCAGTGTTCAGCCTCGGAATGTCCGCCGTCACCGATCGCTTGCGAGATGTACACACTCGACAGCATGACGAAGACGATGGTCTGCACGACACAGACCAACAATCCAAGAAACATCACGGGCAGCGGAAGCAGCGGAATCTTGAAGTGCAAGAACTCAAACAGCACGTTGTGGTCGCCAGTCATGTTGCCCATGAGACGCAGCGACAGAGACAAGGGCCGGACGAGGTGGCCGACCACCTCCAGTACGAAGATCAGCGGCGCCAGCGCGAGCACCGGCCCCATGAGGTGGGCCATGTGATGTTTGAGGCCGTTCGCGCGGATGCCAGCGTAGTGGGTCGCGAAGAACACGGTCATGGCCATGCCGATGTTGGTGTTGAGGTTGTCCGTCGCCGGCGTGCCGAAGGGCAGCAGGGCGAAGATGTTCATGATGAAGATGTAGATTCCGAGGCTGCCGACGATCGGGAAGTACCGGCGCGCCTCCTGGGCTCCCATCATGTCCTTCATCAGCTTGTAGACCGCACCGACGATGACCTCAAAGAGCAACAGCGCGCCGATTTTGGTGGCTGGAAGCACGCCGGCGTTCTCGTCAACGAGCAGCCTGGCGCGCGCGGCGAAGCCCAGACCGAGCACCAACAGAAACGCGCCAAACGCCCAGAAAACATGGGTCAAGTGCACCGTCTCCACGAAATCTTCGTGATCGATGAAGGTCTTCTCAAACGGGGTGCCTTTGACCTTGGACTTCAGCGCGATCTCGGTCTCGTGCGGCACCAGCATGTTGAACAAGCTGAAGTGGCGCAGCGCCTCTTTGACTTGGGCAGGCGAGGCGCTGTGGGCGTCCGATGCGTGGCCCGCAGCCGCGTGATCTGCGGAGGCATCATCGGCCGCGACGTGCTCCGTCGCGGCGGCCAACGACGTGAGCGTGAGCACCACCGCGGCGGCCACGCTCGCGAACGCCAACGGGCGCGCAGCAGCCCTGCGTTTCGTGGATATGCGCATCATCCTTGCACCTCTGAATCCGCCGTCGGACGCGCGAACGCGCTCACGAGCAGCAGGCTGAGGGGGGTCACCGTCAAGCCAGCGGCGAACGCGGCTGCGTTCGGCTGGAGCAGTGTCAAAATCGCGAGGACGGCGGCGCCGAGCACGAGCAGCTTGACCATGAGCATGCCGACGGCGATCGAGCGGGTCTGCATGTCCCCCATCGTCAGACGCTCAAGCAGCCCGGCCATGGCGTGGAAGTTGGCAACGGCGACGAGCGCGCCGGCGCCGACACCTACCCACATGGGGCGCGTACCCGCCAACAGCGCGATCAGAAAACCGACCGATCCGAGCACACCGTGCAGGACTTCAACGCGGAAGATGAACCGACGGCGACCGACCGGAGCGGGGGAAGGCATCGCAGGAGATGGCGTCGCAGGTGATCGCATCGTGGGGTGAAGCTTCGTCCGGCGGAAGATCAATTGGGAAGACGTTCCCTTTGAATTTCCAGAGGTTTAGTGTTGCCGCAGAGGGGTGCGGCGCATTCGCGGCGGTGAATACCATGGGGCCCTTGGAGGGTCAAGCCAGACGGCCAGTTCCGGCGGATGCACCGACACGCCGTGGGTGAGCGCGAGACGGGTGCCCGCACGCGGGACAAGATTTCCGGCCGCCGTCCAGGTAGACAGAGACAGACGCACGGGTGGTGCTTGTATGCTGCCTGGGCAAGTCAGGCGATACCGCCGGTGTACCGAGACGGAGAAGCGATGGATGCGGCGGTGACAGCGACGATCGCGGCCGGAGCGACGGCGGCGCAGCGGGGCGCGTCGAAGCTGGGCGATGGGCCGGCGGCCATCGTGGTCGCCGCCCGCGCGCTGCAGCGCCGATCGCGACGGCTCGCGGCGGTCTCGGCCGCGCTGACGGGCGCGCTCGTTTGCGAAGTGATCCTGGCGGCGGCGGCCATCGCCGCGCCGTTCGCGCCATGGTTGCAGGGTCGCTGGCGATGGATCGCAGCGATCGCGCTGCTTTTGGGGGCTCTGAGCGCGGCGTTGCTGGCCTGGCGACGGCGGTCGCGCGACGATCTGGCGGCGTGGTGCGGCGCGCGCGCGCTACCGGATGAAGCCGAGGCGTTGCGGACAGCCCTTGAGCTGGCGATGGTCGGTGGCGGCTCTACCGGGCTCCGCGCTGTAGCGATCCATGACGGCGCCCGCGGGCTCACTGCGGTGCGCGCGACCGTGCGACGGAGCGCCGGGCTGGCCGGTCGCCTCGCCCTGGCGTGGGGCCTGTTGGCGGCGTCGCTTGTGGTGGCGGTGCCGACGGCCAGCTGGCGGCACCTAAGGCGCCCGCCGCCGGCGCCGCTGCCACGGCTGCGCCGTGTCGGCACGCTCGTCGGCGATCTGCGGCTACAGGCGAGGCCACCAGCCTACGCGGCGGCGACGGTGCGCCCGATCGACGTGACGGAGGGCGACGCGGAGCTGCTGCGGGGCAGCACCATCGCCGTGCAAGCGCGCCCCGTCGCGGGCGCCCGCGACCTGCGGGTGGAGATCGCGACAGCCGACGCTGCGCTCGCGGCCAGCACACCTCCGTCCGAGGGCGCCGACCGTCGACCTCACATCGACGCGGACCCCACCCACCACGCCGGTGAGCTCATCGCGCTGCAGCTGGTTGATGGGCGCGTGCGGTGGCATCACGCCGCAAAGGCAGGCCTGCGGTACCGATATCGCGGCACCGCGACGGATGGCGGCGCCATGGTCGAGCGCGCGTGGCGTCACATCTCGGTGCGCGCGGACACGCCGCCCCGCGCCCGACTGCGGGCGCCGGTGGGGGAGATCGAGGTCCGCCGCGGAGACGAGGTCGTGATCGAAGGCGCCGTCGACGACGACATTGGCCTCACCCGCGTCGTGCTCGCCGTGGCGCTGCCAACGGGCCAGGTGCAGCGACGGCAAGTGGCGATCACACCTGGAGACCTGCGCGTCGGCGTGCGAGAGGCGCTGTCGGTCGACAGCCTCAAGCTTGAGCCCGGCGAGCTGGCGACGGTGTGGTTGGAAGCGACGGACAACAATGGCTTGGAAGGCGGCCGCACGGGTTCGTCAGCCCGGGTGACGCTGCAAATGTTCTCGCCCGAACGGCATCACGAACGGCTGCTGGCGGCGGTCGCCGGGCTCGCGCTGCGCTGGACGCTGAGGCTGGCAGATCGCCTGGAGAGCCGGCCTAACGGAGACACAGCGAGCCTCACGGAGCTGCTCAAGCGGCGAGCGCTGTGCGCGAGCAGCGAGGACGCCGACCTCGATCGCTTGCGACGCCTCCGCGGCTGGCTGGCGGAGGACGTGCTCGCCCGGGGGCAGACCGGCGCCGATCTCGACGAGATCGCGCAGCGACTGCGCGGCCGTGTCGCCGACGACAACCGCGTCGCCGCTGCGACGAAACGCGACGCGACCGGCATCGGCGAGCGGGTCGAACGTGGCCGCTTGCTGCGCGTCCACAACCGGGTGGTGGACGCTGAGGAGCGCGCAGTCGTTCAGATCGCCGCCCTGGCGGCCGCTGAGCATCGCGCGGCGATGGTGCGCGACAGCAAGGCGCTCACCGCCCTTGAGAAGCGCTTGGCGGACGTGCTGGAGCAGCTCACCAAGCATCCCAAGGATGCCGCGCTGCTGGCCGAAGCGGAGCGGCTGCTCGACGCGATCGAGGCGCGCATGGCCAAGATCGAGGCTTCGGCTGCCCGCCAACTCAAGGTCGCCCCGCCGGAGCACGTGAACGCCGGCGCCATGAACCCCCGCGGGATGCAGGCCACCCTCAAGCAGCATCAGGGCGCCCTCGACGACGTGCGGGCCCAGCTTCGCCGCGGCGACTTCAAGGCGGCGCTCGACCGGTTGACGCGCGGGCGCAAGCAGCTGGCGGGGCCGATGGCGGCGCTCAACGCTGCGGCCGCCAAGGAGCGATCTGCCGAAGAAGATGCGCTCGCGGCCCTCGTTGCGGAGCTGCAGCGGGGGATCGCGACGGCAGAGCGCGGTCAGGCTGCGCTACAGCGCGAGGTCGAGCCGAGCGCCGCGGCGCAGCGCACCGCGGCAGCCGAGCAGCTGCGCCGACGCCTCCAGACAACCCTGCCGCAGGTACAGCGGCTCCTAGACGACGCCCGCGATCAGGTCCGGCCGCGTCGGTTACTCAGCTACGAGCTGCGCGCGAGCCGGGCGGTGGCGCGTGGCCGGGCCGCGCTGTCGACGGCGCAGCAAGCGGTGACCCAGGGCGCGATCGGGCGGGCGCTGCAGGCGCTCCTCGAAGCGCGCGAGCAGCTCGCCGCCGCAGCCAAGACCGAGCTACAGGAGACCGGGCCCGGCGATGGCGCAGCGCAGCGCGATGGCCACAAAAAAGACCTGCAGCGGGTGCGCACGGCGCTCGATCGCAGCGCGCGGGCTGCGACCCGGCTCCGCGAGCTGTTGCCGGTGCCGGAGGCCTTGCACGACCTGGCGACGCAACGCGCCCTGCGACGCAAGGTGCGCAGTCAGGGCCAGCTGCGCCGGCGGCTCGACCAGGTGCGGCGACGGCTCGAACGCGGCGGCGACGCGCATCCAGCGTTGCAGCGACAGGTGGGGGCGCGACTCGATCACGCGCTCGGCATGATGCAGCAGGTGGGTACCTCGCTCAGCGAGAGTGACGCCAGCCGCGCGCAGACCCAGATGGCCGAGGTCCAGAGCGCGCTGGCCCAAGCGAGACGCCTCCTCGAACAAAACCAACGCGGCGGCGCAGGCGGGAGCTCGGGGGACCGAGATCAGGCGGGCGGACAGGGCCGGGCCGGTGGCGGGCAAGGAGCCAGCCAGGGCGACAGCGGCGGCGACGACGGCACGGGACCGGGCCGAGGCTCGCAGGTGAAGTTGCAGTCCGGCAACCGCAGCGACGCCAGCGATGACTTTCGCCGCGAGGTGCTCAAGGCGATGAAACGACGCGCGCCCAGCGGCTACGACGAGCGACTGCGGCGCTACTATCGCGGCCTCACAGCGACGCCGTGGTAGGCAGGCATGCAGGGCCGGGCCGCGGCGGACGGATCGAGGCGCGTAACGCCCATGGGCCGAGGCGACTCTATTGGCCAAGCACCTGATGATCTCGCAGCGCGATGATTCTGAGGGCGCCGCGACGCATTCACGCGTCACAATCGTTTGGACTGCACAATCGTTCAAGCTGGAGGGTACTTCATGGCCGCTCACGACGTTACGCTCGCTGGATTCCAGCAGATCATCACCGACAACGACATCGTCTTTCTCGACTTCTGGGCGTCGTGGTGCGGTCCGTGCCGGATGTTCAAGCCGGTGTTCGAGAAGGCCGCGAGCCGACACACGGACGCGTTCTTCGGCAAGGTCGATACCGAGGCTCAGCAGGAGCTGGCTGCTGCGTTCTCCATCAGCTCGATCCCGACGCTCATGGCCTTTCGGGCGGGGATCCTCGTCTACTCACAGCCCGGCGCCCTGCCGCCCCATGCCCTGGAAGAGCTGATCGGCAAGGTCAAAGCGCTCGACATGGACGCCGTCCGCAGCGAGATCGAGAGGCAGCAACAGCGGCACGCCGTGGCGTAGCGCCTGCGTAGCGCCTGCGGCCAATGGCGCGTCGCACCAACCCCGCCGTGGTGCCCTCGAGGTCTACTGCGACGGCGCCGCAGCGGGCGTCGCGGCGGGCGCGAGTCGCAGCGTGGCGAGAGACCTGCGGTGGATGAGGCGACCCAAGAGCCGACGCAGCCCGCCGAAGTCGGTGGCTGCGAGCGCGAGGTCCCAGCCTGCGGCCGAACCGCGACGGCGAGCGACGAAACAGGCCGCGGCGCCGGTCCGCACACACGCTGCCGCCGCGTCGAGCGCCTCCGAGTCAACACCGCGCAGCGAGCTCATCGGTGGCGCCCGACCGGCGGCGTCCAGCCCGATTGGCACGCCGCTCGGGGCGCGGTTCGGATCGCGGCGCGAGACGGTGGTCATCAACCAGCGACTCAGCCACGGGTTGCGTGTGAGCCAGCGGCGCTGCGCCGCTAGCTCGTGGCTGCCGACGGCGCGGCGATTCATGCCCGGCATCAGCCGTCGCCACCACGCGATGGCGGGGTCGCCGGCCGGACCGCCAGCGCTGAGAACGATGCAGGCCCGTGAAAACGCCACCGGCGGCCGACCAAACACCGCCGCGTGCAGCCGCAACGCTTCATCGAGAAAAGGGCCGTCAAAACCTGAAGGCGTGGCGAGGTGCCGCGCCAAGACCGGGGCGAGGTGCCGCGCGAGGCGGTCGATCGCGGCAGGCCACGGTTGACCGGACTCGTGGGCGTAGAGGATCGCGTCGAGCCCGACCCACGCCGGCAGCGAGCGGAGAAAGAGCACGTTGCCGGCGGCGGTCTGCACGGCTTCATCCATCACGTTGGGGTGGCGCAGGTTGAGCACACCTACCTCGCCGGCGATGCGATCGGTCAGCGCCTGGCGGCGCGCGTTGGGCAGCAGGCTGGCGAAGACGTGACCAAACTCATGCACGACGACGCCCAGCGTACGGCTCAGGGTGGCGCGCTCAAAGCCATGGACACCGGCGGCGCCGGGGTCGCGGCGGAAGGTGTAGCGATTGAAGGGGACGATGGCGCGGCCAGCCCACGCCGTGGCCCGGATGCGGTCGTCGGGCGACCAGACGACGTCGACGCTCAATCGGTGCGGCACCTGCGCGAGAACCCCGTAAAATCGGGCGAATCTGGCCAGAAAGGTGTCCAGCTTGGCCCACCGCCCGACCGCCGCGAGGGCCACCTCCGGCCGCTGCGCGCGGACCTCGGCGCAGAGACGGTCCAGCGGCTTCTGAAACCAAACGAAGGCGGCGGCGACGGTGGCCGCATCGGCCGACGGTAGGCGTAGATCGGCGAGGGCGGTGGGCAGGTCGGCAAACCGGAAGAAGGGCTCGGCGAAGGCCTCCGCTGCGTGCAATGAGGCGGGCGGCAGGAGCGCGGCGGCGAGGGGGTGGGCCGGGTCGGGGGCGCTGCCGGGCGCTGTCCGCGCCATGAGAAAGCGTCGCCGGACGGCGCCAAAGGCGTGCAGATGACGCAGGCCGACGCTGTCGAGACGATCGCCGAGCGGCGCGCACCCTGGTGTGGTCGGCCGCCCGTGGGCGCGCAGG
Source organism: uncultured Myxococcales bacterium (assembly GCA_937910235.1). Taxonomy (GTDB): domain Bacteria; phylum Myxococcota_A; class UBA9042; order UBA9042; family UBA9042; genus UBA9042. The sequence goes on along the minus strand of CALENB010000161.1, from coordinate 9,541 downwards.
CAGGCTTCCAGGACGGCGAGGCGAGACGCTAGCGGCGGCGCGCGAAAGGCGAGCCGAAAACTCGGCTGCGTTGAGGCGGCCACCATCGTAAAAGCCCGTAAATCAGGCTCGTCTGGTGGTCGGTGGCGCCCAGATGCGCCTGCATCAAGCTGGCTCGACTGCGCGGCGCCGCAGCCCAGGAGCACCGTGAGGCCGCCCCAGACCAGCGCGGCGCGCAGGCCGTGGGCGGTCGTCAACGGATGACTCGGCGCGCGATGCGCTCGTGAATCCGCGTCACCACCTCGTAGTGAATGGTGCCGAGCCACGCCGCCAGCTCGCCGACGTCGATGCGATCGCCATCGCCATCGCCGCCACCAGCGGACGTCTGGGCGCCGATCAGGACAACCTCATCACCAGGCGCGGCGTTGGCGTTGTCGGTGACATCGATGGCCACCATGTTCATCGCGACCCGCCCGACCACCGGCGCACGTTGGCCGCCGACGAGCACCTGGGCGACGCCGGACAAACCTCGGTCGTAGCCGTCGTAGTACCCGATCGGCAAAATCGCCAACCGCGTGGCGCGCACCGTTCGGAAGCTGCGGCCGTACCCGACCCACTCGCCAGCGGGCACCGCCTTGAGCTGCACGATGCGGGTCTTCCACGTCAGCGCAGGCCGCAGCGCGATCGGGCGGCGGCCGAGCTGCTGCGCGCTGAGAAAGGTCTCCTTGCTCGGCCAGAGCCCGTATGCGCCGATGCCAAACCGCACGAGATCCAAGCTCACGTCTGGCCAAAGCAGCACCGCGGCGGTGTTCGAAGCGTGGGCGAGCAGGGCGGCGGGATCGTGGCCGTCCGCGGCGAGCAGCGCGCGCGCCGCAGCGACACCGACTTGAAAGCGCGCGAGCTGCTGGCGGGCGAAACGGTGGTCGGTGGTGTCTTCGATGTCGGCAAAATGGGTCGACAAGCCCTCGAGCTGCACCCCCTCGCAGCGCAGCACGTGGCGGCAGAGCGCCAGCGCGTCATCGTGCCGCAGACCTTGGCGATTGGTGCCGGTCTCCAGCTTGACGTGGACCCGCGCGACGCGGCCCTGGGCGCGGGCGGCGGCGGCGGCGGCGTCGACGACGGCGCTGTCGTACGCCGTCAGCCGGAGGTCTTGCGCCACGGCGAAGGCGGCCTGATCGGGCGGCACATAGCACACCGCGTACAGCGGGACCGTGATCCCGGCGGCCCGCAGATCCCGGGCTTCAAACACATCTGCGACGCCGAGCCAATCGACGCCGCCGGCCACAAAAGCGCGCGCGGCGGCGACGAGGCCATGGCCGTAGGCGTTGCCCTTGACCATGGCGCAGGTGCGCGGCGCGTGGCCGTCACGCGCCGCGGCGTCGCGTAACAAGCGCACGTTGTGTTGGAGGGCGCTCGACGAGATCTCCACCCAAGTCAACGGCGGCGGGGATGGCACACCGACCGGCATCACAGTCGCCCCATGCGGCGCAGCGCCGCGGTGCACATCAACCAGCGCACGGAGCGGCCGAGGTCGTTGTTGTCCATCAGGGTCAGCCAGTCAGGCGCCGACTTGCCAGCCGCCGCGGCGCGCAGCAGCGCCATGCCAGCGAGGTCCGGTCGGAGGCGATCGGCGACCTCACCCAGCAGCAGCCGCCAGTTCATCGAGACGTTGCCGCTCGGCGACGTCAGCACCCGATAATCACAACGATTCGCGAAGACATGCAGCCGCCTGAGCGCGCCGTCTGGCCCGCCCGCGATGATCAGCACCAGCATCGGCGTCGCGTCGTCGGTGACCTCGAGCGCGCCATCGCTGGCACGTGGCTGCTTCGAAAAGAGCAGATCGATCCCGCCTGTGGTCGCCACGCTCATCATCACCTTGGCGGCGCTGCGCTTCTTCGGTTTGGGGCCGACGCGCTGCTCCGAGCGGTTCACCCACGTCGCGGGCACGGCGGCCAACACCTGGCGCCAGAGGGCCGACTCCGGCGCGCCGGTCATACGCACAGGCGCCGTCAGTCGCTCCGGATCACGCGGATCGACGCCGCGCGTGGTCAACGCCGTGGGCAGCGTCGGCGCCAGTCCGGTCGGCACGGCGTGCCAAGGGTGACCAGCCTGGGTCATCGCAGCGCATGCGGCAGCGGCGGCCGCGGCGTCCAGCGCCACGGGCAGCAGGCCCCGGCTGCGCTTGAGCTCGCTCGCGGCGTCGCTCTGATGCAAGCCGAGAAAGGGCGCCAAAGCGGCCGCCGCGGGGCTGAAGTCCTTGGGCCCTGGCCATTGGGCGCTGACGAGCAAGTTGGCGGTCATGACACCTCCGGGTTCGAGCGCAAGGTTGTGTGGTTTGCGGGCGGCTGTCACCCCAATGGCGAGCTGTTGGCGAGTTGGCGGCGAGCGGGCGGCGATCAGGGCCGGCGGCGATCGAACCCTGCGCGCGCGCGCTGACGGCAGCTAGCGTCGTACCCTCACGCGACGCTCGCAGCCCGAACTTGTGGGCTGTGAGACGAATTTCGTGGTACATGCGCGGGCGAAACACAGGCTTCTGCGTTGGATTCTGTACCTGTCCCGGATGCTGAAATGGAGATGTCATGACCCGCACGCACCGTACCTGGCCGACTGTCACCGCCCTCGCCCTGCTGCTGTGCCTGCCCGGCTGCGGCGGCGATGAGGACAAGAAGCCCACCACCGACGCTGGCCCCACCAGCGACGTGGCCGATGACGCCGGCACGGACGCCAGCGCGGACAGCGCTGGGAGCGACGGCGCTGGCGCGGACACAACAACCGGCGACCCGGCCCAGATCAAACAACTGCTCGCGATCAAAGAAGCCGGCAAGTTCGCGCTGAGCGGCCTGCTCGCGCCGGCGCATGTGGTCTACACAGAGCTTGGCGTGCCGCATATCTACGCCGCCAATCGCCACGACCTCGCCATGTTGCAGGGGTTTGTGGTGGCGCGGGATCGGTACTTCTTCATCGAGATGGGGCGTCGACTTGGGCTCGGGCGCGTCGCGGAGATCTTCGGTGACTCCGGGCTCGACAGCGACTTTGAGTCCCGCACGAGCGGCATGACCCACGTCGCCGAGCAGCTCTTCGGCAACCTGACGGCCGACCAGAAAGCGCTGTTCGAGGCCTACGCGCAGGGCGTCAACCACTACGTCACGCGCGCCAAAGCCGGGGAGCTGCCCCTGCCGAGCGAGGTCGAGCTGGCGGCGGGGCTGCTCGGCTTCAAGGAGAAGGGCGACATGCTGACGAAGTGGACCGTGAAGGACGTCTGCGGCTTCGCGGCGGTGCTGATCTACCAGCTGGGCTACGAGACCAGCGACGTCGGGCGAGCGAAGACTGCGGCGAGCCTCGACAAGCTCTTCGCCGGCCAGCCGCTCGAAGCGCTCCGACGCAAAGGCGCCGTCACCGACATCTGGAACGACATCGTACCGCCCGAAAAGACGACCTCCGGCAACGGCTGGGGTTTAGAGACCCAGGCTGGCCCGCCGAAGCCACCGCCGCCGCGGGCCGACAACGCCGGGCCGCCGGGCGGCGAGAAGCTGCCGGCGACCCTGCCACCAACCCCACAGGGCGCCTTCGCGCGACGGGTGCCAGCGGCGCTGCTGACGCGACTCTCCGAGCGACTGGAGCGGCTGCAAACACGGCTCGGCCGCCACAACCCGGGTGGATTTGGCTCCAACTCGTGGGCCGTGAACGCGGACAAGACCACCGACGGCTTCGCCTTGCTCGCGGGCGATGGCCACCTGTCGCTGACGATCCCGAGCTACTTCTACCAGGCCGGTTTCGACACCAAAGTGCTGGGCGGCGGAGACATCACGCAGCTGGGTCTCGTGATCCCCGGCACGCCGCTGCTGGCGGTCGGGACCAACGGCAAGGTGGCGTGGTGCCAGACCCAGCTCTTCGGCGACATCACCGATTGGTACCGCGAGGAGCTCCAGCTCGACGGCGACGGCAAACCCAAGGCGACGAAGTTCAAGGGCAAGTGGGAGGCCACGATCGCTAAGGATGAGCACTTCAAGTCCCTCAAGATCGACAGCCCGCTGTTCAGCAGCAAGGGCGGCGAGCAGACGTGGACCCGCTACACGACGTTTGATGGCCGCTGGCTGGCGGACGTCGAGGGGACGCCCGTCAAACAGGACTACAAACCCGCCGCCGGGGAGACGGTGCTGAACTTCGGCGGCAAGTTCATCGTGCCCAAAGACACCGACAAAGACGGCGTGATCACAGCGATCAGCTTCGACTACACCGGCCTCGACAAGGGCAACCCGCTGCTGGGCCTCGACGCGTTTGGCCACGCGAACAACGTCGAAGCGTTCCGCCAAGCCACCAAGCACCTCGTGGCGTACTCGCAGAATCTGGTGGCCGCCGACAGTCACGGCGACGTGCTTTACACGAGCTATCAGGCCGTGCCGTGCCGCGGCTATCTGGCCCGCAATACGGACGGCACGTGGAAAGACGGCGCCGACCCTTCGCAGCTGCTCGATGGCACGGTCTACGGCGGCTTCACCGTCAAAATCAACGCCGACGGTCAAGTCGACGAGGCGGGCGGCAAGGCCGATCCGTACGCTTGCATGGTGCCTTTCGACAAGTTCCCGCAGTCGATCAGCCCGAAACGCGGCTATGTGCTCACGGCCAACAACGACATCGGCGGGGCCAGCCTCGACAACAGCTTGACGAACGATCCCTGGTACGTCGGCGGGCCCTGGTTAGCGGGGTTCCGCGCCGCGCGCATCGACCACGAGCTGATTCGATTGGCGAAGGACAAGCTCGCCAACGTGGAGACGATGAGCGCGCTGCAGGCCGATATTCGCTCGCCGCTCGGCGCCCAGTACACGGGCTTCTTGCGCAAGGCGATCGCGGACGGCAAGGCGCTGTCGGACAAGGCTAAGGTCGACAAAGGCACCATGAAACCGTGGGAGCTGCGCGTCGCGGGGCTCTACAACAGCATGACGCAGACGGTGCTAGACGACGCTGACGCGCGCCTGGCTGATTGGGAGAAAGCTGGCTTCCGCGCCGTGAGTGGCGTGACGACCTTCTACAACGTGCCCGCCGCGGAGGACGCGAAGCTGGCGGTAGCGGCGATGGTGTTCAACGCCTGGATGGGCCGCTTTCAGAACGCCGTCTTCAACGACGAGCCCATGCCGGGGATCTGGCGCTTCTCGGGAGGCACGGGCCGCGCACGCACGATGAAGCGGTTGGTGGCGGGCATTGGCGCGACGAACCCGGAGGGGCTGGTCTCGTTCAACGCGGCGACGGGCGAATCGGTCTTCTTCGACATTATCAGCACCCCCGAGGTGGAGCACAGCACCGAGATCGCGCTCATGGCGCTGCGGGATGCGCTGAGCTTTCTGGCCGGACCTGCGGGCAAGAACCCGGGAACTGGCGGGTTTGGCACGGAAGATACGAGCCAATGGCTGTGGGGCCTGCGCCATCTCGCCAAGTTTGAGTCGACCATCGCCGACTTCTTTGGCACGGACGACAGCTTCAACTTCATCACCGATCAGTTCGCCATCACCACGGAGAAGCTGCCGTTGGCGGAGAAGATGGACAGCAAAGACCCCCGCAAGGACCTGAAGTGGTTCCCGCGCGGCGGCGACGCCTTTGTCGTGGACGCGGCCGGTGGCACTGGAACGGACAACTACCACCACGGTTCAGGGCCTGTGTTCCGAATGGTTTTTGCGCTCAAGGACGGCGTGGTCAAAGGCGTGAACGTACTGCCGGGCGGCCAGTCCGACCTCAAGGACAGCCCCAACTTCTCCGATCAGGCGCGGTTGTGGTTGGCCAACAAGACCATCCCCATGCGCTTTAGCATCGAAGACGTGGCGGCGGGCGCGACGGGGCGCGAGGCGTACACGCCGGCCCCCTAGGTGGCCCATCCGGCGGCGGCGCACGGCGCGACTCGGAGGCGCACGACGGCGTACCGGGCGGGACCGGCAGCGCTCAGTGGTCTGCGGAGAAGCTCGGGGCGAGCGCGGCGTTGCCTGAGAAGCGCACGACTAGGTCCCACACGCCCAGACGGGCATCGAGCGGGATCGCGACGGTGGCCTTGAAGCGACCGGCCTGACCGGTCATCGCGGTCCCGATCTGACGGCCGTGGGTCGGATCGCTGGGCTGCACCAACCACACCTCCAGCGCTTGCCCGACGACACCTTTCACGGGTCCGATCAAGCGGCCGCTGATCCGCAACACCTCGCCAACCCAGGCCTGCGCCGCCGCCGCGAGCTGGATCGAGGTCGCGTCGCGGCTGGGCTGTTTTTGCGGGACATTCGCCGTGGTCCCTGGTGTCCGAGCCAGTGCCCCCGGGGGGGTGCTCGGAGCCGCCAACGCCCTGGCGCGGGCGCGAAGCCAGTCGCGTTTGTCGCGGCCGGCGGCGGCCGATGTGGCGGCACTGACTGCGCCTGCGGGCGGGCTGGTCGACGCCGCGGCGGCCGCATCGCCCGCCGCGGTAGGTTGCGCGCTGGGCGTGCGCGGGTCGGCGCTGGGCATCATCCCGCTGAACTGCTCGGCACCTTTGACCCGCTGTGCCCCTGCCCAGCTGCCAGCGCCGCTGTGCGGGACGCCGCCGCCGCCGGTCTGGTTGGCGTAGGCGCGCGGCCGGGGAAAGGGATCGTGAAACAGCGGCTGATGCAGCCGCTTGTTCTTCGCCGCGTGGAGCTGCAGCTCGTCCGCGCCGCCGCCGAGATCGAGTCGCACCCAACCGCCGCGCCCGTCGATGCCCGGCGCCCAGACCTCGGCGAAGGCGTGCGCGTCATTCATCACGTAGTGCGCCGGGATGGCGAGGCTGTGCGCCAGCACGACGAGGCCCAGGCTGCGATGGCGACAGACGCCCGTCCTGCCCGTCACCAGGTTGCGCAGCAGCCGCTGGCCGGGCGGCGGCCCCGCGCCCGGCACAAAACCGCGAAACCAGGTCGCCAGCGCGTTCAAGTTGGCCTTGCGGGACCGGGCTGACGACACCCCCACCGCCGGCCATAACGCCTGCATCTCGGCCTGCAACGCCGGCGCGAGGCGCGGGGTCCACGGGTCATCTCGCACCGCGCCAGCGCCTACCGGCGAGGCGAAGTACCGGCTCGGCGCGTCCATGACAAAACGCAGATCGACGCGGCCACCGGGCACAGGCTTGGTGATGCTCACCGAGAGGTTGCCTGCCCGATCGCGCCAAAAGGTCAGCGGCACCGACGGCGTGGCCTCCACCGACAGCAACGCAGACGTCGGCGCCACGGAGGGCATCGGGGTCTTCTGCCCGGGGCTCAGCTCCAGGGTGACATGACCCCAAAACAGCTCGTGGCCTGGCCGGGCGCGGTCGCCGCGCGGTCGGATGGGGCGCAGATCAGCGCCGCTCAGCGCCAGCTCGCCCGCGGCGGTGACCTCGTCGAACGCCAGATCGCGCTTGAACGGCGCGACGGACGGATTGAACACGACGCGGTAGTGCAGCGTGCCCTGTCGCCCCGTCTGCGCGTCGGCCTTAATGCGCGGCGGCGGCTTTGTGCCGGGCTTGGGCGCGGGCAGGTAGCGGGGCGCCGGCTCGCCGCCCTTCGCCGCTGCGGGCTTGTCGATGCGGCCCCCGGCGGTGTCGATGGCCTCGGGGAGCCCGCGGCCTGGGCGTCTGCGCACGACCCGGTCGCTTCGCCCGGCAGCGAGGCTCGCCGGCAGCGGCTCATGCAAGATCGGCTCGCCGCGCTGCGCGAAGACGGCGGCTGGCGGCAGCGCCACGGCGGCGGCGGCGCCGAGGGCCACGACCGCAACACGCAGGCGAAAGCCGCGCCGCGAGGGGGTCGACGGAGGCCGACGGTCCGGGCTGCGGCGGCGGCTGAGGCTCCGGCTGGGGCTGGGGCTGGGGCTGGAGTTGGCGGCGACAGGCTTCATGTCGTCCAGGGTGGCGGCGTCCCGACGACGAGGCAAGCGGCGATCCACCATGCCACGGGGCGGTGACGGCCAGCGAACCCGCACGATCGCCGCGCCCTCGCCCGGGGGCGCGCACCCCAGCCTCCCAAGTCGGCCACTAGGTTGGGATTGTGGCCGTCCACAGAGATCCCTATCCTCCAGCCGCTCCGCCGCCGTCGCACCCAAGAGGTCCCATGCGCTCTGCACTCCTAGCCCTGCCTGCGCTCTTGCTGCTCAGCGCGTCTGGCGCCAATGCTACGCCCGCGCCGCTGCCGGCCGACGCGTTGCCCGCGGCCCACAGCCACGAACGCGTCCAGCTCAGCCCAGACGAAGAAGAGGCGTGGCTCGACCAAGTTGTGCAGCACAGCCCGCATCGCCGCGCCCTCGAGACCGCCAAGCTGGTCTTTGGTGACACGTACGATGCACCACCGCTCCCGGCCATAGCACAGGGCAGCTGGCTCTACGCCGCGACGCCCAAGGCCTACCCGGCCAAGAAAGGCCGCCGGCTCTATGGCTACCTGCCCTACTGGACGATGACGGGCACCACCCTGCACTGGGGCGAGCTCACGCAGCTCTCGTACTTCGGCGCCGAGCTCAGCAGCGCTGGCGTGTTCACGAACCTGCACGGCTGGGGTGGCACCGCAGCCAAGGCGCTCATCGCGAAAGCCCACAAAAACGGGGTACAAGTCCCCCTGACGGTCACGCTGTTCTCCAAGTCCGGCATCCACGCGGTGCTCGCGACGGCCGCCAAGCGCACGGCGTTAACCAAGAAGATCATCGATCTGGTCATCAGCGGCGGCGGCGACGGCGTCAACATCGACTTCGAAGGCATGGCCAAGGAAGACAAGGCCGCCATGAACGCGTTCATCAACGAGCTCAACACCAAGATGAAACAGCAGCTACCGGGCGCCGACGTGACCCTCGCCACCCCCGCGGTCGACTGGACCGGCGCTTGGGACTACGACTACTTGGCAGAGCACAGCGACGGCCTGATGGTCATGGCCTACGGTCTGCACTGGTCGGGCGGCCCGCCTGGTCCCAACCTGCCGATGGGCACGGGTGGACCCTGGAACCACAAGACGCTGCCGTGGGTCATCGACGACTACGTGAAGTACGGCAAGGCCGCGAACAAACACAAGTTCATCATCGGGCTGCCGCTCTACGGCCACGCCTGGAAGTCGAGCTCCGGCGTGCCCGGCGCCGCGTCTTTGGGTAAAGCGACGAGCGTGACGTATGAAAAAGGCATCGTCGAAGCGCCGACCAAGGGCGGCTGGAAGTGGGACGCCGTCAGCCAGTCGAGCTACTACGTCTACAAGGCGTCCGGCACGTGGATGCAGGCCTGGACCGACACGGCGGCCGCGTTCGACATCCGGGTAAAATACCTCGACAAACGCGGCACGCAGATGGGTCTGTGGGCGCTCGGCTACGCGGACAAGTCGACGCCGGTTTGGAAGTCGATCGCTTGGTTCATGGCGCAGGGCAAACCGACGGGCGGCGGCACCGACGCCGGCGCGACGGATGCGGGCAGCCCGGATGCCGGCGGTGCCGACACCGGCGCCGCAGACACGGCGGCCAAGGACAGTGGCGTCTCGGACACTGGCGTCTCGGACACTGGCGTCTCGGACACTGGCGTCTCGGACAGTGGACCTGGACCTTCAGACGGCGCCGCAGCTGACGCGAGCCTGAAGTT
>CALENB010000160.1 GCA_937910235.1 uncultured Myxococcales bacterium | reverse complement strand
ACGGCTGGAGCGCAGACGCGGGCTCAGGCTCAGCGAGGAGGTGGGAGTTCAGCTTTGGTGATCGTGAGTAACGCGCGCGGGCGCTGACGGAGCCGTGCGCCTCGGGTCGGAGCCCTCACGTGCGCGCAACGAATCGCCTGGCATGTACTGAAGGCCTGTCAGAGCGCTGGGGCTCGCGCGTCACGTGAGGGAGACGCACGCACGATGGCGTCCGCCCACCAAGTCCCGCGAGGAGACCGTCATGCACATCCACTTTGCCTACGACTTCAACGATGCCGAGGCGGCCGCCCGACTCTTCGAACCCCTCGCGCACTTCTCACGCGTGATCCGCATTCAGACGCCACTGCCAAACGACGGCACCGCCTCCCACACCGCACGCGCGCTGTGTCACGGCGATGCGTTGGTGATTCTGTGGAGCGAGACCGCCGCTCAAAGCCGGGATTTGCGGGGCATTGTCGCCCTCGGCGTGCACAACGGGTTGACGGTGGTGGTCCTTCCAGCCACGCCGACGGCCCCCGAGCCGCCGCTCGGCCTGCCGACGATGTGGATCGACCGTTCGAGGCCAGACCTGACGCAGCCCTTGGCGCGGCTCGTCGCAGAGCTCCGCCGTCGCCGTCGTGATGCCCCTCAGGTCAAATTGCCGGAGACGCCGAAGCAGCCGCCTCGAACGATGACCGGGCGTCGACGCCACCTCCGCGACACGCTCATGGGTCCGTCCGCGCGCGTGGCATAAGTTGTCACGAGCAAGCGCAAGCGCTACCCCTTGCGGAGAGCCGCCACCGCCGGGACACGCCGGCGCAGCACCATGGCCAACGCGAGTGAGAACAGCCAGAAGACCGGCGATCCGGGCGCCCCGGAGCCAGCCGCTGTGCAGCCTGAGGTCGTGTTTCCAGGGTTCGCAGCCGCCACTGGGACACCACGGCCGACGCCGACGTCTGCGGCGAGTGCGTCACCGCTGAGCGCCGCGTCCGAGCCAGACGCGTCGACGTCCCCGCCACCTTCCGGCACATAACAGGCGCCGATCTTCGCCGAGAGCGGGCTGCACTTCTGGCCAGCGGCGCACGTCTGCGCCGTCGGATCGCAGGGCAAGCCGCAGCGCGTCTCATTGTTGCGGGTCGCGTCCTTGTCGCAAAACAGCGTCACGCAGAGCTCATCACCAAGGCAGAACTTGCCCTTGGCGACATTACCTTTGGCCGTGCAGTACCCCTCGGCGTCGCCAGCGCTGACGCGAATGCAGCCCTCGCCAGCCGGGCAGCTGTCTCGGCCGTGGATGATGTTGCAGGTCTGCTTGCAGGTGCCATTGGCGCAGATGGTCGACGCACATTCGCTACCGTCGGCGCACGGGACGCCGCCCGAGAGGCAGGCGAGCGGCTTCGCCGGGTAACACGACGCGCCCTTGCCGGTGTTTTGGCAGGCCATGCCGCACGGGCAGCTCTTCGCGTCCCCGATCGTGCAGTCCTGACTACAGATGTGACCCGCGTCGCCCGCAAAGATGCAGTTGCCAGCTTTGCACTGCTGGGAGTACGTGCACACGCCGCCGACCTCAATGTTCTCCTTGCCCGGCAGGCAGCCCTGATAGCCCTCGCCCTGGCTGACACATTTGAAGTCCTTCGCGCACGTTCCTGGGCCGGTGCACGTATTGCGGCAGTACCCGACGGTCGCCTCCAGATCGTCTTTCATGCACACACCCGACCCGCACTCCGACGGGTCCTGACAGGTCGCGCCCTCGCCGCCCAGGACCGGGCCGGTGCTCTTCACGCACACCCCGTTGCCGCCTGAGATCTGCTGGCAGGCCTCGCCGCTGCCACAATCGCTCGTCTTGCTTGGATCGCATGGCGCCTCGCACGAGCCCTGCAGGCACAGCAGCGACTGACACTCCTGGCTCTGCGCGCAGCTCTCGCCGATGTCTTTCTTCGTCACGCTGCCAGGCGCCTTGAGGCACGCGCCGTTGGTCGGCTGGCCTTGATAGCCGTAGCACGTGTAGTTGCTCGGGCAGTTCTTCGTCTGTGGATTGCACGATTGCGAACAATAGCTCTGACCACCCACGGGCTGGCAGAACGTCGGCTGCGCGCACTCACTCTGGCTGGTGCACGAGTCGCCCAGCTTCTTGCTCCCGCTTCCCGACACCACGCCCCAGACGCAGGAACCCGATTGGCACTTGAACTTGGCGTCGTAATACTCCTTGCCGGCGCTGTCACGCTGCACCACGTAGGGGCAATCCGCGTCGCTCTTGCAGGTGTGGCTCGACTTGGGGTTGAGGAAACAGATGGCCTTCTTATCGTCGGACGACAGCGTCGCGCCGATACCGTAGGGGTGTACATTCGGCGTCATGGTGGGCGGATCATCCTGCGACCAGCCGCCGAGGTTGTGCATCACGCCGAAGAAGTGGCCCTGCTCGTGGATCGCGACGCTCGGCAAATGCGACCAGCCGTTGCCGAACTTGTTGGGGTCATTGGTCCACTTCTGAAGCAGGCCGTTGAACGCGATGTCACTCTCGAGG
>CALENB010000159.1 GCA_937910235.1 uncultured Myxococcales bacterium | reverse complement strand
AAAGTAATTACTATTCTTGCTCCAGAAACACCTTTCGCGCCTCGGCCACGCTCACCTTGCGGGGCTTGGTCTTCGTCGGAAAGAGCCCGCCCAGCGTCTCCTTCAGGTTGATCCCCATCTCCTCCATGCCGGAGTTGGTGAAGAGCTGCATCATGGGCGCGGAGGTCTGCTCCACTTCGATGTCGAGCAGCTTGTCGTCGAGATGACCATCCTTGAGCAAGCGGCGCACCTTGTCGCGGCGGGCGTCATCGGGCTGCGGCTCGCCCATCACGTCCAGCCCAGCGTGGCGCGGCATCAACGCGTCGAGGAGCCGCTCCTCCACAGCGGCGGCGGCCTGCGCTTGCACACGGTCCCGGGCCTCTTCGCTGACGAGCTTGACGGCGACCTCGACCAGGTCGCGCACCATGCTCTCCACATCCCGGCCGACGTAGCCGACCTCGGTGAACTTCGAGGCCTCCACTTTGACGAAGGGAGCGCCGGTCAGCTTCGCCAATCGCCGCGCGATCTCGGTCTTTCCGACGCCGGTGGGTCCGATCATGATGATGTTTTTCGGCGAGATCTCGTCGCGCAGCACGTCAGGCACGTGCTGCCGACGCCAGCGATTGCGCAGGGCGATGGCGACGGCGCGTTTGGCGGCCGATTGGCCGACGATGTAGCGGTCCAGCTCCGCCACGATCTGACGCGGGGTGAGGTCGGTGGTGGTGTGCGACGTGGTCGGCGTGGTCGGGGTGCTCATGCGGACGGCTCCTCATCGAGGGTCTCCACCGTGAGGTGGTTGTTGGTGTAGATGCAGATCCCGGCGGCGATCGCCATGGCTTCGCGGGCGATCTGTTCGGCGTCGAGCGGGCTGTGGCGCAACAACGCGAGCGCCGCGGCCTCGGCGTACTTGCCGCCGGAGCCGATGGCGACGGCCCCAGCATCGGGCTCGATCACGTCGCCTGAGCCGGAGAGCACCAAGGTCTCCTCGCTGTTGCAGACGATGAGCAGCGCCTCGAGGCGACGCAGCGCCTTGTCGGTGCGCCAGTCCTTCGCCAGCTCCACCGCAGCGCGCCGCAAGTGGCCCCCATACGTGCGCAGCTTGGCCTCGAAGCGCTCAAACAACGTGAACGCATCGGCGGTGCTGCCCGCGAATCCGACCAGGACGGCGCCGTCGTGCAGGCGCCGAACTTTGCGCGCGGTGCCTTTCATGATCGTGTCACCCATGGTGACTTGGCCGTCGCCCGCGATGACGATCTTGCCGCCCTTCCGAACGGCGAGGATGGTGGTTGCGTGTGCGTTCATCAGGCCTCGTGCGCGGCGCCGAAGACGGCGATTGGCGGGGTGACGGGTAGGGCGAGGCAAAGAAGGACGTGCGCCCGAGGCGTCAAGGCGCTGCGACCGCGCCGAGGCGATCAGGCGTCGCGCGCAGTCAGGGGCGCGACGCTGAAGTCGTCCCAGCGCACACGCCGCGTCCGCCGCCAGAAATCAAAGGTGTAGCCGGGCCAGAGGATGGGATTGCGACCCGCGCCGTCCAAGTACCAGCTGCGGCAGCCGCTGCCCCAGATCGCCGCGGCGAGCCGCTGTTGGAGGCCGGCGTTGAAGGCGGCTTCGGCGGCGACCGTCACTTCGACCGTGTGTCCGCTCCCGGCGAGCGCCCGCTCCACACACGCCAACACCATCGGCGCCATGGCCTCGATCATGAAGATCATCGAGTTATGGCCTAGGCCCGTGTTCGGCCCCGTCATCATGAACAGGTTCGGAAAGCGGGGCACCGCCATGCCGAAGTAGGCGTGTGGCAGGTCGCCCCACGCGTCGGCCATAGCGTGTCCGTCGCGGCCGACCACGGTCATCGGCGCGAGCAGGTTCGAAAGATCAAAGCCGGTCGCCCAGATCAGCGCGTCCACTTGCCGGCGCTCACCGGAGGCGGTGCAGACGGTGTCGCCGTCGAGCGCGCTGACGGCCTCGGCGATCACCTCGACGTTGGCGCGCGCGAGGGTCGGATAGTAGTCATCGGACAGCAAAATCCGCTTGCAGCCCGGCAGATACGCGGGGGTCACCGTCTGCCGCAGCGCCCGATCGGCGATGCCCTGTGCGATGTTGTGTCGGCCCATAAACGCCACAGCGCGCATCACCACCGGCGCGGTGACGAAGGCGACGGCCTGCACCTCCATGCGCCAGTAGAGCCGAAAGCGGTGCAGGCGTCGGCGCCACGGTTTGGTCGCAAAACCGCGCCGCTCCGCGTCGGTGTAGGCGCGGTCCTTGCGCGGCATCACCCAGGCGGGCGTGCGCTGGTAGACGATGAGCTTACGCACCCGGCTGGCCAACGCCGGGACGAGCTGTATGGCCGACGCCCCTGTGCCGACGATGGCCACCGTCTTGTCCGAGAGGTCCACGTCGTCGCGCCACTGGGCGGAGTGCCACGCTGGCGGTGTGAACGTCCCAGCCCCAGGAACGGTGGGCGTCGTGGGGGTGCGCAGCGCGCCTGTCGCCGTGACGACGGTCCGCGCAACGAGCACCTCACCTGTGGCGAGAGTGAGCTGCCAATCACCGCTCTCCTCACGCCACAACGCCTCCTGCACCTCGGAATTGACGCGGATGTGCGCGTGAAGGCCAAACTCCGCGGTCACACGCTCGGTGTAGGCACGAATCTCGGGCTGCCTGCTGAAGACGTGGGTCCAGTCTGGGTTCGGCGCGAATGAGAATGAGTACAGGTGAGACGGCACATCGCAGGCGCAGCCCGGATACGTGTTGACCTGCCACGTGCCGCCCGCTTGCTTGTTGGCGTCGAGCAGCACAAAGTCGCTGATCCCTCGTTTTTGCAGGCCAATAGCGACCGCGATCCCGCTGAATCCGGTGCCGATGATGGCGACGGCGACGCGGGCGGCGCTCATGCCGCGCAGACGTCCCGGCGCGGCATCGCAGCCCGCCAAGCGCTGTGAGCGTCGAAGCCGAGCGCCTGCAGCCGCGGCACGATGATCGTCTGCACGGTGTCGAAAAACAGCGTTCGGCCCTCGCCACCGTCACACACGCCCACCGCCATCGCGTCGGGGCTCGGCGGCGGCCCCTCCGGCAGGTGCGCGAGCTCGTGCGCCACGAGGTGCCGAAATGCGACGATGAGGTAGGCGTTGAGGCGGTTGACTGTCGCAGCGTCGAGCGTCGCCGCCAGCTGCTCCACCAAGATCCAGCCCATGCGGGCGTGTTGCACTTCGTCGGCGAGGATGTGCGACAGGGTCGCCTGGATACCCTGCGGTCCGACGCGCAGTCGCTCGGCGCCGATCAGGGCCACCGCGACCGTCTCGCTCAGACAGCTGACCGAGAGCACGTTGCGCAGCAGGGCCTCGAGCGGCGTCGCGTCGTCGTGGCTGGGCACCGGCGCCAGCGTCTCGATCTGGGCCACGGGATCACCCCCGAGCGCCTTCACCACGGCCGCGCATTGGCGCCCATGGCGCAGCTCATCGCTGGCGGCGCGCGCGACACGCTCAAGAAATCCACTCGAGACGTTGGCGGCCAGGGCTTGCGGAATCATGGCGGCGAAGACGCGGGCCGAGATAGTCTCGTTGATCATGCGACCACGCCACGTCTCGATCGCGCTGGCGCGCTCGGTTGGGTCAAGGTCGGGCAGCGTGCCGACTGCGCTGACGCCCGCTTCCGCCGCCTCCCGCAGGTCCAGCACGATCATTACGAGACCTCGTAGACGGGTCCATTCGCCTGGATCTGCGGCCGCCAAGCGAGATCAAAGGCGGGCGGCGCCGGCGGTCCCCACGGGATGCAGCCGGTGCAGGTGCCCGAGAAGTTCGGTCCAAATTGGCAGGTGTCGGCGGCCTTCTGATCGCCGGTGTAGTTGGTCTGGCACCACTTCAACCGGGCATCACAGCAGGTCGCCCACTCCGGGGTGTTCAGCTTGTCTTTGCAGTTGGGCGCGCCGATCTCGTCGTCGCTGCAGCCGGCGTCGGGACTACCGCCATCCACCGGCGTGGGGCCGCCGTCGAAGGCGACCGCTGTGTCGGCGGCTGCCGCGTCGACCGGCGTCTGGCTATCCGTCGCGTGGCTATCCGTCGCGGTGCTCGCGTCGCCGGCGCCGCTGTCCACGACCGCGTCGGCCTGTGTTGAGGCCGACGCGTCGGTGGCGGCGTCCCCGGCGCCAACATCGACTGAGGCGCCGCCCACTGCGCCGCTCGAACACGCCAACATGCCAGCGCCTGCTGCGGCAGCGGCGGCGCGTAAGGCGCGGCGGCGAATGTCATCGAAGGAGAGGGGCTGCGACATTGAGGAACCTTGTGCGTCGCCCAGAGGCCGTGAGACCGGGGCTGGGGAGACCGCGGCTGGGGAGACCGGGGCTGGGGAGATCGGGGCTGGATCCTGCGTGAACCCGGGCGACGACGCAACACGCGCGCACGGGTGGTCGACGGCGCACACAGCGCAAACACCCTAAGAATTCAAACTATTTACAGCCATGCGCGTCGCGCAGGAGCTGAATCTCAGCCATCAGCTCGGGCTCCCGGGCGTTCTTGAGGAGCATCGCGCCCTTGATGGTCAGCTTGGGGTCGCCTTCCGTCGCGTTGAGGTAGAGCCACGCCCGGCCCCAGGCCGTGAGGACGGTGTTGCGCCAACAAGCGTCTTCGAGGATGACTTTGTAACTCGCCGGGTACTTCAAGCGCGCCATCTGCAGGTAGCGCTCCATGTACCAGAGGAAGGTCAAGATCCCGTCCCGCGCGCTCGTCGACCCCTTGATTTGGTCGTGAAAGGCGACGGCCTCGGCCAACGAGTTGATGTACTGCACCACCTCCTCCATGAGCATGTTGAAGCCCTGATCGCCCGACTCAAATTTGGCGTCCGTCGGATCGCCGTTGAGGTAGATCGGCGCGTAGGAGTCGCACCCCTTGTCACCGAAACTCGCGCACGCCTTGTTGGCGTCTCCCCACTTGTCGCCGGTGATGAGACTGCGCGCAAACGTTGGTTTGCTGCCTTGATTGCCGCCACCTGAGCACGTGAACGACACGGTTTGGTTGAACTGGTAGTGCGACTCGCCAAACCCCTTGCCCTTGGCGTACAGATCGAAAAAGTGGCCGCATTCATGGACGATGACACCCATTCGACTCAACACCGCCGAGGCTGAGCCGCGCTGGCTCTGGGGCAGGAAGGTGTCGACACAGTGCTGCTTTGCGTTCGCGATGGCCCCCTCCACCAACGTCTTGCCGAGCGGGTAGCGCACCGCGAGCACGCCGGTGATGAACGTCATCGTGTCATCTGAGCTGTACGCCGCGATTAGCGCTTGGATCGACTCCTTGCCGGTCGGAAGCACCTCGGTGTACTTGCCGTCCGTGCACGCCGGATCACGCTCCTTGCCGGTGACGGGCGCCGCGCCTGTGTCGCTGCCTGCGCCTGCGTCAACGCCGCCACCTGAGTCCGTGGCCCCCGCACCGTCCGCGCCAACCCCGCCGTCGCCAACCCCGCCGTCGGCGGCGCTCACGCCGTCCGCGGCGACACCTGCGCCGACGTAGCCCGACGGTTCCGTGCAGCCAGAGGCCGCCACCACGCCGACAAACAGGGCGATCAGCGCGGTGATGGCGGCGTGCGGGAGACTGGCTGGGGTCGAGCGAAACGTCATGGTGAGCTCCGGAGAAAGTGAGGCACGCACTATGCCACAGGTGCCACGAGATCCAGGGCAGCGCGACGTTGCATCCACGCACGAGCGGCGTGAAGGCCCCTCTCCCAGCGCGCGACCTCACCCCACGCATCGATGCACTGTGGCGGGGTGACGCCGCGCATCACCGCCGCTACACTGCGGCGCGCTGGCCGTGTGCGGCCGCTGGAGGACGTCATGACTGCGCCTGTTTTTGACACCACCGACGTGTTCATCAACCGCCACATCGGCCCCCGCGACGCGGACATCGCGACGATGCTTGCCGCGCTCGGCCTCGACAGTCTCGACGCCCTCGTGACCGACGCGATGCCCGATGACATCCGCACGCAGAGCCCGCTCGACCTGCCGCCAGCGCTGACCGAGACGGAGGCGCTGGCGACCCTGCGCGAGATCGCTGAGCGCAATCAGGTGCTACGCAGCTTCATTGGCCAGGGGTACGCGGGCACGACCTTGCCGCCGGTGATCCGCCGCAACCTGCTTGAGAATCCGGGCTGGTATACCCAGTACACCCCTTACCAAGCCGAGATCTCGCAGGGCCGCCTGGAGATGCTGCTCAACTACCAGACCATGGTCAGCGACCTCTGCGGGCTGCCGGTGACCAACGCGTCCCTGCTCGACGAGGCGACCGCGGCGGCCGAAGCGATGACGATGCTGCATCGGCTGCGACCACGACGGAGCGAGGCCCAGCGCTTTTTTGTGTCGTCGGGGTGCCATCCTCAGGTCATCGCCGTGGTCCAGACCCGCGCCCACTGGCTCGGCATCGACGTCGTGGTCGGCGACGAGCGCGATCAGGCGCCAGAGGCCCAGACCTTCGGGCATCTGCTCGCGTACCCGTGCAGCGACGGAGAGGTGCGCGACCACACCGCGTACGTGGCCGCGGCCCATGCGGCCGGTGGGCTGGTGGCGGTCTGCACCGACCTGCTGGCGCTGACGGTGCTTGAGGCGCCCGGCGCTTGGGGCGCCGACGTGGTGCTTGGCAACAGCCAACGCTTCGGGGTGCCCATGGGCTACGGCGGTCCGCACGCGGCGTTTTTTGCCACCCGCGACGACTACAAGCGCCAGATTCCGGGCCGAATCATCGGCGTCTCGCGCGACGCGGACGGGCGCCCTGCCCTCAGAATGGCGCTCCAGACGCGCGAGCAGCACATCCGCCGCAACAGCGCGACGAGCAACATCTGCACAGCGCAGGTGCTGCTGGCCAACATCGCCGCGGCCTACGCCTGTTACCACGGCCCGGAGGGGTTGCGGGCGATCGCGACGCGTGTCCATCGCATCGCGGTGGGCCTGCGGGACGCGCTCAGGGTGGCAGGGTACGACGTCGCCCATGACCTCATGTTCGACACCGTGACGGTGAAGGCTGGGGACCGCGCCGCCGAGCTCGTCGCCAAGGCCGTCGCGCTCGGCGTGAACCTGCGAGATTGGCGGGATGGCCGGGTCGGGCTGACCGTCGACGAGACCGTCACCGAGCGCGATGTGCTGCTGCTCCTCGCCGTGTTCGACGCGGAGCGCGCGGCGTTCGACGCGGGCACGCTCGCTGCAGATCTGACGCGCTCCGCCGGCGTCCTCGCGCGACGGACGCCGTATCTCCGCGACGTGTGTTTTTCAGCCCACCGGTCAGAGACCGACATGCTGCGATACCTCACCCGCCTCGCTGAGAAGGACCTCAGCCTGACCCGCGCGATGATCCCGCTCGGCTCCTGCACGATGAAGCTCAACGCTGCTGCGGAGATGGAGCCGGTGAGCTGGCCCGGGTTTGGCGGGCTGCACCCGTTCGTGCCGCGTGACCAAGCCGCCGGATACACCCGCCTGTTCGCCGACCTGGAGGCGTGGTTGGGTAGCCTGACCGGCTTCGACGCCGTCAGCCTGCAACCCAACGCTGGCAGTCAGGGCGAATATGCCGGGCTGCTGGCGATTCGTGGCTACCACGCCAGCCGCGGCGAGGGCGGGCGCGACGTCTGCCTCATCCCCACCTCCGCGCACGGCACCAACCCGGCGAGCGCCGTGCTGGCTGGGCTGCGGGTGGTGGCGGTGGCGTGCGACGACAGCGGCAACATCGACGTCGCCGACCTACGAAAGAAGGCCAGCCAACATGCCGACGCGCTGGCGGGGCTCATGGTCACTTACCCCTCGACCCACGGCGTGTTCGAGACCGCCATCCGCGAGATCTGTACGGTGGTCCACGACAGCGGCGGGCTGGTGTATATGGACGGCGCAAACCTTAACGCTATGGTTGGTTTGAGCAAGCCTCGGGAGATTGGAGCTGACGTTTGCCATCTCAACCTCCATAAGACATTTGCGATTCCGCACGGAGGCGGCGGACCGGGCATGGGACCGATCGGCGTCACAAGCGCCTTGGCGCCCTTCTTGCCCGGCCACGCCACGCTCGACGCTGACGCCACCGTCAACGCCAACGTCAACGGCGCCATCTCATCGGCAGCCTGGGGCAGCGCGTCTGTTCTTCCGATCTCCTGGGCTTACATCGCTATGAGTGGACCAGAGGGTCTCGCTCGGTCCAGCAAAGTTGCGATTTTGAATGCTAACTACATCGCGCGACGTTTGAACGGTGCATATCCAGTGCTGTATCGCGGCGCGATGGGCCGTGTCGCGCACGAGTGCATCCTCGACCTGCGGCCGCTCAAGAAGACCAGCGGCGTGACGGTCGACGACGTCGCGAAGCGGCTGATGGACTACGGCTTTCACGCGCCGACGATGTCCTGGCCCGTCACCGGCACGCTCATGATCGAGCCGACCGAGTCCGAGCCGAAAGCCGAGCTGGATCGCTTCTGTGACGCCATGTTGGCGATTCGTGCCGAGATCGCCGCCATCGAAGCCGGAGACGTCGTCTATGCCGACAGCGCGCTGCACCACGCGCCACACCCGGCCGAGACGCTGCTGTCCGACACCTGGGATCGCAGCTACAGCCGTGATTTTGCGGCCTATCCTGTGGCCGGGCTGCGGGAGACGAAGTACTGGCCGCCCGTGGCCCGAGTCGATAACGCGTATGGCGACAGGCATCTCGTCTGCAGCTGTCCGACCGTTGAAGAGCTCGCCGCCATCACCGCTGGCTAGATCGCCCGGTTCGCCCTGGTTTCTCGCGCTATGTCAGACCCCAAACTTCCGACACGAACTGCCGACACGAACTGCCGACACGAACTGCCGACACGACCTTCCGCCCCAACCTTCCGCCCCAACCTTCAGGCCACGGAGCCCCAAATGAAGCCAACTCAGCGTCCCAGCTGCCCCAACTTCTCCTCAGGACCCTGCGCCAAACGCCCGGGGTGGAACCTCGCCGCCCTGGGCGACGTGCTGGTCGGCCGATCGCATCGCAGCAAGGCCGGAAAGGCCAAGCTTGCGGAGGTCATTGACCGCTCGAAGGCGATACTGGGCCTGCCGGATGACTGGCGGCTCGGGATCGTGCCGGCGTCCGATACCGGCGCCGTCGAGATGGCGATGTGGAGTCTGCTCGGCGACCGAGGCGTCGATATGCTGGGCTGGGAGAGCTTCGGCGGCGGCTGGATCACCGACGTGACCAAGCAACTGAAGCTCGACGACGTGCGTGTGCTGACGGCTGAATACGGCCAGCTACCCGACCTCAGCGCGGTGGACTGCGATCGCGACGTTGTGTTCACCTACAACGGCACCACCGCTGGAGTTCGAGTCGAAAATCTCGATTGGATTGCGGAAGATCGAGCAGGTTTGATGATCTGTGACGCGACGAGCGCGGCCTTCGCGATGGACCTGGACTGGAGCAAGCTCGACGTCGTGACTTGGTCTTGGCAGAAGGTCCTTGGCGGCGAGGCTGCGCACGGGATGCTGGCGTTGAGCCCGCGGGCGGTGGCGCGACTGGAGGGGTTTAAGCCCGATCGGCCGCTGCCCAAGATCTTCCGGCTGCTCAAAGGCGCCAAGATCAATGAGGGCATTTTTCGTGGTGAGACCATCAACACACCGTCGATGTTGGCGGTCGAAGATGCGCTCGACGGACTGCGCTGGGCGGAGGGCGTCGGCGGCCTGCCAGGCCTCATCGCGCGCTCAGAGGCGAACTTGGCCGTCTTGGCGGACTGGGTGGCCAACACGAGCTGGATCGACTTCTTGGCGACAGACGCGGCTATTCGATCGTCAACCTCGATCTGCTTCATCTTCACGCATCCAGCCGTTACCGCTCTGGATTCTGCAGGACAAACCGCGTTTGCCGCCGGGGTCGCCGCCAAGCTTGACGCGGAGGGGGTCGCGTACGACATCAAGCACTACCGCGACGCCCCAGCCGGGCTGCGCATCTGGGGCGGCGGCACCGTCGAGGCGAGCGATATCGAGGCGCTGATCCCATGGTTGGCGTGGGCGTTTCACGCGCAGGTCGCGACGCTCCCCGCCTCTTGAGCGAGCGCTCCCCGCTCCCTGAGCGGGCGCTACCGGTTGGCGAACCGCGCGAGGTACTTCTGCAACGCGCCACCACCGAGGCCGACAAATAGAGCGAGCAGCGCCACCATCGCGATGAGCATGGTCAATCCGCCGCCTGCCATGCCAACGATGGCGTAGGTCTCGCTGGCGCGGTCGATCTCACCGCGTTGGACTTTCGCGCGCTCGAGGTAGCCCAGCACGAGGCCGCCGAGCCCCATGGGCACACTCAACAGCATGAGCAGGCCGCAGCAGCAGCTGAAGGTCGTCAGCACGGCGCCGCCGATGCCGAGGGCGGCGGCGACCATCGACTCGGTGCTCGCGCCGCCGCTCGTGACAGGCGCAGGGAGCCCCGAGTTGTCGTGTTGTTGCTGCAATGGCATGGCTGACTCCAGTGTGCGTTGGGAACAGGCTAAGCCATCGCGCGCCGGCCTACCAGCCGCGCCGGACGCCATTTTTACGGGCGCTCATGGCCTCGATCATCGTTTCGTCCATGACGGTAGACCAGGCAGTCTCGCGAACACC
>CALENB010000158.1 GCA_937910235.1 uncultured Myxococcales bacterium | reverse complement strand
GGATGCGACGACATGGGACCTCCAGGGGCCTGAACCATAACGACGAAGCGAGGCGATGACGAGGCGTGGCAGGTGATGCGTAGTGAAGACGCCAAGCTCGCGTGTGGCCATTGTTTGCGCCCGCGGAGGTGCCCGCCCATACTCGCCGAGCGCGTGCACATGCCCGCACCAGGAGCCATCGCGATGCCCCAGCTCAGACCAACCCCTGCCTCCTGGCGCCACCTCACGCTCTTTGCCACCGGGCTCGCGCTGACCACGCTGAACCCCGCGTGCAGCCCGGCGCCGGTCGCGGTGCGCAAACCCGTCGCGTTTGAGGCGGGTGCGCCGCACGCGCTCGCGTGTATCGAGTTGGCCCGACAGCGCGCCCAAGAGGTCGCAAACAAGCGCTTTCTACCGCCGCAGCTGCTGATCCATCGCTGGCCGGACGCGGCCAAGGCGTCCGCCGTCGGCTCGACGGCGACGCCGACCGCGACGCCGACCGCGACGCCGACCGCGACAAGTCCAGCCAAGCTCGTCGATGAAGCGCAGCTCGTGACCCGACTGCTCGCTGGTCACGCGCGGGGCACGCTGGTGCTGGCGCGCGGCGGGAGCGGAAAATCCAAGCTCGCTTGGTCGCTGGAGGCCCAGATCTGCGGGCGTATGCCCGTCGCGCGCGTCGACCTGCAGTGGGACCTCGAGGCCGGTGAGGGGCCGGCGGCGGGCGACAACGCGGTCCTCGCCGCCATCCAGCGCACGCTGCACCTGTCGGGCACAGCGCCACAAGCGCTGAAGACGGCGCTGCATGGCCGCGGGCTGATGCTGCTGCTCGACTCGCTCGACGAGATCCCGCTCGACAAGCGCGCCAGCGTCGTCAAGGCCATCAACGACGCGATGACCATGCTGCCGCGCATGCGCGTGGTGGTCTTCACGCGGCCGCCGGTCTTCCATGGCAACTATGGCCTCGCCCACGTTGAGGCGCTCGTCGAGCTGCCAGAGCTGTCGTGCGCCCGCGCCCGGGAGCTGCAGGTGAGCATGCTGCCGAGCGCGCAGGTGCGCGAGGCGTTCACGGCCTTCACCCAGCGCTATGGGCTCGATCGTCAGTTCACGACGCCGGATGGTCGATGTTACTACCCACACCTGTCGACCTACCGCGATTTCTTCGTGATCAAGCGCATCGCGGAGAGTCGCGCCAAGGTCGCGAGCGGCAACGCTGGCCTGCTCAGCAGCCGGGCGCAGATTTATGCGTTCTATCTCAGCGTGCTGCTGGTCAAGGATCTGCTGGGGGTGGCGGTGTTGCCGGCGCAGGCCCTCGTCACGGTCGACCGCATGGTCGCGGCGCAGCGGCCAACGGCGGCGCAGCGCAACCTGAAGTTCACGCTCGCCGACTGCCTCACCGCGTTGCCGGTGGCTGACGAGCAGGCGCGACGGTCTGCGTGCGAGCGGCTCCTGCAGTCGTCACTCTTCGCCCACGCGCCCCAGCAAACCTCGTTCAAGCTCAGCAATCAGAGCCTCGCCGACCTCTTCATGGCGCGCCATACTGCCGCGCTCATCGCCAAAGACGGCTGCGTCGTGGTGCAGCAGCGCGCGGCGCTGTTCGAGTCCAACGAGGTCGCAGGTTTCCTGGCCGGACTTCCGGAGGGACAGCGGTGCGTCGTCGACCTCACCCAGCAGCTGTGTCGCAGCGGCGGGTTCGCGCACCACAACTTCGCGCAGCTCGACCAGGGGCTGCCGGCCGGCAGCGCGCGCATCAGCCTGCTCCGCTCCGCGCTTGAGCGGCTGCCCAAACGCGCCGAGCCGGACCTATGTGTAGCGGCGACCCTGGATCGATTGCAGAAGGCCGCCCGCGGCGTCACCGTCATCGCGCCCGCCAGCACACCCGCACCTGCAGCCCCCGGAAGCTAGGCGATTGGCGACGCGACGATGGCGGGGCGGTTGGCCTCGCTCTGCTGATCGGTGGCGTCGCGAAGGCGGGCGGTCAGGACACGAATCACGCCCTTGGCCAGCGCCGGATGCAGATCGAGCAGGTCCTGGAAATCATCGCTTGAGATGGCCCACAGCTCACAGTCGTACAAGCAGCGAATCGACGCGGAGCGCTCGCCCTGGTCGAGCAACGCCATCTCACCAAAGCACTCCTTGATCCCGAGCACCGCGACCTGCTCGCCGTCGTGGATGACCTCCACGCCGCCGCTCAGGATGAGATAGACGTGCGAGCCCGGCTGGCCCTGCTCAAACACGACGTCGCCCCGCTCAAACGCGACGCGCTGAACGATGTCGGCCACTGGCAGCAGCTGCTCACCAGATAGCCCGGCGAAGAGCGGCACGCTCTTGAGCAAGAAGACCATGTCCATCGGGTCTTGGACCAACTTCGCTACTCCTTCGTCACTCAAGGTGAGGCGCGAGCTGTCCTCCGCGCCGGTCGACCAAGTCCACAGTCGAGACAGCCACGGTTCGCTGTCGCGCAAGCAGATTGCCACCGCCGCGTCCGCGTCGTCCAGCACGCCGCTGCTTGCGCCAACCCCTTCCTCGTCAAAGCCTTGCTCGATCAACGTCACGAATGGGCGCAGCTCGGGATCTGCCACGTGTTGGTCCAGCAGTTCAATCGCGTTGCTGCGGACGCGGCGTGAGGCGCTGCGGTAGTTCACATAGGCCCGATACATGGCCGCACGCGACAGCATGAGACCGAGCAGGCGAAACGCCCGCGCTTCGGCCTGCAGGCGCAGGGACACGACCTCGTCCAAGAAGAAGCGACGACGCACGGTGCGGCGCTCCACCAGCGCGTACACGGTGGCGAAGCGCTCCAAGCCCGCCAATTCAGCCATTACGCGGCTGCGCACCCACGCGTCCGGCGGTCGCGGCTGGCCCGGATCACGGGCCATTCGCCACAACGAGGCCACGGCTTGGTTCTGGATGGCGGGCTCGCGGGCCTCAGCGCACGTCATCAGCAGCGCGACGGCCTCCTCGCCACCGATCCCTTCAATCACCCCCAGCGTGCGAATCCGGGCGGCGAGGTTGAGCCCGCCGGACGCCATCCGCTGTCGCACATGGGCGATGAGATCGCTGCCGAACCGCATGAGGGCCACGCGGGCCCGGTCCCCGACATCCGCGCGACCGAGACACCGAATCAGCGGATCGATGTACTGTGGCAGCCCGACCTGCCCCATCGCCTGCACCGCGTTGCGCCGCACGTCGACGTTGACGTCTTCGATCATCGGCGGCAGGTCGCGGGTCGTCTGCATCCACAGCGTCTCGCCAGCCATCTTCGCGGCGCGCGCCCGTCTTGGGGCGTTGTCGCTGTGAATGTCGGTCATCAGGTCCATCTGCAGATCGAGGGTCGACTTGTGGCCCGCGACCTTCTTCAACCAGATGATCGCCAGGGACGCCACGCCTGGGTCCTCGTGGGTAGCGTAGGCCCGGATTCGCGACACCAAGTCGGCGTCAGGGAAGCCGATGAACATGCGCAGCACCTCGCGCAGCACACCGTCGTCTTGATCGTGCCGCAGCAGCGCGAGCAGATCCTCACGCGGCGGCTTCAGGTCGAGCTGCGTCAACGTCTCAAGCGTGCGCCGCACCACGTCGGGATGATCCGAGTGCAGCAAGGGCACCAGCAGCGCCACATTGCCGGGCAGGCGCAGGTCGCGCAGCAGCACCAGGGCTTTGAGCACCTCGCCGGCATCGTCGGAGACCAGCCGCTCGTTGACTTCGGCGAGGGCGGTGTTCGCAACCCAGGCCTCCATCTGCGGGTCTGCGCTGGTGTCGAGCCTGCGCGCGCGCAGCGCCTCGAAGAGTGTCCGGCGATAGTGCGTGCCGATACCCAGCGCCACCAGCACGACCGCGACCGAGGCGAGGATCGCGAAGGGCGACAACCACCACAGATGGTCGGCGTCCGGCTGAACCAAGAGCAGAGAGACCGAGACGAGAATCGTCGCGAGGCGGTACACAACCCCGTCGATCAGGGTCTTCGCGCGCTCGCCTTTGCGTGTCTCGATTGGGGTGACGAGCATCTGCATGGCGTTGCGGCTCAGGGCGAAGCTGACGATGCGCTCGCCGAAGGAGCACGCCGCGATGGCCCAGAACGCAGAACCCGTCGTGAACCCCAAGCTGAGGGCGAGGTAGGCGGCGCTGCCGATGGCGATGATGCCGGCGCTGCTCGCCACCGCGAGACCGATGCCCACGACGCGCACCATGCGGCTGCTCGCGAAGAGCGCGAAACCGAACGCCATCAGGTTGGACAGCCCGTAATACTGGCCGAGAAAGCCCGCCAACGCGGCGTTGTTGGGGAACGCGCCCTTGAGCTCGGCTGAGAAGATGTAGTCGACGAGCACCGACGCGATCTGCATGAGGAAGACGAACACCGCGAGGCGGGTGAGCAGCGGTGACTCAAGCAAGCTGCGCGCGCCACGGACGACCTCTGAGCTGTTCTTCAGGCTGGCGAGCGCCTTGCCGCCCCTGCGCCCAGGCGAGGCCACGGGCTCCACGGCGGCCACCGGCAGGGCGCTGGCGAGCTCGCGAATGACGGTGCGCACGCGCACCAGCGGCACCATCAGCAACACGACCGACACCCAGACGAGGTCATGGGCGGAGACGTTCAGCGCGACCACGGACTGCACGATGCCGCCACCAGCCGCGGCGCCTAGGGTCGAGATGGCCGCAAATACGGGGAATAAGCGCTTGCCTTGGCGCGCCGGGAGCAACCCCGACGACAGGTTCCACATCTGGATGAGGATGAGGTGGCCCACGCCGGTGCACCACACGAAGAGCACAAAGCTCATGATCTTTTCGTCGAGCGGATACAGCAGTCGCAGCGCGCTGAACGTGACGACGGCGCACAGCAGCAGCGCGGTGAAGCGAGTCTGCATCTCCATCCGCTGCATCAGCATGACGTAGCCCACCGACGCAAACGCGGTGAAGCCTGACGCACCCAGGAACATCCAAGGCATCACGGAGAGGTCATTTGCAGAGAGGAAGAGCGCCTTGGTGAAGGTCGCAACGATGACGCTGCTCGCCGTCGCCAACGCGAACAGCGGCCCCAGCAAGAACAAGACGCGCCGGTCCTGGGCCCCTAGCCCGAATAGCCGCAGCAGCAGCCCCTTCATCGACGCTCCAAGCTAGCCGCGACCCTACTTGTTGGGGACGGAGGGGGTGCCTTTGCTGATCGCGGTCGCCAAAAAGGTGCCGACCTGCTTGTTGCAGAGCTTATCGCGGAACGCGACAAAGTGACCGTCGTAGGCCTTGCCGTCGGTCGATTTCTTGGCGTCGTTGAGGTGTTGAACAGTCACACCCGTGATTTTGTAGGTCTTTTTGTTCCAGTTCGCCTTAATATTTGCCGCGACCGGGGCCTTGTGCACGACGTCCTTCATGCCGAGATCGGAGATGAGGTCGAACCAGTCACCAGCGTCGGGCTGTCGCAGCTGCTCACCACCTGTAGATGCAGCGAAAACGCGACTTGTCTCGGGTGGTGTGTAGGTGTCGCCCTGACCAAACGTGTGCAGCACATGAACGGGCTGACTCAGCGGCTCGGTGTAGTAGAGCGGCCCGTAGACCAGCGGGTCGACCTCGTCGTAGTAGTACTGAAACAGCGCCAACACGGGGTGATACTCGTCTAGGTCGACCTCCTGCAGCGCCAGCTTGATGCCGATGGTGGCGTCCGCAGGCGACTTCTTATTCAGCAACGAAAACACCAGCCCCGCGCCCGCGCCCGAGAAGATGTAGCCGTGGATGAAGGCGTTGCCGAGGCCATCGTGCGCGTACGGCGCAAACAGCGGCCCGGTCGTGCCGCCCTGACTGTGGCCCATGTAGTAGAGCTTCGCCTTGTCGAAGCGGACGTTGCCAGCGCCGGAGAACGACGAGGCGAAGCTGCGCAGGAAGCGGATCAGCGTGTGGTTATCGGCGGCGCCTTGGTAGAAGTTGCCTTTCGCCGCGGGTGGGTTGGCGAAGTTGTAAAACAACGGCCCCGGGTCGAGCGGCAGGCCACGACGGCTGCCGTGCATGGGCTGGTCAATACCGAGCATCGCCATGTTGGTGCTGATGCTGCCATCTTTGAGCGCGGTCACCTGTTTGGCCATCTGACCCACGCCGCTGCGGTGCGAGCCGCCGGTGCCGTGGGCGTAGATGAGCGTCGGCCATCCCGCCGCCGGCATCTTGGTTTTGGGTAGGGTGAGCGCGGTGCATACGTCCTCATAGCCCACGATTTGGGGCTTATCGCCGACTAGCTTGAGGCTGCCGCCACCGGTCAGGTAGGGCCGTGTACCCGCCTGATAGACCGGCACCTTCAGCAAGAAGTGATACTCATTCCAGGCGGCTGCGGCGGCGTTCGCCGGGCAATCGCGGGGGTCGGTCTTGCCGGCCTTGCCTTCCGGCGTCGCCGCAAACCCCGGCGTGGCGCACGGCGAGGCACCTTTGCTGACGCCACAGCGATGCACTGCGCCGATGATGGCGGGCGCCACCGACTTGTTCGCGATCTCGCCGAATTGCCGCATGAGACGCGTCGGATCCTGGGTCGTGAACAGCGTCGCGGCGACGATCTTCGCCGCCGGCACCTTGTTGGCCGCGATGAAGGCTCGAAGCGGCGCGTAGTGATCCCAGGCCGCTTTGTCGGCCGCAGCTTTCGGCGCCTTCGTCGCGAGCAGCAGCGGCAGATCGTCGCCCTGCACGGGCAGCGCGTCCTTGGGCTCGGCGCCTTCGGGCAAGACAGCACGCACCGTGTCTGTGACGTAGACGGCGTACGTGGTCTTCGACTTGAGCGGTCGTTTCCAGGTCGGGTGCACCGTCAACCAGTTGCCACAGATATACTTGTTCCGCGCCGGCTGGAAGTTGGTGGTGTAGTCGACCTGGTAGGCCGCCGGCGGCAACCCAGGCGTGAGCTCGACGAAGTGGATGTTTTGGGTCGGTCCGCTCTGGTAGAACGTCTTCGGGTCGAGCGGGCGTGTCCACCGAAAGTACACGCCAGGCGCGACGGAGAAGCCCGTCATCTCGGCGCCGATGCTGTTGATGACGTTGCCGACCAGATCGAGGCCGATGAGCCCGGTGCCAGGTCGCGGATGCGCGCTCAGGTCGACCTTGCCGGCCTTGGTGAGCCGAAGATTCGAGGGGAACGGGGTGCTGTAGAAGCCGTGCACGCTCTCATCGCCACGCGGGATGCGGTTGCGCGCTTGAAAGGGCAGCTGCTCCTCCTGACGCACGGGGCACGTCGAGCCGGGGAACAGGTCCGGGTTGAGCGTGACGCTGCCCGGCAGGCACGTCTTGGCGTCGCCGCAGTGCAGGCCGGGCAGGCAGTCGCCAGAGCCCTTGCAGGCGCCGTACAGGTCCTTCGCGGTCTTCGCCGGGGCCGTGCAGAAGCCAGAGACGCCCAACAGGTCACAGTACAGCCCCTTCGTGCAGTCGCTGACGGACGTACAGACCTCCGTCACGCCCTTGCCGCCGTTAGGCACGCAGAAGCCGAAAAATCCGCATTGTAGCTGCTTTTCGCAGTCCGCCGAGAGGATGCAGGCGTCGTTCGCCAGCTTCTTGCCGGCGGGCATGCAGACGCCACCGGTGCAGGCCAAGCCTCCACGGCAGGTGTCGTCGGTTTTGCACTTGGCCCCAACGCCGTCCCCGATGAACAGCTTTTCCGCGGCGCCGTTGAGTCCGTCGCTGCTCGCGCCATCGGCGTTCACACCGTCGGCGCCGGTCCAACCGTCCGGCCCCGCGTTGGTGAAGTGGGTCTCGCAGCCGGCCAACGTCGTGAACGCGATCGCAGCGCAGAAGGCCGCGACAGAGGCCTTGGAGAAGGCCGCGGGGAGGGCCGTGGCAAGGCGAGGGGAGAAGGCCGAGAAGGCGTTGCGCATCGGGCGCTCCAGTTGCGGTGAGGCCTTGGCGGCGGCACCAGAAGACGAGGGCTCAACCTTCGAGGAGGCTAGGCCAAGAACAAGAAACAGACGCTGCTACTGCCCGGCCGCGCTGGCGCCCAGGTTCTTCACCAGCTGCAGCACCGAGACGATGACCTCCGGCTGCACATCGACCGCGACGCCCGCGCCGTCAAAGCGCAGCTCGTAGAGCTCCGGCTTGTCGACGCGAATCCGCTGGACCAGACGCAGCGCCGTGCGCTTGCCGTCCACCACCGTCAGCTTGATCTGCTTGAGCAGCGCCGACTGCGGGTCGATCTCGAAGCGTTGCGGCGTCTCGGGGCTGATGCTGGCGACATGGCGCTGGTCGAGCACCGACACCCAGCGAGGCAACGCGTCCCACTTCGATTCGTCCAGGTCAACGCCGTCTTTCAGCGCTTGGTCACGCGCTGCGGCGCGGTCCGCCTCCTGCGCGACGATCTCCCCGACGGACTGCTCGACGCCGGTCTCCGTCAAGATGAGGTCAAGGCTGCTGAGCCGCTCGGTGACCACTTCACGCTTATCGTCGTTACCCTTCTGGTAGAGCTCCAGCTTGAAGAACTGCAGTCGGATCTGGACGATCGCCTCAACGGCCGCGTCGGGGCTGGCCTGTTGGAGCTGCTTGGCCAGGTCCTTCGCCTTCGCCGCGCTGAGCAGCTCGATCTCTACCGCTGCCTCCATCTCGATGCCCCGAAACCCGTTGCAGAGGTATTCGCAGCGCGCGTCCCCCGTGCAGTTGGTGACGCGCACGGCGAGGTTGCTGACCGCCGACTTCGGATTTTCGCCGACCTTGGCTTGCGTAAAGGTGCGCTGACAATCACCCGCCAAGGCGAGGATCCCCTGCACGTGCGCGAGCGTGCCCTTCTTCAAGGACGTCGGCACACCCGTGATGAGGGCCTCACCCTTGCCGTCGCCCACGCTCGCGGTGAGCGCGGATCCGGTCATCTTGTCGATGTCTGGCCAGTCGATCTCCTCCTGGACGCGGGGAATCTGGCCTTTTCCGAGGGTGATCTCACCGGCGGACTCGAAGAAGCCGCAGCCTTGCGCCAAGACCGCGATGACCGCGAGGCTGGCGAGTCGCGTGACGAGACCAACCACACGGCCAGAGCCAGAGCCAGAGCCAGAAACAGAGACAGAGACAGAGACAGAGACAGAGTCACGGGGCATGTGGTTCATCAGAACCTCCAGATAAGACGCTACCTACTTCTTCTTGCGACCGTAGGAGAATCCAAACTCGGCGTTGAGGTTGAAGGTCACCGTGTTGCGAAACAGGCTGTCGGGCCCGATTCCAAAGGGTGTCATCGCCTCGGCGTTGAAGTGAATGGCGTCGGCGAGACGGTAGCGCCCCTTCATGATGAAGATGTCGCTGTTGCCAAAGCCGCCAGCGAAGAGGGACTTGAACGTCTCAGCGCTGCGGCGATGGTACGTCGCGAGGAACTGCCAGTTGCCGAGGCGCGGAATCTCAAGGTGGACAAACATGTTGTTGTCTGGGGTCTGATCGTTGCCTTCGAGCGCAAAGGCGAGGGCAAAGTGGTTGCCGATCTTCCAGCTCGCCTCAAAGTACAGGCCGTTGACGTCCATCTTATCGTCTTCGCGCCCCAACACCGCCTGCAGTTTGGTGCGGTTGGCCAGATCCATGGGCGACAGCGTCGTCTTGTTGCCGCGGTACTGCACCCGTTGCACCTCGTACAGCGTGTCGAAGTAGCTCGGCAGGTAGTTGCGGTCGAAGCGGCGCAGCTCTAGCCGGATCCGCAGCGCGTGCAGCGGCTCCATATGCTCACCGCCGCGCGAGAAGTTCATGCGCAGCAGGTGACCCCAGGACACACCCTTCGAGCGAACAGCGCGTGTCGGGACGTTGCTCCAGAGCGGATTGTTCGGGTCGTCGATGGGCACGCCCGTCTCAAGGAAGCTGATGTCGAAGTAGGTCTTCCAGTCGAGCGCGTCGTTGTCGATGAGCTTCATCTCGACCGAGGTGCCGTAGCTGATGACCTGCGTGGTGATGGACTCGGGCTGGAATGTGTCCTGATCAATCCGCAGCTCGGTGTCACGCTTGCCATCGTTGTCGACGTCGTCGCTATCGAGCCGGTTGCGCAGCGGCGCCTTGGTGTCGGCCGCAAACGTGCCGCCGATGGAGAAGGATCGGAGGAAGTAGTTCTTGCGATTGATGAGCGACAGGGGCTTGAGGAACACCAGCGCGCCCATCACGTTGGGGCTGGTGATATCGTTGAGATAGCTCTCAAAACCAGCGTAATCACCGAACGCGTCAAACTCGAAGCTGACACGACGACGATTGAGATCGAGGTTGGGATTGTAGCGCTTGACCACGGTGCCGTGGCCGATGGACGACGCCTTGAACTGGTTGACGTCGAGGTAGATGTGGCCCTCTTTGCCGCCGAAGTTGATGTACCGCAGCACCTGCGCGAAGTCGGAGACCTGGTCCCA
>CALENB010000157.1 GCA_937910235.1 uncultured Myxococcales bacterium | reverse complement strand
ATCATCGGCGACCGTCTCAGATTGCAGCGCGCCAACAAGGCCTGCTGAATGCCAGTAAAACTGGTCGTCGTTGAGGCTGACCGCTGAAAAGACCAGGCGACCGCGGTCACGGATTTGACCCATCGCCATCGCCACCATCAGCCAGCATCTTCCGCAACGGCAACGCAAACGCCGGCAAACCAAGCTCCACGCTCAACTGCTGCACCTTCGCACGCAGGAAAGGCCAAGCAGTGTGCAAGGCCACGTGGTTCGCGAACGCGACCTGCTGTTCTTTGGACAAAGCATCAGTCCGTCCAGGAAAAACGTAGGTCACGCGATACTGGACCACGCATGACGCCACCTCAGCCTCTTCGTTTTTTGCCCGCCAGTGGCACTGCGCCGAACAGATGAAGGCGCTGCCACCGGATTGAGGGGTGGTTGGGTACAACGTGTTGATCGCAATGCTGACCTCTAGCTCCGGTGGCGTCACCAAGGCCGCTGATGTGTTCGACTCGTGCGCACGTGAAGCGCCCATCGAGACCAGCTCGACAGCAGCAAGCTGAGCTACTTCGACGAGGTCGCGCAGGTCCGGGTTGTCGCGCACATCCTGCGCGCGCAGGGGATTGACCGGGGAGGCGTTTGTCATCTGACATCTCCTACGCGGCGACTCGGACAGTCACCTTGATTTGCTGCACGTCACACGACGCCGACGCTACACTCTCGCCAGCGCTCGCATAGCCGCCAACGGGCCGCTGCTCGGCGACAATCGGCTCCCAGCGCTGTGTGAGCTGGCAACCCACAGATCGGGCGAGCGCGAACATCGTGTCGGCCTTCAACCGTCCTTCGGCGCTAATCCACCGTCTTACCTGGCTGCGCTGCACACCCAGGGCGCGGCCGAGATCGGCTTGGGTCACGCCGTCGGCCGTCATCCGACGGTCCAATTCGAGCAGGAAGGCGAGGACCTGCTCCTCGCCCAGCGTCCACGGCACGACGGTCTCGTCGTCCATCACGCTGCCCAGCAGTCGGGTGAGGCGCGCGCGCTCGTCTTGGGTCATTTTGATCATCGCTTCCTCTTTCTGCGCCGCCTGGCGCTCAGTGGGATGACGTTGTCGTCGGTAGGGCTCGCCGTCTCAGCCCACTTCTTTTTCGCTGCGTCCAAGATCTTACACACGCGATCCAACTCGGCCGGGCTCGCCTGCGTCTTCCCGCCTTTCGACTCTCCGCCAGCGAGCAGGTGGACCGCTCTATCGTCCAGGGTGCCGATACGCCCCCCGTAGAAGCGAACGCCGTTCTTTCGAAGCTCGAAGAGACCGGCGCGGCTCTTCATCGGAAACGTAAACCATCCCATGCGCGCAAGGGTCTCCATGTCCTCAGCGGCCAGGAATTTCAGCTTGGCGGCGGCCTGCGCTACGTCGCGTGACGGCTTCAGCGTCGCCCGGAGGTCGAGCCACCGTTGGTGGGCGAGAACGATGCTGGCGCCTCCTTCTTCAACCAGC
>CALENB010000156.1 GCA_937910235.1 uncultured Myxococcales bacterium | reverse complement strand
AGAGCAGTCAGAGTTCCAGTGCTCAAGGCTGGAAAAGACCATTCATGGCCGCCATCGATAAAAGTAAAACAGACTGTGCCTGGAAGCAGCATGGCTCGGTTGACGAGTTCAAGGGTTGCGTCGACAGCGAAGTGCACACCCTCATCAAAAATCGCCACCATGCCGACGGGAGCGGTGCCTGAAGGTAAGTCCATCATCAGCGGAAGGCTTCTGCTTGGATCGAGCTCTTGGACTGCGAGCTGTCCCGTCGTCAGCGCATCTGGCGGCACCCGAAGCCGCACATGTGGCGGTGCGTCGGGATCAATGGTGTGGTCATCCGAGGTGAGGGTGGTGCCGAAATGATCGACCGCCACGCGCGACTTGCTGCGGGTACACACGATGGCTAGGGCGTTTATGCGTCCTCCGAGCGCAAGCGCACCGGTGCGGCCGGGGGCGTGGTCGGCCGCGGTAGCCTCCAGCACGCGGATGCCGTCT
This sequence comes from uncultured Myxococcales bacterium, assembly GCA_937910235.1. Classification (GTDB taxonomy): domain Bacteria; phylum Myxococcota_A; class UBA9042; order UBA9042; family UBA9042; genus UBA9042. Next base: position 5,932 of record CALENB010000156.1, on the reverse strand, counting down.
GTTGTGACTGTCAGCGTAAAACGACCATCACCATCCGTCTCGTCGGTGGCGCCGTCAACGGGATCGATCACAACAGCGCCGCTGATGGGGAGGCCGTATTGGTCGATCACCACGCCGCTGACGGACGTGGCGGCGAAGACAGGGTCTGCCAGGAGCAACAAGAGGCTGGCGACGCTTAGGATCCAGCCGACATGAATGTCACGCTTGCTTGCTTGCTTGCTTGCTTGCTTGCTTGCTTGCTTGCTTGCTTGCTTCCGCGGAGGCGATCGATCGACATGGGGCCTCTCAGACCTGTACCCGTGAGGGCGCACAAGCAGAGCCGAGCACAAGACAACTCCGCGGAATTGCCCTGGGTCGTGAGATTGAGACTGGTTGCCTCCGAAGCTGACAGCCAGGCCAGACCGTGTCAAGCGCGAACAAAACCAGTTTACAACAGTGGCGTGGGCATTACGGAAAGCTAGGACGCCATAACCTAAAACCGTAAGCAAAGCGGTTGTGGCGGGACCCCCCGACCCCAGCTCGCGCGCCGTGTCACGCTCGCCCACTCGATCCAACCAGCGGGCTGTGTTACGAAATACACGTCCAGACTCGTTGGAACAGGAGCCCCGATCATGCCCGCCGTCGCCCAACAAGCCGATCCACGCCGCCGCGCCCCAGAGGCGTCAGGCGCCGCGCCCCAGACACCCGGCGCCGCCGCAAAGGCCCCGGTTGGCTACGACGAGGGGCGCGCGCAGGTCAGCCCGAGCGGCGACTTCGTCGGTGGCCCGGGCGACTTTGTCGGCGGCCCCGGCGACGCAAAATACGACACTCCACAGCAGCTCGCCGACCCCGCGCTGGCACGCGACGACGACACCAAACAGCGCGAAGCGCACTCGTACAAACGCAAGGAAGGCAACCTCTTTCACTACGGCGTACGGGCCCAAGACGTCATGCAGGGCTGGTTATCGGACTGCTACTTCGGCGCCGCGTTGGCCGCCGTCGCGCAGCGCTATCCGAACACCATCAAGGAAGGTATCGAGGACCGCGGCGGCGGCGTGTTTGGCGTGCGGTTCTACGAGGTCAACTCGCGCGGCGCGGCCCGGGAAGAGTGGGTCGAGGTCGACGCGGACTTCCCCTGGTTCGACAAGAAAGAGAACTGGGCCTACATGCAGTCGACGCAGAAAAAGGAGCTCTGGCCATCCCTCGTGGAGAAGGCGTACGCCACGTTCAAAGCCGGCGGCTCGGGTGACTACGACACGATCGGGCAGGGTGGTTGGGAAGGCGACGTGATGGAAGCGCTGACCGGCCGGCAGTCCGACTACACCGAGATGGCCAACGCACCTGAAGACAAGCTCTGGCAGAAGCTGAAGAAGGCGAGCGACAAGGGCCAAGCCATGACGGCGGGCACCTATGACGATCACGGCAAAGAGGACGCCCGCTACGGCGACGCGACACGCATGTGGGGCAACCACGCGTACACCGTGATGGGCGTGAAGACGAAGGGGCGCGGGCGCGACAAGGAGCGGATGGTGCAGCTGCGCAACCCTTGGGGTGAGTCGGAGCCCGGCAAAGACAACAAGAACGACGGTGTGTTTTGGGTGACACTTGAGGCCTTTCAGCGCGATTTTGAGGCGCTCACCATCCTCGACAACTAGGCGCGGCGAGCGCACGTCGCGGCGCCTACGATGTTGCTGACCTCACGCTAGCCGCTGGATGACCTCGCTATGACCGACACCCCGGCCCAGACCCCGGCCCAGACCCCGGCCCAGACCCCGGCCATCGCGGTGACGCCCGGCGAGGGCACGCTGCAGGCGGCCCTCGACGCAGCCGCGGAGGGCGCTGAGCTGCGTCTCGCTGCGGGGCTGTATACTGGACCTTTTGTGCTGGAACGCAGCGTGCGTTTGGTTGCAGCGGCCGGCGCCGACGTGATCCTGGCCGGCGCTGGGCGTGGCTCGCTGCTCGTCGTGCAGGGTCGGCAGATTCAAGTCGCGCTCTTTGGCCTCACCCTCAGTGGCGGCGGCGACACCAACGCGGGCGGCGGCGTGAGCGTGCCCAACGGCGCGCGCCTCGTGCTCGACGGCTGCACGATTCGGGATTGCACGGCGAACGGCTACGGCGGTGGCGCGCTGTTTCTGCGACGCGGCGAAGCGCACCTGCACCGCTGCCGGTTTGAGCGCTGCAGCGGCAGGTCCGGTGGCGCGGTGCTGCTCTCCAACGACGCCACGCTGCGCGCGGTCGACTGCACGTTCGTGGCCTGCGAGGCCGTGCACGCGGGCGCCGCCGTGGCTGTGCGCGATCGCGCGGTCGCAGCGCTGATCGGCTGCGATCTTAGCGGCTGCACAGCGCCGGAGGTTCGCGCCGACGACCTCGGCTGGTTGGTGGACGTACAGGTCGCCGGACTGCCGACGACCCTGGAGCGCTGCACAGGCGTGAGCGCGCCCGGAGCGCTGGTGAGCCGCGGCCCTGCGACGTTGCGACTCGTGCAGCCGCGCTAAGCGCCGCCCCAACAGCCGCGATCGCAGCCCCGCCGCCCGATCACCTACGCGCCCGCAGCGAGCACCATGGCGACCAGCTCGTCGGCGAAGCGGCTGGCGTCGCCGGGCCACCGCGCCGTCAGCAGGTTGCCGTCCCGCACGGTGAAGGGGTTGCCGTAGCGCGCCATCAGGGGACCACGCTCGAACGTGCCATCGTCGCCAATCGCTGCGGTTAGCTCCGTCTCCACCCACGTCGGATACGTTCGGTAGTAATCGCCGAGTTTCCAGGCCGTCAGCAGCCACGCGGTGTTCTCGAGCGATCGGGTCAGCGCCGTCACCCGTCGGCCCGCGACGACGCACACGCCTGACGCGTCGCGCGTTCGCGCCAGCACGACGCCACCGTGGCAGATCGAACCAACCGGCTGATTCGCGGCGAAAAAGGCCCGCACCAAGTCCTGTAGGGAAGTCGACTCAAGGTATTGCCGCATGCCCTTGGCGTGGCCACCGGGCAGGAGCAGGCCGCCGAAGTCGCCGGCATCCAACGTCGTCCAGGCCAGCGGGCGCTGAAACGCCGGATCTTCCGTCAATTCGGCGTACGTGGCGCAGTTCTCCTCGGAGGCGCCGAGCAAACCGAACAAGGGGCCAGCGAGCACCAGCGGGTCACACGTCGCGGGCTGACCGTCCTCCGTCGCGAACACGACCTCCAGGCCGGCCGACCGTGCCGCGCGCCAAGGCGCGGCGACCTCGGTTGGATCGAAGTCGGCCGTGGCGAGCACAATCAGCAGTGGTTTGGCAGGCACGGGTTTGGCAGGAACTGTGGTCATGGGTTCGGTCTCGTCTTGGTGTTGGCGTCGCCGGGCAGCAGGTACACCACATCGTAGCCCATCGCGCGGCCCTGAAAGATGAACTGCGCCAGGAAGTGCTGCTCCACGTGTCGGCGCAGCGGCGCGACGCGGTAGACGCCGTGATGCGCCACCATGAGCACGCCGGGCCGATGCCGCGCGAGCACGGTGGTGATGACGGTCTGCGGCGTCGTGAGGCCGGCGTCGAAGCGCTGGTCGTTCGTGTCGACGAATCGCGCGGCGATGGGCAGCCCGGTACGCAACGCGAGGGCGGGGGTCACCGACGTATCGCCCCACAGCAGCCCGCTCGCCGGCGGACGCGCCAGAATCTGCTGCCCCAGCTGCGTGAGCTCTGCGTCGACCACGGGCTGAAAGCTGCGCCGGGCGACGGCCGCGTGCAGGTTTGGCAGGGCGCTCAGCGACCAAACCAGCACGAAAGTCAGGCAGGCCGCCACGTGCGTTCGCGCTGTCGGCCCGCCGAATCGGTGCGCAGCTAGCCGCGTGAGCGCCACGGCACCGACGCCGCCGGCCGCGCAGAGCAGGGCGAGGGGCAGGGTGAAATAGTAGCTCTGCAAAGAACGGTAGAGGCACACCACCAGCAGACTTTGCCACGCCAACGCCGCCAGCCGCCGACTCGACGCGCCGCGCCCGAGCCAGGCCGCCAGCCCGAACGCGACGGCGGCCCAATCGGCGCGCAAGAATCCGATGATCCGGTGAATCGGCCATGGTTTCGGGCTTTGCGCTACTTTGCGGAGGTGATACGCCACGGTCTGTAGCCCATACGCCTCGCCAAAAAGCAGCCAGGCGAGCGCGACGCCGGCCGGCCAGGTCATCCCGCCAGCCACGAAACGCAGCGCCCGACCTTGGCGCCACGCCCACCACAGCAGGACCGGCCCGGGCAGCAGGGCGTAGAGCGCCTGATGGGCGCCCAGGCCGAGGATCGCGCCCGACCAGGCCCACCGGCCATGAGCCGCGGCGAGGCAAGCGCCCAGCATGAAGCTCGTGGCGACGTTGCTGCCGAGGTAGTACGCGCCGGTCTCGAGCGAGAGCGCGCCGCCCATCCAGAGCATGGCCGCGGCGATGGCCGCCCAGGGCCCCGAGGCCTTGCGGGCGAGACCAGCGATCAGAGCGGTGTTGAGGCCCGTCGCCACGATCGCGAGCCACTTGCCTGCGACCGCCGGTAGGCCGACGGCGAAGAGCGCCGCGCTGAGCAGGACGCGCAGGGGCGGGTGGGCGAGGAAGAAGTCGCGATAGGGGAGGTGGCCTTGCGCGACGAGCCAGCCGTCGTAGAGGTAGATGGCCTCGTCGCCGACGCTGACGAACGTGTGCGCGCTGCACAGCCACACCCACGCAGCCATCAGCAGCGCGAGGACGGCGATGAGCAGGCGGTCCACCCACGGCGCGGCCGCTACGAGGCCGTCAATCCGGGCCGGGTTGGCTGGTGCGGGATCGGAAGAGGGGCTGGGCGAAATGACTCCGGGGCTAGTCGGGCGTGGCCGCTGGTGCCGCCAGTATGTCCGGCGCGGCCGCTCGCCTCAATCCGTCCAGCTTTTGCTGGTATCCTCGCCCGCCGGCCCCTTGTTTTGCGGGGGCTGTCACCTAGCCATCCTCTCCACGCTCGCCACGAGGTCTCCCATGCAGCCATCCACCCACCTGCTCACCAACACCCGCCTAGTCGGCTCGCTCGTTCGCCTTGGCCCCGGCGAAGCCACCGTCCGCCTCGCGCCTACCAGCGATATGGAGGTCGACGCGCATGGCCTGGTGCACGGCGGCTTCATCTTCGGCCTCGCCGACTACGCTGCGATGCTGGCGGTGAACGATCCAAACGTTGTGCTGGGTGCGGCTGAGACCCGCTTTCTGGCGCCCGTGACCCGCGGCGTCACGCTTGTCGCCTACGCCAGGGTGATCGCGACGATCGGCCGAAAACGCGCGGTGGAAGTCCGCGTCGACCGCGGCGACGTCTGTGTGATGACCGGCAAGTTCACCTGCTTCGTCCTCGACGCCCACGTGCTGGGTGACTGAGGCCCGCTGGCCCCTGGCGATCCCGCGCGCGGCGCGGTAGATCCCGATCACAACGCAGCGGATCTGTCGCATCGCGGTCATCGCAATTTGGAGGCCTTATGAGCAGCACGCAACGCAACGGTGGTGAGCTCATCGTCGACGTCTTGGAGCGCCAGGGCGTCCGCCACCTGTTCACGCTGTGCGGTGGCCACATCTCGCCGATCCTGGTGGCGGCCGAGCAGCGCGGTATTCGCATCATCGACGTGCGGGACGAAGCCAACGCGGCGTTTGCAGCTGACGCGGCGTCGCGGTTGACCGGGGTGCCCGGCGTCTGCGCCGTGACGGCTGGTCCTGGGGTGACCAACACGCTCACGGCCGTCAAAAACGCCATGCTCGCCGAGTCTCCGCTGATCTTGCTCGGCGGCGCCGCACCGACGGTGCTGAAGGGCCGCGGCGCGCTGCAGGACATCGACCAGATGGCCTGCGTCAAAGGTTTCGTGAAGGAGACCATTGAAGCGCACACCGTCGCCGCGCTGATCCCGGCGGTCGAGCGCGCCTTCAAGGTGGCGCAGGCCGGCGTGCCCGGACCGGTCTTCGTCGAGGTGCCGATCGACGTGCTGTACCCCGAGGAGATGA
>CALENB010000155.1 GCA_937910235.1 uncultured Myxococcales bacterium | reverse complement strand
GGAGGTCCAATGTCGTCGCATCCCACCGAGCTTGAGCCAGCCGTACAGTCGCGCGAATTCGCCGAGATCACGCCCGATCAGATCGCCGCGTGGCAAGCCGAGCTCGCCGGCAAGCAGCCCTACCACATCATGGCCCACGCCCTGACGCACTTCGGTACGGACCTGCGCATCTCGTTCTCGGGCGCAGAGGACGTGCTGCTCATCGACCTGGCCGCTCAGATCGCCGGCGCGGAGCTCTCGGTGTTCTGCCTGGACACCGGGCGCCTGCACCCCGAGACGTACACCTTCATCGAGGAGGTCCGACAGCGCTACGGCATCGCCATCGACGTGATGTCGCCAAACGCGGACGCCGTGCAGACGCTGGTGCGCACCAAGGGGCTGCTGTCGTTTCGCACCGATGGGCACAAGGAGTGCTGCGGCATCCGCAAAGTGGAGCCTCTGGGCCGCGCGCTCGCCGGCTTCCCTGCTTGGGCGACGGGACAACGCCGCGATCAGAGCCCCGACACCCGCGCCGACGTGCCGGTCGTGCAGCTCGACATAGGTCACAGCTGGGCGCACGGGCCGGGATCGCCGAGGCCGATGGTGAAGTACAACCCGCTGGCCGGCTGGTCATCCGCTGAGGTCTGGCGCTTCATCCGCGGCGCCGGGCTGCCCTACAACAAGCTGCACGAGCGTGGCTTCATCTCGATCGGCTGTGAGCCCTGCACGCGGCCGGTCCTGCCGGGTCAGCACGAGCGGGAGGGGCGGTGGTGGTGGGAGGCAGCCGAGGGCAAGGAGTGCGGGCTGCACGTGGTCGACGAGCGCTGACCTACAGCCCGTCATCCTCGTCTTCAGACGGAAACGACTCGTCGATCAACGTCATCGAGCGCTCGTACTGCTCATGCAGCGCCTTGGCGCGATCGAGCTGATCTTCCGGCACCACGAGCCACGTCCCATTCGCAAAAGCCAGGGACGGATGCAGTCCGCCCGCATCGTCGCTGCTCAGCCGCGCCTCGACACCTTGACTGCGGAGCCAGTCAATCAGCGGTTGGGCCATGACGGGCATGTCCACGTACGCCAAGCGGCGGAGGGTCGGTTGAAACATCGGGACCTCGTCGGCGTCCAAATCAGGCATCACCGCCCAAATCAGGCGTGGGCACTCAGATCAGGTGACGCCGCAGCGTACAGGTCCAGTGGTGGCGCGCAAAGTCGCGGGTTGGGATAGGCTGTCGACCATGAAAGTGTTGCTCATCGACCCGCCAGAGCTGTTTCTCCACGGCGCTGGACACACCCGCCAGGTGCAGCCGTTGGGGCTCGCCTACGTCGGCGCTGCGATCGCCGATCTGGCGGACGTGCGTTTTTTGCTGCCCGACACGCGACCCTGGATCGGCGGCGATCCGTGGGCCGAGCTCGTCGCGACCGTGCGCGCGGAGAAGCCGGATTTGGTGGGTTTTACCGCCGTCACCGCGACGTTTCGCGCCGCCGCTCGCTTCGCCGCCGAGCTGCGTGCGGCCTTCCCTGACTTGCCGATCGTGCTCGGTGGTGTGCACGCGTCGACCGATCCAGCCGGCGCGCTGCGGGGTGCGCCGGCCGTCGATTGGGTGATCCGAGGCGAAGGCGAGCCCACCCTGCGTGCGCTCGTGCTGCGCCTGCGAGACGGGGGTATCCGCCGCGTGCTAGCCGAACCGGAGACGCTGGCGGGGCTGTGGTGGCGCGACGACGATGGGCAGGTCCAGCAGGCCCCTCCGCGGCTGCCCACGGCCGATCTCGACACCTTACCGGCGCCCCTGCGCGACGGTTTGGTGTGGCCTGATCACATCCAGCCCGCCTTCTACCAAGCCATGATCACGCTGCGTGGCTGCCCCTACAAATGCATCTACTGCGCCGTCCCCAACCTGGATGAACGCCGCACACGCTACCGCTCGCCGAGCCACGTGGTGGACGAGATCGCTGAGCTGAAGCGCCGGTGGCAGATCCCGTACCTGTTCTTTCACGACAGCGTCTTCACCCTGCACAAGCAGCGCACCCTGGAGATTTGCCGACTGATGGTGGCGCGCGGGCTGCAAGTGCCGTTCTGCATCCAGACCCGCGCCGATCGCCTCGACGCCGAGCTGCTCGACGCGCTGCTCGCGGCCGGTCTGCACCAAGTCTTCTTTGGCATCGAGTCCGGCGACGCCGACAGTTTGCGTCGGATTCGAAAAGCGACGCCGCTGGCGCAGATCCGGCACGCTGTGGCGCTGACGCGCGCCGCTGGTGTGCGCACGAGCGGGTTTTTCATGGTCGGCTGGCCGTGGGAAGACGCCGCGTTGATGACAAAGACGGCTGATTTCGCGACGTCCCTCGATCTGGACGCCATCAGCCTGTTCTCCGCCACGCCGCTGCCAGGAACCGAGCTGTGGGAGCTCTCCGATCAGGACGCGTCGCCGGACTCCATCGACTTTCGGACGCCGCAGGTCAACCTCACGACCATGACCGCGACCGCCTACGCGGCGGCCTTTGCGACGGTGAAGGCGCGCGTCGACGCGTACAACCAGCAGCGCATGATGGCGAGCCTGCCCGCGGACCTGCGTATTGCCTGGATGGACCTGCCCGAACGGCCTCAGGGCGGTGCGTGACACACCGGCAGCTCCCCGTCGGCGCTCCGCCGGCGCTCCGTCGGCGCTCCGTCGGTGCTCACTCGCCGCTCACTCGCCGCTCACTCGCCGATCAGACCACGGATTTGCGCCATGACCTCGGCGAGCGTGGCCCCGCGCAGGGGCGTGTGGCCCGTCTGCACATGCAGCTCCACGCCCTCAGCGACGCGCAGTCGGATCCACGCCTGCGGAACCGGCAGCGCCGCGGCCGTCGCGGCCTCGTCGCCATCCTCGTCGCCGTCCTCGCCGCTCGCCTCATAGGCCTGCGCGTGATCGCGCCCCGCAAATGGAGCGCCCGCCGCGCGCGTCACAGCCGCGCCGGCGGTCGGCGACGCCACGCGTTGCACGCGCACTGGAACTTGGGGCGTCGCCGACATTTCAGGATGAGCCATCTGCCTGCGCAGCGCCGCTGCCAACGACGCTGACGCGGCGAAAGTCGCGCGTTCGGGCCGGATCTCTCGTGTGTCAGGGCGCGGCGGCGGGACGGGCTCCTCGGCGAGCGGGCCATCGGGCAGGTCGGCGTGTGGATGCGCGTCAGGCAGGTCTTCGGGCGGCGCGGTCGCCGACGGCGCACCAAATCCCGCAAATCCTCCGGCACCGCTCAGATCAGCACCGCGCAGATCAAGGGCTGGTGCCACGCCGCGGTTGTTGCGAACCGGCGCCACGTGCATCACCGGCCGCGGCTCCGCCGGCGCGCTGGGGCCATTGAGGAGATGCGTCTCGCCCCGATCATCGCGACCCACGCGGCCGCTGCTCAGCATGTTCAGCCAGTTGGTCATCACCGCGGCCTTCTTCTCGGCCTCGGCTGGCTCGTCACACAGCATGCGCAAATACGTGTCATCCACGCCCTGAACCAGCTCTCGGATCCGCTCCATTCCGAGGTCCAGGCCCCGCAAGCTCTGGATCGCCAGCACCTGCAGCAGATGGCGCCGATGGTAGGGCTTGCCGCCCGGGCCCGGCGCATCGACCAACCCCTGCTGAACATACAGATCGATCTGCTGCGGCGCCGCACGCTCCCGCGTCGTGTCGCCGCGTACGAGCCGCGCGACGGCCACAACGAGCTCATCGAGGTCAAAGGCTTCCGGTTGGGTCGCGATGGCAGCGCTCAGCGAGCGTGGACGATTCTTCACAGGTAGGTGCTCCCGGCGGTCAGCTCCGCAGCATGGGACGATCCTCACCACGCGTCCAGCGCTCAGCCTGGCGGACGACCGTGCACACAACCGCGCTGTTTTTTGCTTGGCGTCTGGCGTTGGAATGTCGCACTCTACCCGCGTCGTGAACCGGCCGAGCCGCGCGCGGCGACGTCTTCGACCCGCTGATCGCCCGGATCGCCGAGGTTTGTCGACTCCGCCGCTCAGTCGATTGCGCGCCACCGAAGTCGGCCCCGAACACCGGACCTACCCATGAACGCGCCCAGCCCCACGCCCCTCTCGTCGCTGCGCGGCCTCCTGGCTTCGCTTGCGCTGCCCCTCGCGCTGCCCCTCGCGCTGGCCGCTTGCGCTAGCCCCACCGGCGCGGGAGGCGGCGGCGTCGCGCCGACCGGAACCGCTGGGATCAGCGACAGCGCGTGTGTGCCGCTGACGCAGCACCAGGGCTGCAACGGCATCGACCGGATGTTGTGTGAGCAGTCGACGCGCTCGTGGCAGATCGTGGCGGAGTGTGGCGCTGGTGAGGCGTGTGTTGAGAAGGCCGATCCCGGGCTGCCCGGCGCCGTGTTGGCGGCCTGCGAGGTCATCCCGGTCACCCAGCCAGACGGCGGCGCGAGCGGCGACGGGGCGCCGACTGGCGGTGACGGCGTCGTGACCAACCCAACCGGCGTCTGCGCGCGGTGGAACGCCGACCGTGTCGACATGAGCGAGGGGGACTGGGACGGCAGCGCGCCGCAGTGCAAGGCCGGCACGCTCGGCGAGAACGCCATCACCAACACGACGCGTATGGTGAACCTCTATCGCTTTCTGACGGCGCTGCCACCCGTGACCAACGACGAGGTCTTCAACAGCAAGGCGCAGGCCTGCGCGATGTTGATGCGGGCCAATGGGACGATCGCTCACGTGCCGCCAAAGACGTGGAAGTGCTGGAACGCGGACGGCGCTGAGGCCGCGAAGAAGAGCAACCTGTCGACGGCTGGCGCGGTCGTCTCGGTGGATCGCTACATGGTCGATTCCGGCGCCAACAACGCCGCCACGCTCGGCCATCGGCGCTGGATCCTCAACAACCAACTCGACAAGATCGGCGTCGGCTCCGCGGGCTCGAAGTACTCGTGCCTCTGGGTCATCGGCGGCAAGGGCAACGCGAAGAAGGCCTGGGTCGCGTGGCCCAACGCCGGTCAGGTGCCGTACGGCGCCGTCAACCCCTACGGCACCTCGGTCGATTCGACCGGCTGGTCGATTCAGAGCGACACCATCAGCTTCTCACAGGCCAAGATCAGCGTGAGCGTCGACGGCGTCGATCAGCCGGTGGAGCAGCGCACGCTCACGGGCGGCTATGGCTCAAAATATGCCATCGCGTTCAACGCGAAAGGTTGGAAGACTGAGGCCGGGTTCACCTACCACGTCAAAGTAGACGGGATCGCCAAGCCCTTTGCGTATGATGTGGAAGTGTTGGACTGCGGCGGCAAGTAGCGCGTCGCTCGCCGGTGCACCGATCGGACCGCTTCGCGGCCAGCTCGCGACGGGCGCGCTATCCCAGCAGCAGCTGAGCCGCCCACGCTCCCGCAGCGGCGACCACCGGGATGCTGAAGTTGTCGTCGAGCCCCTTGCCGCTGTAGAGCTCAACCACCGCCGCCGGAACCGAGGCGAACAGCGCGACGCCCAGCGCAACAGGGACACTCAGGTGCCCGGCCCAGATGGCGATGACGACCAGCGCGGCCCCAGCGCCCGCCACCGCAAACGCCAAGGTGCCCTCGAGCGTTTTGCTCCCGCGCAGCTTCTTGGTGCCGAAACGCCGGCCGATCAGCGCTGCAGCGGGATCGGCGAACCCGAGCACCGCCGCGCCGATCGCGCACGAGAGCGGATCGAACGCCAAGGCGATGACGAGCAGCGCGGTCACCATCCACGTAGCGGAGTTGATGGTGTGATGTTCATCCGGATGCGCGAGATCGCGAAAAGCCCACATCACTGCGCCGTTGACCCGCCGGCTGTAGCGCCGAAACAGCTCGATGGACCACGCGGCGATGGTGAATCCGCCGGCGACCAGCACCATCGTCATGGGGGTCAGCACCAACTGTATCAGCAGCACGATCATGACGCCGTTGCCGACGTGGTAGGCGTTGCGCATGTAGTTGGTCGGTCGATTGCGGGGCACCGCCGCGCCGCGTTCCCGGAGGCGGAGGGTCAGCGTGTCGTAGGTTTTGGTCAGGCGGGCGCGCACGGTGGGCCAGTCTGTCCGTGTCGCTGAGTCGTCGACCCCGTTGGCGAGATCATCACACCACGCCAGCAGCGCCGCGTCCGCGTCGGGACGCGCGCCAAAACGCGCCCGGATGCTACGGGCCCGCAGCGCGAGGCCCTGTAGTCGCGCGCGCATCGAGGCGGCCCGTTCGTCCCGCCAGCGCGCCGGATCCATGCCCTGTAACAGCTCGTACAACTCCAGCCCCAACTCGCGGCAAGCGGCGCCTAAGTTGGCAGCGCCCATCGGGTTGGCGACAGCCGGATTCGTCGTGCTATGCAAACTCATAGTTCCCTCCCTCGCGCAGACTAAGGCACGTCTGGTGGGGCGATGTCATGATTCGGTAAAATCAGCGCGCGTCCGGCGTCACGCCTCCGTCGAGGCCGCGATCGCGCGTTCCTCGAGGGCGCTGGCCCTGTCGCGCACCGCCGTCAGCTGCGGCTCGATGTCGACAAATGGCATCGGTGTACCCAGATCCTGCGCCCGCAGCCGCTCAACCCACGTGAGCGGTCGCCCCTTCACCGCCTTGAGCAGCGCCGCCAAGGCCAGGATGTGCGTGCGGGCGTTGGGTCGGCTGCTGAGGCGGTTGGTCACCCAGTCGTGGTCGAGCTGGTTAAGCTTCTCGATGGTGCCTTTCAGGCTATCTGCCTTGGATCGACGCGGGTCTCTCGCGAGCCGGCTGCCGTAGATCAGGGGCGCCGCTCGATTGCCGTGCCGCAACAAGGTCAGCCCGCGCAGCAGCAGCGTGATGTCAGGCGTGACATGGGCCGGATCGCCGACGCGGTTGGCGCGCGCGAGCGCCTCTTTCAGCTGCTTGCGCAGCGGCTGCAGCGCGACGTCCGGCCGGTGTCGGTCGCCCCGCGCGGGGGTGAACGCGTCGCGCGGCGCGATGGTCACCGCGGCCGTCGTCATCGAGACGAAAAAAGTCACGGCGCCCATCCAGGCCAGGGTTGACGTGTCCATGACGAGGGCCGCGACGAGCACGCTGGTCGCCACCACCATGATGGACACCGTCAGGGGGGCCAGTCGTAGCGCGCTCTCGATGCGTCCCAGCGTCAGGTCGCCGCTGCAGAACAGACAGCGCTCATAGGCATCCCGCTGCCACGCCTGACAATGATGACAACGCCGTAAAGTCGGGAGATTCAGGAGGGCTGTCGTGCTCATAAGGTCCGATCGTGGCGGGGGCGGTCAACGCGGCGATGCTGACATAGGTGTCTCGCAGAGGGCTAGGGGGTCATCTGCGCGGCGAGGAATGTCCGACCGACGGTTGGCAGCCGCGCTCGGCACGCTATTCTCCCGGCCCTCCGCCGCCCTGGCGCCACCTGGAGCTCACACCATGACCGCCCCCACAGCGCCGCCAGCGCGCGACGCCAAGCCAGCACCCGACGCGACGCCCTCAAAGCCCGGATTCGCGCGCCCTGAGTCTGAGCCCAACTTCCCCGAGCTTGAGCACGCGCTGCTGCAGTTGTGGGCCGACGGCAACATCTTCGAGCGCTCCGTGCGCGGCGACAAGACCTTCACGTTCTTCGATGGACCGCCCTTCGCGACGGGTACGCCGCACTACGGCCACCTGCTCGCCGGCACCCTCAAGGACATCGTACCGCGCTACTGGGCCATGCGCGGCTACAAGGTCGAGCGCCGTTTTGGCTGGGACACCCATGGGCTCCCCGTCGAGATGGAGATCGAGAAGATGCTGGATCTGTCGGGTCCCAGCGCGATCCACGCGTTCGGGATCGGCAACTACAACGAGGCCTGCCGCTCGATCGTGCAGCGCTACACCGGCGAGTGGCGCAACGTCGTGACCCGGATGGGCCGCTGGGTCGATTTCGACAACGACTACAAGACGATGGACCCAGAGTTCATGGAGTCAGTCTGGTGGGTGTTCCGCGCGCTGTGGGACAAGGAGCTCATCTACCACGGCTACAAGGTCATGCCGTTCTCGTGGCGCCTGGGCACGCCGCTGTCCAACTTCGAAGCCAACATGGACTACCGCAAGGTCCAAGATCCCGCGGTGACGGTGTCGTGCCCCATCACCTCGATGCCCGGCGTGAGCCTGCTCGCCTGGACGACGACGCCGTGGACCCTACCCAGCAACGTCGCGCTCTGCGTCGGTCCAGACATCGACTACGTGCAGGTCAGGCGTGAAGGCGACGACCGGAGCTACGTCGTCGCCGCCGCCCTGCGGGAGGCCGTGCTGGGCACCGAAGGCGTCGTAGAGGCTGAATTTAAGGGCCGAGAGTTGGTGGGGCTGACGTACGACCCGCTGTTCCAGAGCTACGCCGAGAAGGCCAGCGAGGGCGCGTTTCGGGTGGTGATGGACACCTACGTCACCATCGAAGACGGCACCGGCATCGTGCACCAAGCGCCCGCGTTTGGTGAGGAGGACTGGCGGGTCTGCCAGCGCGAGCAGATCCCGCTCGTCGATCCCACCGACATGGAGGGCAAGTTCACCGACGCGCTGGCCGACATCGCGGGCGGCGCCGTGGTTGGGGTCATGGTCAAGGACGCCGACAAGATCTTGATCAAGGATCTCAAAGCCCGCGACCGCCTGTTCGCGCAGGCCACTATCGACCACGATTATCCGTACTGCTGGCGCAGCGGCACGCCGCTCATCTACAAGGCCATCGGCACCTGGTTCGTGAACGTGACCAAGGTGCGCGAGCGGATGAGCGCGCTCAACGACACGACGCGCTGGGTGCCTGATTATGTGGGCTCAAAGCGCTTCGGCAACTGGCTCAAAGACGCACGCGACTGGGCGATCAGCCGCAATCGGTACTGGGGCACACCGCTGCCAATCTGGGAGAATGACGTCACCAAGGCGCGCGTCTGCATCGGCTCCATCGCCGAGCTGGAAGGCCTCTGCGGCGAGACCGTCACCGATCTGCACCGTCACTACATCGACGATCTGACCTGGGCGGGTGATGAGGCCTCGGGCGGCGGCACGTTCCGTCGCATTCCCGCGGTGCTCGACTGCTGGTTCGAGTCCGGATCGATGCCGTACGCGCAGAATCACTATCCCTTCGAGAACAAAGCGCACGTAGAGGCGCACCTGCCGGCGGACTTCATCGCGGAGGGGCTCGACCAGACCCGCGGCTGGTTCTACACGCTGCTGATCTTGTCGACGGCGCTGTTCGATCGGCCCGCCTTCAAGAACGTCATCGTCAACGGGCTGATCCTCGCCGAAGACGGCCAGAAGATGAGTAAGCGGCTCAAGAACTACCCCGATCCGATGCATGTCATCGAAGCGTATGGCGCCGATGCGCTGCGGGCCTACCTCATCAACTCGCCGGTGGTGCGCGCCGAGCCCATGCGGTTCACCGAGAAAGGCGTGCGCGATGTGGTGCGTTCGGTGGTGTTGCCGCTGTGGAACGCCTACAGCTTTTTTGCGACGTACGCGGCCGTTGACGCTTGGCGTCCGCCCGCCGAGCCGAGCCCTGTCGCCGAGCGCGCCTTGATCGATCGCTGGCTGCTGAGCGTGGTGCAGAGCTTGGTCACCGACGTGAATCGCGAGATGGAGGCGTACAAGCTCTACAACGTGATCCCCGCCGTGCTCGGCTTCATCGACCATCTGACGAACTGGTACATCCGGCGATCGCGGCGCCGTTTCTGGCGCAGTGAGTCCGCCGCCGACAAGCAGCACGCCTTCGAGACGCTGTACGAGGTGCTCTGCATCTTCTCGCGTCTGCTGGCGCCGATCCTGCCCTTCATGGCGGAGCTGCTGTACCAGCGGTTGGAGGTGGGCCATCGCGTTGGCGCGCTCGACAGCGTGCACCTGGAGTCTTTCCCCGAGGCCGACCCCGCCGTGGTCAACGAAGACCTCGAGGCTGGCATGGCCGCGGTGCGAGAGGTGGTGAACCAGGGTCGCGGGCTACGTGAGCAGCAGAAGCTGCCGATTCGCCAACCCCTGGCGCGCATGGAGATCGCGCTGTCGCATCACGTGCCCGAGTCGTTGCGCTGCGAGCCCGAATTGCTGGCCTACGCGGCAGAAGAGCTCAACCTCAAGGAGATCGCGTTGGTCGACGACGTCGGGCAGCTGGTGCAGCTCAGAGCCAAGCCGAACTTCAAGGTGCTGGGCCGGCGGCTCGGCAAACGCATGAAGGTCTTCGCCGCCGCGATCGCCGAGCTGAGCGCGGATGACGTGCGGCGTGTGATGGATGGTGAGTCGATCGTCGTCGAAGGCGAGCTGCTTGAGTCGGAGGCGTTCATTGTTGTGCAGGAGCCCGTTGGCGAGGGTGCCGTGGCCTCTTCGGGTGAGGTGACCGTGCGGCTCGACACGGAGATCAGCCCGGCGCTGCGCGGCGAGTACCTGGCTCGCGAGTGCATCTCGAAGGTGCAGCAGGCTCGCAAGAGCGCTGGATTGCAGGTGGAGGACCGGATCGTTCTGAGTCTGACCACGACCGTTGAGGAGCTGCAGCTCGCGATCGCGACGCACGCCGATTGGATCTCTGCTGAGGTGCTGGCGACCGAGCTGCGATCGCTGGACGTGGCCCACGAGCCGAGCGCCGCGGCGGGTCTCGACTTCGCCATCGCGCTGCGGCTGGCCTGAGAGACTGGATCGGGGCTCGCCGGTAGAGGTAGGCTAGGTTGGTAGGGCGTGGCGTCGCCTTGCAGCACGTAGTCGAGGCGCGAACCCGACACAGAGGAGCCGTCATGGCGAGCGTCCCGAGCGGCAAAATAGACAGTTGGCTGTTCGTTGACGACGACGGCGGCGGCGTCGTGCGGATTGAGTTGACGGGCCAGCAGCTGCGAATCGGCCGCGACCACAGCAACGACATCTGGCTTGACCACCCAGGCTGCGCGAGCCACGCGCTGGTGCTGTATCGGCGCGACAACGTCGACCATCTCAAGGTGTACGAGGGCGCGAAGGTGTTTCTCAATGGTGTCTCCGTCGCTGGCATGCACCGGCTCTATGGCGGCGACAGCATCCGGGTGACGGATCGCAAGTTCCTCTATGGCCACGCCGACGCGCCACCCGAACACTGCCTCGGGCTGACGCTTTTTGACGGAGAAGAAGCCACGCGTGCCTACGTGATGCGGCAGACGCGCGTGACGTTTGGGCGCGACGACGGCGACATCTTGCTGGACGATCCGAGCGTGGCCGACGACCACGCCAGCTTGGAGTTCTACGCCGACGATGCTGTGTTTCTGGTGCCGGGCGCGGCGGCCAGGCCGGTGACGCTCGACGGCGCGCCGGTGACGGGCCGCGTCCGCGTCAAAGACGGCGCAGTGCTGCGACTAGGGCGGCTGCAGCTGCGGGTGGCGATGCTGCCGATGCACGCGTCGGGGCTCATGAGACCGCTCGCCAGCGCCCGCGCGGCCGCCGCCACCAGCCATCAGCGCCTCGACGCGGGTCTGCACCGCGCGCCGCCCGCCGACCGCGTCTCGTGGACCCCCCCTCCCCAGGACGCGGTACCCGCCACGGTGATCGGCGCGCTGCCTGGCGCGGGCTCGCCCGACGGCCTGCCGCAGTGGTTGGACGACCTCAAGGAAGATCGCCCAGCCCAACCACCGCGACCGTTGGCGCCGCGACGTGCGCCGCGGCTTGCGCCTGACCATCCCGCGATTCGCCCGGCTTCTGGGGCCCATCGCGACGCGTCCGTGCCGAGGCCTGCCCCGCGGTCCGCCTCGCCAGGACCCTCCGTTCGTGTCGCGCCCGAGGTGTTTCAAGGCGAGCGCGTGCATCACGACTCGCAGGCGCTGCGAACCGACGAGGTCCGGGCGCGCGTGCGCGCGCAGCCGCCCAGCCACGGCGGCGTACGGCCGGAGGCCCAGACCATCGCGGCGCCCCTGCCCGCCGGGCCGCCCCGCGGCGCATCAAGGCTGCCGATCGCCGCCGGGCTGCACGAGCAGCTGACCGACGTCTTGCACATCGACGACGTCCGCCAAGCCGTGGCCGATCACTATCGCGGCCGTGGCGGCGCCGCCGAGCCGCCAGCGCGGCACCTGACGGCCCACGACCTCGAAGTGCCCAAGCATCCTGTGGGTGCCGCCAGTCGCCCGCCCCAAGCGCCGAGTCGCCCGCCCCAAGCGCCGAGTCGCCC
>CALENB010000154.1 GCA_937910235.1 uncultured Myxococcales bacterium | reverse complement strand
CCTCTCGCCCTGCACCCTCTCACCCTCCGATGACGCCACCCACCTTCGCCTGCGTGAGGCGAGTGTTCGCGAGACTGCCTGGTCTACCGTCATGGACGAAACGATGATCGAGGCCGGTCGAGCGATCTGCGTCGGCGACTCGGGCGCAGCGCCAGGAGCGGCCGCACCAGCGCGGAGCCGAGGTGGTGGGGATCGTGGTTGAGGTCCGCCGTCGCGACACCAAAGTCGACGACCTGGTCGGCGCTACCGTGTCGCAGCGATCCGGCCATCCGATCCCAACAGGCTAGCCAAACCCCGTAATTACAGCGTTGCAGCGCACGGTCCTTGCTGTGATGGAGCTGGTGTTGCGCCGGCGAGATGAGGATGCGCTCCAGCCAGTCGGGGTACACGATCGGGGCGTGGCTGTGGCGCAGATTGCCACCCAGCAACGAGAACGCGAACCCAAACGCGTTGACCCCCAGCACCTCCATGGGCACCGCGCCCGCGCCGAGCAGTCGCACCGCGAGCGTGGTGATGAGCACCGTCACGACCCACTGACTCAGCGCATAGAGGATGGCCTCTCCCGGGTGACTGCGGTGCAGCGTGAGCGGGGTCAGCACCGTCGCGGAGTGATGCACTTGATGCAGTTGCCAGAGCGCGTCGACGTCGTGCATCAGGCGGTGCAGGGCGTAGCGACTGGCGTCCCACGCCACAAACAACACCAGCGCGTAGCTCCACATCAGCGTCGTGCCCGAGACGCGCCACGGCGTGGCTGGGCCCAATCCGGCGTCGAGTTGGCTCAGGCACCAGAGCACGGCGCCGAGGCTGCTGATCGCGAAAGGCCCGGTGAGCAGGAGCACCCGGAGCAGGGTTCTGATCCCGCCCCAGGCCAACGCCAGCGTGAGATCGAGCCGGGCGGACGCGGAACGCAGCCCGCCTCGCGGCACCAGCCACGCCAGGAAACCGCTCGTGCGCGGCCCGCCTCGCCACAGCCACAGGCCCAGCGCGATCGCCACGCTCCCCAGCAAGTAGGGCCAAAACAGGCGCTCTTCGGGCGAGATGAGCTTGCGGGGCACGTGGCTCACCACCGCGACGGAGGCGCGAACAGCATCGATTGGGTCGGAGAACGACATGGGCTTAGTCCGCGTCGCCAGCCACAGCGGCCGGCACCTGGAGGGAGAGCGCGACGAGCAGCTGCGTCTCCATGTGGTGGGTGAGCGCGCCAATGGCCGCGTACGCCGCCTTAACAGTCTCAGGCTTCTTGGCGAGGGCGTCGTGCAGGGGCGTTGGCAAGGCGTCGAGCGCGTCACGTGCCTCGTTGAGCCGGGTGACCAGCGTGGCAGCCGCCGGCGCCGCGCCCTTGCGTATGAGCCAATCGTCGAAGCCCGGCGCGTCGTCGCTGGCGCCGAGCAAGATCGCCCGCCCACCGGCGAGGTTGGCGCGCAGCAGCTCCGTACCGCGGTGCGCCCACGGCGACTCCAACGCTTGGCTGCAGGCCACCCCGATCGTACCGCACGGATTGGCGGCGATGCCGAGCGGGGCGCCGAGGCGTCGACCCTTGAGACCGACCTCCAGGCTCAGCGACGCGTCGGACACCGCGTTCAGCGCGGCGTGACTGGACGCCCAGACGCTGCCCGCGGTCCCAGCAGCGCCCGCGTTAGCCAACACCTCGACGTAGTTGGCGTCGCCATCGGACCAAGCCGCCTTCAGCGATTGCGCCCGAGTTTGTAGGGCCTCAGCGACTTTGACGGCATACGCGCACCGCGCCGCGCGGCGTTCGGCCGGCGTGAGCGCGTCCCAGCCTTGCGGCGCTGCCTGGGGTGGGCACGTGCTCTCCAGCTCGGTGCGGAAGAGCAGCGTCTCTAAGGCGTCGAGGCCTTTGCGGTTGGGTAAGCTCTTGGCCACATCCACGACGCCGGCGGTGCGCAGCGTGTTGACGCCTTGGTCGACGGCGCACGGGTTCACGAGCGGCCACGAGTAGATCGACTCCGAAACGTCAGCGTCGGCGAGCGGTCCAACCGCCATCGGCGCAAGGCGCTGCCACGCCGTCGCCGCCGCCAGCCACGCTGTCTGCGCGGCGGCGGCGGCTTTCGCGGCTGTGGCCTCGTCACCGGCGAGCGTCGGGCACCACGCGGTGACGGCGGCCTGCAGCGCGACAGTCTGGCTCGCGAAGGCCACCACAGACGGGCGAATCACGTCGGTGGCCAGCGCTCGCAGCAAGGCCCGCTCCGCGGCGATCTCGGCGGGATCGGTCTTCGAGCCCGTGACGGGCGCGGCGCAGTGGCTCAGGAGGCCGACGGCTGCGATGAGCGCGACCGCGCGAAGGCGCAGGGTGTTGGAGGGTCGTGTCATGCGGAGTCCTCTCGATGCGGCGCGGCGTGGCCAGGCCGCGAGACCTTGAGGTCGCAGCTTATGATTTTGAATATCAATTGCAATAGGCAGCCGTACGGGCTGTGCTCTCAGCCCATCGCCCGCCGCTTTTGCCCCGCCGCGCTGTCTACTTCACAAGCAGCTGGACCTCGCCCTGCACCCCATCTCGTACCGCCGTCACGGTCGATTTGCCGGTCTTCAACCCCTTCGCCTGCCTGTGAAAGTATGCTTTACCCTGAATAACTG
>CALENB010000153.1 GCA_937910235.1 uncultured Myxococcales bacterium | reverse complement strand
GCGGTAGTCGAGGGCCTTGCCTGCCAGGTAGCTGCCAAACGCGTTAATGTTGTCGGACACGTACTTCGACTCCACGCCCATCGAACCGGACGTATCGACGAAGATGACGATGTCGACTTGGCCACCCACCTTGATTTTCTCGAGGTTGAGCTGGCTGATCTTCGGAATGCAGAGGCCTGCGCCGCCACTTCCTGTGCTGCCGCCTGTGCTCTTCACGTCCGTGTAGTTGAACTGCCCCGCGTCGTAGGGTCCGACGTCGGAGTTCGAACCCCAAGGGATGTCTTCGCCACCAGACTGCGAGTCGTTCTGCGTGGCCGTGCCGCTGTCGGTGCTGCTGCCGCTGTCGGCCACGCCGCCGCTGTCGGCCACGCCGCCGCTGTCCGCTACACCGCCGCTGTCCACCACGCTGCCGCTGTCCACCACGCTGCCGCCGTCAGTCACGG
Source organism: uncultured Myxococcales bacterium (assembly GCA_937910235.1). Classification (GTDB taxonomy): domain Bacteria; phylum Myxococcota_A; class UBA9042; order UBA9042; family UBA9042; genus UBA9042. The sequence continues at coordinate 11,436 of CALENB010000153.1, read as the reverse complement.
CCGCGCCGCTGTCTGTCCCACCGGCCGTGCCGGTGTCCGCCGTCGCGCTGCCGGAATCCTGGCCCGTGGTCCCGGCCGTGTCGCTCGCGCCGGAGTCGGCTGCGGCCGCGCCCGTGTCCACGCCCGCGGCGCCGTCGGTGAGTCGACCAGCGTCCACAGCGGCGCCGCTTGTGTCGCCCTGGACCGCAAACCCGGTGTCAAAGCCAAACGCCGGCGAGATCCCGGTGCTGGGCGTGCTGCAGGCGCCCAGCAGGCCCGCGAGCGCGACGGCTGCTGCGAGGGCAGGCGCGCGAGCAGCGACCGTGAGGGTGCCGACTGTTGGTGTGGCGGGGCGTTTCATAGCGGGGCTCCTGTGCGGGGCAGTACGCAGATAGTTGGACGGAGCCACGTCGACACGCGAGGTGATTCCACGGTCAGGGTGACTGGAGCCGGGGGGCCAACGCAAGACAATTGACGTTTTTCCTGTCGATTTCGGGATCTGGCGGGGTGCTTCGACCTCCCTGAACCGTCCGCGTCGCCCGGTTCCTCGTTCCCGCCCAGCGTTCCAGCGCGGCGGCTGGCGCAGGAGCGCCGGCCGAATCGGTGAGATCGTCGCGGCAGCAGCGCAGCGCGTCCCTGGCTGATGGGGTACACTGGCGCGCCGACGCTCGGTCGCGTCGCTCCGAGGTCGCTGTGACGCCGGATTCATGCAGCAACTCGACGTGTGAGGCGCCCATGGCAGACCACCCAGTCAGGCCTGAACAAGCCCCGCCCAGGCAAGACACCCCGAGGCACGCAGAGTCCCAACACGCCGTCGCGCGCCTCGACCGCCATCCGAACGACGGCTGGGTGCGTGCCGATCCCTGGCCGATGGGGCCGAACCTGCTGCGCGCGTTTCGTGCGCTGGTGACGGCGCTCTGCCCGCCAGCCGAGGAAGGCGCGCCCACCTCGCCCGGGTTGCTCGATGCGGTGGTCCTGCAGATCCGAAGCGGTTTGCCCTACATGCACCCACTGACCGCGCGCGGCGTGGTGTTGATCGTTGTGCTCCTCGATTGGTCGCCATTGTGGCGATTTCGCGGGCTGAGACGACTGCACCGGGTACCGAGCGATGTCGCGGCGCAGCAGCTCGACACCCTCGCCGGCAGTCGGCTCTTCGGTAAACTCGTCGTGGCCGCCCGTGCGGCGGTATTAACCGCCTATTTCGACCAGCCAGAGGTTCACGCCGCGATCGGCTATACACCGGTCGCGTTCATGAAGACGCGCATCGCGGCCAGGGATCGACTGCGCGCGGGCGTTGATCCGACGGCGGACCTGCTCAGCCCCGATGAGGCCACGCTCACCGCCGGTCGCATCGCCGCCAACGGAGCCAGATCGTGATCTTCGACCATCGTCACTACGACCCCGAGCACGTCATCGACGCCGAGGTGGTCGTGGTCGGGACCGGCGCGGGTGGCGCCGCGATCGGCGCGTATCTGGCTGAGGCCGGCATCGACGTCGTCTTTGTCGAAGAGGGCGGCTACCACCCGACGTCGTCGTTCAACCCCTACCTCGCTGAATCCCTGCCGCGGCTGTGGCGTGACGCCGGAACCACCGTGATCCTCGGTAAATCGACGTTTCTCTACGCTGAGGGACGCTGCGTGGGCGGCAGCACCGTGATCAACGGCGCCATGACGTATCGTGCGCCTGACGAGGTCTTGGAGACCTGGGTGAGCGATCTCGGCACCGACGACCTCGGCCCGAACGCGATGGCGCAGTGGTTTGAGATGGCGGAGCGCGACATCTCGGCCAAGCAGCAACTCCCGATCTCGATCGGTGGCGATAACCGCATCATGTCGCTCGGCGCCGCGCGGGCGGGTTGGCACCATCAGAAAAACGATCGCAACCAGGATGGCTGTGTCGGCGCAAACAACTGCATCCTCGGCTGTGTCACCGGCGCCAAGCAGTCGACGTTGGTGTCATACATGCCCCGCGCGCTCGCCGCCGGCGCACGCTGCCTGACAGAGGTGCGCGTCGTCGGGTTGCAGATCGTCGACGGTCGCTGCACCGGCGTACAGGGCAGGGTGATCGACCCACGCACTCGAAAACCCAGCCAACGCGTGACGGTGCGCGCCAAGGCCGTGGTCGTCGCCTGCGGGGCCGTGCAGACGCCACACTTGCTGCTCAAACACCGAATTGGTCGGCCTTCAGGGCAGCTCGGTCGGAATTTTGTGACGCACCCGAACGTCAAAGTCCTCGCGGTCTACCCGCACGACGTCCGCGGCTGGCAGGGGGTCAGCCAGTGGGGACAAGTGCGTGAGTTTCACAAGGACGGCATCATCTTCGCGGAGAACATGGTGCCATCCGGAGCCATGGCCGCGGCGCTGCCTGCCCATGGCCGCGCGGTTTGGCGCAAAATGCAGCGCTACAACAACATGGTGATGTCGGGGATCTTGGTGGAAGACACGACGACGGGTGTCATCCGGCGCGGCCCGTTCGACATGGCGCTGCCGTTTTACTCCATCACGCAGGCCGATCACGAGAAGTTTCTCCACGCGGTCAGGCTGTTAGGGCGCATGCACTTCGACATGGGCGCCGAGCAGCTGCTGCTGCCTTTCGCGAACCTGCATTCGGTACACAACGTCGACGAGCTCGAGGGCGTGAACCCGACAAACATCAAGATTCGACACATGGAGTTGTTCACGCCGCATCTGATGGGAACGGCGCGCATGGGCGCCGATGCGCGCGCTTCTGTTGTCGACCTGCAGGGCGAGGTGTGGGACCTTCCGGGCTGCTATGTCGCGGACGCGTCAATCTTCCCTACAGCGATTGGCGTGAATCCACAGGTCACCATCATGGCGATGGCGCTTCGCATGGGCGCGCAGCTTGCTGAGCGGATTCACCACGCGCGACAGGGCTAGAACAGGGCGGCCTTGAGATGGCGAGGTGTTGAGATGACGCGGGGAGACGCCGACAACGCACTGCGACGCCGCACCTCGATGCGTGAACGCGTGTGGCCGGGCATGCCGAGCGGTGGCGAGCGGTTCGGCCCGTATCGCTTGCTCAAGAAGGTGGGCGACGGCGGCTTCGCTGAGGTGTTTCTCGCTGAGCCCCGCGAGGGCGGCGATCCTGTCGTGGTGAAGCGACTGCACGCGCACCTCGAACATCACGACGAGTCGGTCGAGATGTTCTTGACAGAGGCCCGCGTGATGGCGGAGCTGTCACACCCCAACATCGTGCAAATTCAGCATTTCGACCAGATTGATGGGCGCTGGAGCATCATCATGGACCGGGTCGATGGACCCGACCTCGCCAACGTCTTTGACATGGCGCAGGAGCTTGGCGTTGCGGTGCCGCTCGTGAGCGCGATTCGACTCATCGCGGCGGCCGCCGAGGCGCTGGAATACGCGCACGCGGCCAAGTCGCAGGAGAGCGGCAAGTCGCTTGCGATCATCCACCGCGACGTAAAACCGGACAACATCCTCGTGGACTGGCACGGCAATGTGAAGGTGATCGACTTTGGCTGCGCTAGGACGACCGTTCAGTCGCAGCTGACTCGGCCCGGCATCCGCAAGGGCACGCTTGACTACATGTCGCCCGAACAGTGCCTCGGCCGCACCATGGATCATCGCACGGACGTGTTCTCCCTCGGCGTTGTGCTGTACGAGCTGGTGACCATGACGCGGTTGTACGCAGATGGCAGCGACGCGCGGGTCATGGAGCGTATCGCGCACGAGGTGACGCGGCCGCCGTCGTTTGCCAACAGCCAGGTCAACGGGCCGCTCGATCTGATCGTCCTGCGCGCGCTGGAGAAGCGCCCCGACGACAGATTCGCGACGATGGCCGAGATGGCGCGGGCGCTGCGGTGGTGGTTGTCACGCTACGGCGTGGCCGAACCGGCTGACGTCATTGCGAAGTGGCTGGCGGCGACGCTGCGAGATGCCGAGCCGGCGTTTCGGGAGACCGACGCGCCGAGTGCACACGGCGGCCTCGCGCTGCGAACGCCGTCAGATGCAGCGAACGCGCGCCCTGGCTCTGTGCCGCCAACGGACGTTGCGCAAGAGGAGCCGCTTGACGCGGCGCGGCTGGCTGCGCTGCGAAACATCATCGCGCGACGCAGCAACCTGGCCGCAAGCGCGGATGCGCTCATCGGTCGAACCGATGAGCTTCAGGCCATCGCGCGCGGCCTCGGCGGCGGCAGGCACGTGGTCGCGCTGCACGGACCGTCCGGCGTCGGCAAGTCTTTCATCGCTGACGCCTATGCCCGCGCGCGCATGGGTGGACGCGGCGGGTTGTATGGCGGCGTCTGGTGGGTCGATGCGTCTGACATCGAGCGTGTCGCGGACCTGCCACACGCGGTCGCAGATGTGCTGGAATTGCCCGGCGGCGAGGCGGCCGAGTTGGTGCGAGAGGTGGCGGACGCGCTCAACGTGCGCGGCCCGACGTTGATCGTGATCGACGCCATTGACGCGATCGTCGGCAAGGTTGGGCCGCTGCTAGACCACTGGCTCACCGCGGCGCCCGAGCTTGAGCTGCTCGTCACGGCAAACGAGCCGTTGGTGTCGGAGGCGGTGATCACGCTTGAGGTGGCTGGGTTCCCGCTTCCGACAGACCCACGCATCGTCGCGCAGACGGCGGCGGGCCAGCTGCTCGTCGCCGGCATTCGCCGCACGCATCCAGAGTTCCATCTCACCGCTGGTCTCGCCGGGCCGGCCGTCGACTTGTTGCGTGAGTTGAACGGCAACCCAGGCGCGATCGGGATCTCAGCGGCTCGACTCGCGACGCATGACCCCGCCAAGGCGTTGGTAGCGCTGACGGCGCGAGGGACCGCCCCCATCGTGAGTGGTCACCTGGACCAAGACACGCTGGCGTCGGCGGTGGAGTGGTCTTGGGAGCAGTTGGACGCAGAGGAGCAGCGCTGCTTGGGCGCCGCGACGGTGTTTCATGGCGGTTTCAGTGACGCAGCCGCGGCGACCGTGCTGGGCCCGTTGGCGGACGACGGCGACGCGGTGGCGGTGATGGCGCGCCTGTGCGAGCGGTCGCTGATGCAGGCTTGGGAGGCGCCCGAGCGGCTAGGAATCCGGCGTTTTAAGGTGATCCGCGCGATCGGCCCCTTCGCCAGAGCCCGGCTTGTGGAGGGCCCCCACGGCCGCTCGGTTGGCCGCGCCCATGCCACGTACTATATCGGCTTGACGGAGACCTTGGCGGCCGCCTGTCACGGCCCCCAGGGTCCCGACGCCGTGCAGCACATGCGCCTTGAGATGCCGAACATTCACGCCGTTCTACAGCGCGCGATGCGGGTCCGACCCGTGACGCGATCGAGCGCGACGCGCGCCCTGACCGTGGCCGTGCATCTGTGGGGATATGCCGACGTCCGCGGTCGCTACCCCGACTATGTCGATCTGCTTGGCCGCACCTTGGACGCCACCCGCAAGGTGGAGTTGCCGTTGCTGCTGCGCGTGCGCGCCCTGCTGCGCATGTGCCGCGCGGCCCTCGAGTGCAACGACACCCTGCGCGCCCGGCAAGCGGTCGAGTTGGCGCAGCGCCTCGCCACGGAGGTCGACGACCCAGCCGTCCTCGGTCGCATCGCGCTAGCGTCCGGCGAGCTGTGTATTGCGCGGCGCCACTTCGACGCCGCGCGCGAATTCCTCCAGATCGCGATCGGCCAGCTCTCGGATGCTGGCGCCGACCGCGAGGTGGCGCATGCCTACCTGTGCCTGGGTCGCTCGACGCTAGCGGACGCCCGCCTGGAGACGGCCCAATCGTGCATGCTCACTGCCCGCGAGAAGTTTCGGGAGGCCGGCGCACTGCACGGCGAGGCCTCCGCGCTCGCTGATTTGGGCAGCCTGTCAGCCCGCCTCGAGCAGGTGGGCGACGCTTCGGAGCGACTGCGCCGGGCTGGCGCGATCTTCTATGCTTTTGGGGACAGACGGCGCCACGCCTCGGTGCTGCTGTCGCTGGCGGCGCTGTCACGGTCCGAGGGCGATTTTGACGCGGCGCGACGCTGCTGCAGAGAGGCCATGGAGCTCGCTAGGCAGCACGGCGATGAGGCGCTGCAGTCCACGGCCGCAGAGCAGCTGCGCAGTCTCGACGGTGAGCTTGGCAGCCAGCCGATGACGCGCCGCGACTCGTGGGTGATCGCCGCCACCGACTGAGATTGAATGCGCCTTGCCCGCGTGCGTTCCGCTGGATAAGGTCGCACCAGGAAGCACCCGCTGCGTCTCGCCACTCGTTCTATGGAACCCCGGAGCACTCTGATGAATCGCCTCATTTTGGCCCTTATCGTAACCCTCGCGCCCACCCTTGCGCTCGCCGCGCCCACCGCGCAGGCCAACAAAACGATGTGTGTCTTCGACCCGTCAGGTGCGCACGGCGACATCTTCAAGTTCGCGAAGAGCTACCAAGCCGCGGCGCTGGAGTGGGGCGTACGGTTCGACCTGAAGGCGCAGACCAACGAGACCGTCGCAAAGTCCGATTTCCTCGCGAAACAGTGCGACGCCGTGCTGCTGACGAGCCTGCGTGCGCGGAGCTTCGTGAAGTCGACAGGCACCATCGAAGCCATCGGCGCGGTGCCGGACTACGCCTCGCTGAAGAAGCTGGTGCGCGCGCTCGCCAGCCCCAAAGCCGTCAAGCTCGTGACCCAAGGCGCCTACGAGACGATCGGCGTTCTCCCGGGAGGGGCGGTGTACCTGCTGCTTCGCGACCGGAAGGCCAACACCATGGCCAAGCTCTCCGGCAAGCGCATCGCGACGCTGATCCACGACAATCCGTCACGTGTCATGGTCGATGTTGTCGGCGCCTCTATGGTGCCCGCCGAGGTCGGGACCTTCGCTGGCATCTTCAACAACGGCCGAGCCGACGCGTGTTACGCGCCCGCCACCGCCATCAAGCCGCTTGAGCTGTTGAAGGGGATGAGCCACGGCGGCGGCATCGTTCGCTTCCCGCTCGCGCAGCTGACCTTTCAGATCATCACGCGCACCGCCGACATGCCCGCGGGATTCGGGATCAAGTCTCGCTCGTGGGTCGCCTCTCAGTTCAATGAAGGCGTGAAGATGGCCAAAAAAGCCGAGGCAGCCATCCCGGCAAAGTACTGGGTCTCGATTGAGCCAGCGGCCAAGCCTGCCTACGAAGAGAAGTTTCGGCAGGTGCGTGTGCGTCTTCGCAAGAAGGGCGAGTACGACGGCCGCGTGCTGCGCCTCATGAAACGTATCCGCTGCCGCGCCGACAAGACGCGAGCCGAGTGCGCTGACAACCTCGAGTAGGTCGCGCAACGGGGAGTTACACGTCGGACGGTTCACAATCGACGCGCCGCGGGCCACTCTGGGCTCTCGGCGCGTCGCTTTTGTTTTGACCCAGTCAGCCCGATCCTCGCGGACCCGCTGGCCGGAGTGGTTCTGGGGGTCATTGCGCGGCGAGCGGTGAGACGCGGTTGCCAAGGAGTGTTCGATGGCTCGGTTCGTTGTGAGTGGTCTGTTGTTGTCCCTCGTCGTCAGCCTGAGCGGCTGCAGCGGCTTCATCTATCGGCAGACGGGTGACACGCTCGGCGGTTTTGCCAAAGCCCACATGGTGCCGTGGCTGATGGCCAACGAGGACATCGGGCTCGCTTGTCGCACGGGCGGCGCTGTGGGGCCGTTGGTCCGCTCGTTCGAACGTGTGGATGTGCACACCGAGCTGCCATCGATGGTCTCCTGGCTCGGCGCGGGTATGTGCGCCGAGGCGTCTGCGTGGGAAGCTGAGCTCACCAACCTGCGCGCGATCAAGGCTGGCCAGGCGTCGGTCGCGAAGGACGCGGCGCTGCTGGAAGAGCGCCATCATCGCGTCGCTGCGATGCGATTCGGCGTGGCCTGGGGCCTAGCCGTGGCGAAGTTTCCTGGGATTGGTGGCGACAAATGTCCCGAGATCGCGGCCGATGAGGAGGTCTACTACCTGCTCGGCGCGGCGGCGGGTTTGCTCTCGGTGCTGCACGACCGGGCCTCGGGCGGCGCCGCCAACATCGACACCCGGGTGCTGCCGATGGCGGCCCGCGCAGCGAAATGTTTGAACTCGGAGAAGTGGTGGGGTGTGCCGACGGCCCTCCAGGCGTCGGTGTGGATGACGGTGCCGGGCAGCGCGCCGAAAGGCACCAACATCGCCAAGCAGTTCAGCGAAGCCGCCGCTCAGGGCGACAAGGCGGGCGTCCGCCTCGCTCGGGCGCTGCAGGTGCTGGCGCTGGAGGGCGCAGGCGACGCCAAGGGCATGAAGGCCGCGGTGCAGGCTCATCAGGCTTCGATCGTCAAGACGCCGAGCGCCAAGCACTGGCGCCTGTTGGACACATATGGCCGCACGATGACGCAGCAGGCGGTTGACCGCACCTGGACCCGCGAGAAGGGCCACCGAGGGCCGACGGGGACGCTCGAGTTACCGGAGAAAGCGCCCGTGCCCGGCCAGGACGACGACATGCTCGGGGGCCTCGACGGCGACGGTTGAACGGCGACAGGCTTTACGGGAGACCCTGCGCTGCGTCACGCTCTAGGGGCACACACACGCTCCAGCACATTGGGAGAGTTCCATGTTGAGAAAAGCCGGAGCAGCCGGAACCCTGCTCCTTTTGCTGACGCCACTGCTCATGGCATGCGCGCAGCTGCTCCATGGACAGATGCTGGTGTGGGGCGACGACCTCTATCCGGGCTACGCGCGGATTCGCTCGACGTATAGCGCGGAGCTGCGTGCGGCCGCGGCCGCTCAAGACGAGGCCGCTGCGCCGGCCGTACGCGAGGAGGAGTCGCTCAACTCATTGTTGGGCGGCGACGACAGCGGCGATGCGCCGGCAACCGCGCCCGGGTCGGCCTCAAAGGCGCGGGCTGGCGACGATGCCCTGGACGACCTGCTCGACGACACGGCGCCCGACACCCCAGCGGGCAAGGCGGCTGGGTCAGCCGATCCTGCTGGGAAGGGCGAGACAGGTGGCGATGCGCTCGACGACCTCCTCGACGAGACGGCAGATCCGGCGGACGCCGAGAAGGCCGCAAAACCAGCCGAAAAGCTGGCGGGCGACGACGCCAAGAAACCCGGTGGTGACGCGCTCGATGATCTGCTCGACGAGACCGCGGAACCAGCCAGCGACGAGGCGAAAGCTGCTGGCTCCGTCACAGCGGCCACGGCGCCTAGCGGCGGCGAGGCGGGTGGAGACGGCGGCGACGACCTGCTCGACGGTCTCGACACGCCTGATCCAATCGTCCCTCCTGCCGCCAAGACCGCCGCAGAGACGGCCGCCGCCGCCGCTGCAGCGGCCGCCGCGGCCAAGCCGATCGTGCTGACGGCCGGCCAACGCGCGTATTGCAGAGTTGAGCGCGGGATCGCCTCACTCGGGCAACTTGGCGTCACGTGGATGCCAGTGACGATGGTGCTGTTGTTGCTGTTCGCCGCCTTCATCACGACCTTTCGCCGCCATCACATCTCGTTGCGCAGCGCGAGCTCGGCGCTGGAGGACCGCGTCTCCAACATCGCCCAGATCTTCGGAAACCTCATGGTCGCGGCCTCTGCCTACAGCATGCTCGGGATCCCGGAGTCCGACCATCGGCTGCATACCCTGTGGCTGGGCGGCATGTTGGCGATGTGCGCGGTGAACCTTCTGCACGTCGCGCGCCCAGTGCAGAACCAGCCCGGCACCAAGCTCACCGTCGGTCGAGTCCTGGCCACGATTCCGCTCTACACGTGGATGGCGGTCATCAGCGGGCTGTATTTCTTCTTCATTGAGGACCACCCAACCGGTCTCGCTATCTACCTGGCCAAGCTTTCAGAGTTCTCCATCCTGTACGTGCAAGTCGGCCTCTATCTTTGGTCTGGCATGCTGCTGCGTGACACGATCCTCGGTCAGCTGCTGTTTGATATTATCCGCTCGCTGTAGCCGCCGCCGGAGTTGTTTGCGGTGCTGGTCGTCGTCTTCGCCGCGCTGCCCACCGCCTACAGCGGCGCGTCGGGCATTCTCGTGCTCGCGCTTGGTGGCACAATCTACACCGAGCTGCGTCGCGCCGGTGCCGGGCAACAACGCGCGCTCGCCGCCACCGCGATGAGCGGCAGCCTCGGCGTGGTCTTGCCGCCGTGCCTGCTGGTTGTCATCGTCGCCAGCCTCAACCTCGACGTCACAACCGATGAGCTTTTCCACTGGGGCTGGCGCGTCTTTGGCTTGACGACGCTGATTTTTGTCGCCGTCAGCTGGTTCTTCCGCAAACACCCTTGGACTTTCAGCCCAGAGGCCGGGGCCAGCGGCGAGGTCGGCAAGGCCGTCAGCCGCCTGCTGCCGTACGTGGGGATCGCAGGCGTGGTGGTCTTGTTTTTCGCCTTCGTCTTCAACGCTGGCCTCGACGAGCACACTGCACCCTACGTTCTGCCGGTGGCGATGATGGCCATCATGCCGTGGGACAAGCTCCGCATCCGCAAGGCCAAGAAGAGCGGTGTGGGTCCGGCAGACGACGCCGGCTCGACGCGGGAGACGATGCTCGACACCGGCACGCACATCGGCGCGCTGCTCATCTTGATGGGGCTGTCAGCGTGTCTTGGGGGCGTCATTGAACGTTCCGAGATCATCGAGCTATTTCCGCATCACCTGGGCTCGCCCTACGCCGCGATGGCGGTGTTGATGGTCGTGCTGATCCTCATCGGGATGATTATGGACCCCTACGGTGCCGTGATTCTTGTGAGCGTGACGCTGTACCCGATCGCCAAGGAGAACGGGATTCACCCGCTCAACTTCTGGATGACCGCGCTTGTGTCATTCGAGCTGGGCTACTTGACGCCGCCCGTCGCGCTCAATCACCTGTTGACCCGCCAAGTGGTGCAGAGCCTGCCGGAGTTCGATGAGGATGAGTTTGTCGATCCGGCCCTACCATTCTGGCGCCGCCACGAACGGATCGTGCTGCCTATCGTCGTGCTGGCGACAACCCTGCTGATTGTGGCGTTCGGCCCAATCGCCATGGGTGCCGGCGACGTGCTGCCGAAGTAGCGGACGCGGCGGACGCCGCTACTTCACATGGGGATCGAGAATGCGGCCCATGCCGGGAATGGCGCTCGTCACGTGACCTTGCGCGGTAGGACGCAGCTTGTCGTAGACCTTTTTGATGCCCTTCATTTGGCTGCGTGCCGCACGTTCGTCGGTGACGACAAGCAGGCTATTCGCTACCGCGCTGGCATGGCTTTGCAGGTGCGCGCCAAATCCGCCGGCCTTGCCTCCGGCGACCCAGGCGTCGTGATAGGGCGCGAGCTGCTCGACAAATCGATCGAACAGCAGGTCGACAACAGCGCGCACAAAGCCGGGGCGAACGGCCTTTACGGCTTTGAATCCGCCTTTGATGGGCAGCGATGAGAGACCTCGCTTGCTGGCGACTTCGTCATCAATCAGCACGACGCAGCGCTCGACGAGGGTCGGCCGCAGCGCAGGGTCGAGGAGGATGTCGGTGAGCTCGGACATAAAGATCTCCTGAAGGAATGATGCGTCGTGTGATC
>CALENB010000152.1 GCA_937910235.1 uncultured Myxococcales bacterium | reverse complement strand
GATTCAGCACTGCACAAACGGCTTCTACAAGAGCACAACCCACCGAGTCGTGAATCCCGACAACAGCCGCGACCGCCGCTTCTCGATGCCATTTTTCGTGCACCCGCGGCCTGAGATCAACCTGGAACCGCTGCCGAGTTGCGTCGCGCTGACGGGCGGAGAGCCTAAGTTTCCGGCGTTGACGGCCGATCAGTTCTTGCAGCAGCGCCTCGCGGAGATCGGTCTCGGCGACGCGTGAGCGCCGCGCCTTCGCTGGCTGCCTGTCGCGACGCGGACCGCTCGAGATCGCCTAGACGGATCGCGGCACCGTCACACGTAGGCGCGTCCCTTCGGTCACGACGAGCGCGTCGACCGTGCCCTCCAGCGCGAGCGCGAGGTCCCGCGCCACCGCGAGGGTCAGCACACACTTGCGGTCTTCGCCGCTGACGAGCGCTTCGAGGCCCTCAGCGAGCAGCGCGTTGAGGTGATCGGCGTCGTCTGTGGCTGCATACACCACGTCAAAGTGGACGACGTCAGCCCCGGCCGACACACGCAGCTGAATCACTGGCGGCTGAATGTGCAACGCCTGCACGCGTGACGACGCCCAGCTGATCCCGGCGACCAAGATGCGAGACAGCGCCACGACCTCGGACCACACAAACAGATCGGGCTCCGCCGCGAAGTCGAGGCGCGCGGTGCCGAGCAGGTCGTGCCAGACCATGCGCGACACGCCATCTACCACCGCCGTCACGGCGTGTTCTTCGTGCGCTAGCTCACCCGTGCTCAACTGCGCGGCGCGCGAGTCTTTGTGCAGCTTGGCGAGACCCTGGCTCGCTTGGCGGATCATCGCCGCCTGGTCCTCCAAATCTTCGAGCAACGGGCCCGCGAGTTGCGCGCGATGGTCGACCAACGTCTGTTGCAGGTCCTCGTCTGCGGCGCGCAACACGGTCACCATATTGCCGAGGCCATGCGTAATTCGGCCGCGGATGCCGTCGAGCGCCGCCGACCGTTCTCGCTCGATCAGGTTCGCCTTGAGGGTGTGTGCGCTCCGCTCCATGTGCGCGGTCGCGACGAGGCTCCGAAGCAGCTGCTCCACCTCCGTGGCGTCCCACGGCTTCACCAAGTAGTGCTGCACGCCAGCGAGGTTGATGGCCTCGATGGCCGTGCGTTGGTCGGAGTAGGCCGTGCAGAGCACACGCTTGACCATCGGAAACCGCTCGCCGATCGCACGAAACAGCTCGATGCCCGACATGTTGGGCATGCGGTTGTCGGCCACCACCACGGAGATTGGCTCCACGTCCAGCAGCGCGAGCGCTTCGGCGCCGCTCGACGCGACGTGAACCACAAAATCGTCGCCAAAAACGGCCTCAAAGATGTCCAGGTTCGGCGCCTCGTCGTCGACATAGAGGACGGGGTAGTCCTGCAACAGCAGCCGTTCAGAGCTCGGCAGGCGAACGCGAGGCGACACGGTGAGGCTCCAGTGGCGCCGCGAGCGTGGAGACCGCTGACCGCGCCAGGGCGGCGCTGGGTCGGAGAGACCGCTGAGTCAGGGTTGGGACGGCGCCAGGCGCAGGCCGTGGAGGGGTTGGCGTGCGCGAGAGGGAGCGTACCCCATGCGGCATCTATGTCAAGCGAGTCTCGCGCCAAACGCCACCTCTCAGCGTCCGCCCAACCCCGCCGTCAGCACCGCGGCGTCCAGCGTGACCCCGAGCGGGCAGTGGTCTGAACCGTGCGCTTCGGCGTCGATGAACGCGTCTCGAAGATGTGTCACCGCGCCGGGAGACGCCAACACATAGTCGATCCGCCAGCCGACGTTGCGCTCGCGACAGCCGCCGCGCTGCGCCCACCACGTGTAGGCGCCCGTGACGTCGCCGTGCACGTGACGGAACGTGTCCGTCCAGCCTTGCGTCAGCCAGCGGTCGAGCTCGTCGCGTTCTGCGGGGAGAAAGCCCGACGTCTTGTGGTTGTCACGCGGTCGCGCCAAGTCGATCTCGCGGTGCGCGGTGTTGAAGTCGCCCAGGACCAGGATCGGCTCGCCCGCGGCCCGCGCGCCTTCAAGCCGGTCAAAAACGGCGCGGTAGAAGTCTAGCTTGTAGGGTACACGGCTTTGATCTCTGGCCTTTCCGCTGCCGTTGGGAAAGTATCCGTTTACGACTGTGAGCGCGCCAAACCGGGCCATCTGAAGTCGACCTTCGGCATCGAAAGCCGGCGCATTCAACGACGTCCGCACCTCATCCGCCGCCACTCGGCTCAGCAGGCCCACCCCGCTGTAGCCTTTGCGTTGCGCGGGCGCCCAATGCGTATGCCAGCCATCCGGGGCACGCAGCTCGGGGCTCAGCTGCTCAGGCAGCGCACGCACCTCTTGCAGGCCGACAATGTCAGCGCCGTCGTGGTGTAACCAGTCTGCGAAGCCTTTTTTTCCGGCGGCGCGCAGGCCGTTGACGTTCCAAGAGATCACGCGGAGGTCGGACTTTGGGCGCATGACAGCTCCTGATGGGAGGGAAGGACGTGGAAGATGGCCGCGCCAGCGCGCCGACACCGACCTGCTCCCCGGGCCGTTGTTCCACGGCGCCTGCGACAAGTCTAGCGGGGCCGCAGACCGCCGAGCCGCGGCCAGACCCTCCGTCGCCGTCGCTTGCCGGCGGACGGCCCGCGCTTGTGCCGAGGGAGGCGCCTCGCCATGCTGTGACCTACCCTCGCCGCGCGTCGCGGCGGCGTGCACGCCATGAGCGCCGTTCCATGCCTGACCCGTCACCGCCCCTCATCGCGTTCGCCGACCGCTCGCCAACGCGATGGTCCGCCGCGTTCGAGGGCGCAGGCTTACGGCCACAGCAAGCGCGCAACGCCAGCAAGCAGCTCGCCCAGCAGTGGTATGCGGGCGGCGTGCCCTGGCAGACCTGCGTCGCCAATCTCCCCAAAGCCGCGATCTCGGTCGTGCCCGCGCTGGTGTCGCCGCCGGTGGTGCTGCAGCTCGCGCACCGCGCCACGGCGCCCGACCGCACGTCCCGCCTGCTCTTTGGAACCGCTGAGGGTCAGCTGATCGAGTCGGTGATCATCCCCAGTGAGCGCGGCGAAGCCCGAGGCCGCACGACGCTGTGTGTCTCGAGCCAAGTGGGGTGTGGCCGGCGGTGTGTGTTCTGCGAGACCGGCAAGCTCGGCCTGGTTCGGCAGCTGTCGGCCGGCGAGATCGTCGATCAGCTGCGGCAGGCGCGGCATCTGTGGGAGCGGGAGCGGGGGGTTGCGCCGCCGATCACCAACGTCGTGTTCATGGGTATGGGCGAGCCGCTCGATAACCTCGACGCTGTGCTGGCCGCGATCGAGACGCTCTGCGACGACTTTGCGTTTGGTCTGTCTGCCAAACGCATCACCGTCAGCACCGTGGGGGTGGCGCCCAAAATCGGCGCTTTTTTGCGAGGAACCCGGGCCAATCTCGCTGTTAGCCTCAACGCCCCTGACGACGCGCGGCGATCGGCGCTGATGCCAGTGAACCAGCGCTGCTCTCTCGGTGAGCTCAAGACAGCCCTCGTCGCGAATCTGGCGCCGGGCCGAGAGGTGCTGTTCGAGTACATCCTCTTTGACCAACGTAACGACAGCCTGGCCGACGCCGAGCTGCTGCGGGCCTGGCTCGCGGGAGTCCCGGCGCGGCTGAACTTGATCCCCGCGAATCCAGGCCCCGACCCAGCGCTGCGACAGCCGACACGCGAGCGGGTGTGGGCGTTTCAGAAGTACCTGCTGGACCACGGCGTGCGGGCCTTGACGCGCCATCCGCATGGCAGGGATGTGGGCGGCGCGTGCGGTCAGCTCGCGGGTGCGCAGCGGGACCAGCTCGCCCGCCTCGCGCACACCCGCGCCGATCATGCCGGGCGAGCTGTTCATGGCGGGCGGGCTGAACATGGCAGCTAAGACCGTCAAGAAGCGATCCGATATTCTGGATGCTGTTCTGGTAGTTGCGCACCAATTGGGAATGAGCGGCCTGTCGATTGCGAACGTGGCGCGGTTCGCTGGCGTGCCCAAGAGCGTGGTGCTCTACCACTTCAGCAGTCGGGACGCACTGGTCGACGCGACGCTGGAGCGTTGGTTGGCCACGCTGCAAGCTCGGATTCGTGCGGCGCTGGAGCCGCGCGCCCGAGATCCGCGCGACCGACTCGGCGCGTGGTTCTCAGCGCTCTTTTCCCCAGAGTTAGCGGGCTGGCAGCTCTATCTCCAGCTCTCGCTCGAGGCGCCGGATTGCCCCGCAGCCGCCCGTGCAGCGGCGTGGGAGCGCGAGGTGGAGCACGACCTGGCCCGATTGCTCGCGCAAGGTCACAAGCAGCTCGCCTGGCGGGCGCCGCGTCCGGCGGTCATGGCGACGGCGCTGCGATGTCTGGTTGAGGGGCTGGCTCTCAGCTGCGTGCGGGCTGGCGAGCCAACAGCGATGGTGGCCGCGCAGGCAATCGCTCGCCAGACATCGCTTGACCTATTGCTGCGTTCCTAGATGAAATTATGCGGTTAGTCGCGCAGTAACGCGGTGCGCCAGCGCTTGGCGAGCTGCTTGACCCACCAGGGGTGTGACCGCGCCCAGGCGTTGCGCCAGCCGTGCCCTTCGCCCTCGACGCGCATGACCTGAACGTCGAGCCCGCGCAGGCGCATCTGGTCAGCGACCCGCTGCGTGCCCTTGCCAAACTTCGGGCCTTCACGGCTGCCATACACCAGCATGAAGTTCTGCCGTGGCGAGCCGAAACCGCGCTCGACCAGCTGCCGAGGGTTGATGCGACTGACGGCGTTGGCGAACGGCGGCGGACCGACGAGGTTGAGATAGACTGGGCGTTTCGGCTGCATACGCACCGCCTCCTCCATGTCGGTGGGCGAGAGCGCGGCGACGAACCCGAAGGTCTCTGGATGGCGCAGGCCCAGCGAGAGCGCGCCAAAACCGCCCATCGAGCAGCCGACCACCGCCGTCAAATCAGCGCGATCGGTGATGGGGTAGCGTTTGCGCATGTCTTCGAGGTAGCGGCTGACAACGAGGTCCCCATACGGGTGCTGGCCGTCGGCCCAGTTGGTCCAGTACCCGTTGCGTCCCGATGCTAGCAGCAAGATCGGCTCCGGCATTTTGCCATCGGACACGAGCGTGTCGATGAGCTCATGCACCTTTCCTAAGGTGATCCAGCCATGGGGAAACTCACCGAGACCGTGTAGCAGCACCACGATCGGGTAGCGCCTGCCAGGCTTGATCCCGCCCTTGGGGAGGTACACCATATAGCGAAAGCGCTTCTTTAAGTGTGGCGCTTCAAGCCAGTGATATCGAAGTCGTTTTCGCGTCTCCTTGTCGATGTGCGTCGTGTACTTCTTCTTCGTCTTCGTCTTCGTCTTCGCCTGGGATTGCGACGGATCGCCCACCGCCCGGCGCAACGCGTGCGCGTCCAAACTGCCGCCAACTCCGAGCGCCAGCGCTACGCAGACAACAAGCGCACGCCCGGGTACACGGCGAAGCTGCCGCCGGGTCGCGGCGGTCAGGCGGCTGTGAAGATGTCGGGGGATGACCTGCATCATGACCACGACTGTACCAGGACAGACCCGCACAGCCCAGCAACTTCTGCCGCGCGTTCGCTCCGTTGGTGCGCCAGATCTTTGTGACTTTCGCGCTGGCGCACAGCGACGAATCCGCGCAGACTGCCGCGTCTGTAGAGGAGTTGCCCTGTATGACCGACGCGACTGAAGCCCCATCCAACCTCCGCCGCGTCGACTACGAAGGCCGCACGATCTGGCTGCTGGGCACCGCGCACGTGTCCAGCGAGAGCGT
>CALENB010000151.1 GCA_937910235.1 uncultured Myxococcales bacterium | reverse complement strand
GCTGGATGCTGCTGTTCGGTCGCTGATTTTTTCGTGGTGGACGAAACGATGACCAGGGCCCACCCAGCACTCGCCTGCGCAGTACACGTAAGGCGCGGTCGTGATGCCGTTTCTAGCGGGCGACGAATAGGGCGCGTTTGGGGCGCGTGATCCCGACAACCGCCATCCCTTCCGCGGGCTGGCCAAGGCGCCACAAGCTGCGCTGACGCCGAAGAAACCGGGCTCCTCGTGATCAGCCGCGCGCTCGGCCAGACCCGCGCCAAGCTGCCGCCGTTGCGGACCGGCAGCGACACCTCCCTCGGCGCCACAGAGAGCGCGCTGCCCTTTTTTCGGACCGAAGCGCTGGGGCAACGGGGCGTCGTTGTGGTACACCGGAGCGACAAACCGGCAACCCTGGAGCTCGACCTGACATCGGTGGCTTGGCCCGACGGCGCGGCCAAGCAACACGTCGGCCTCGGCGCGCAGCTGAAGGTGAGCGGCGACACCGGCGACGTGACGATGCCGGTGTGGAGCTGCCCGGTGTGGAGCTGCGGGGTGTTCATGGTCGGATCGTGATGTGGTGCAGTGAACCAAGGAGCGACATGATTTGTGCACGCACAGGCGTGATGCTCGCGTTGATGGCGGCCGTTGCCGTCGTGGTTCCGGCACGCCAAACCTCGGCGCATCCACCTGTGGCGCGGCCGACGCCGTCGGTCCTGGCGCAGCCAGCACATCCGATGCGTTCTGTGTTTTTTTCGGCCGGCCTCTCGCTGTTGCCCGGCGGCCACGTCACAGTCGGCGCGTTTGTGACACCGCGCTTTGTCATCGATTTCGTCGCGCAGACGTCATTCTTTGGCTTCGAGGACGAATCCCTCGTCGGGATGGGCGCTGAGGTGCATCTCTTTGGCCACGGCGAGCAGCCACGCCATGCCGTGACGATCGGCGGCCACTTGATGTTGAATGCCGATGTGCCATTGGGGCAGTGGAATAATCCCGAGATGTTTGGATCAAGCGTCGGTTGGGCCGGCGACGTGTTGGTCGGTTGGCGTGTCATCGCGGCGAACGGCTTCTTGTTCCGCCTACAGGCGGGCTTCATCGTGCGTGTTGGCGAGGTGGTGCGGGACCCAGAGCCAATCGTCGCGCGCTCTTCCATCGGCTGGGCGTTCTAGGCTGACCGCTAGGTGATCACGGCGCGGCGTGCGCTTGTGGTGCGATGACTTGTGACGCGACGCTACGAAACGTCTACGCTACCGATCGGTCGCCGTTCCGATGCCCAGGAGGGCCCAGGAATACGGCACATTCGCGGCACAGCAGCAGCTCCAGGACCTGGGGCTCACGACGAGGACACAGCCCATGCGATCGCCTCATTTGCCTACGCTCGCCATCCGCGCGCACGCCCTGCACATCCGATGCATCACCGTGACAGTCCTGTTGGCCGCGGGAGCGCTCGGTTGCTCGGCTGACGAGACCGGCCCGGCCGCTGACGCTGGCGCGGCGCAAGACACCGGCGGCACCTTGAACGACGTCGCCGACTCGGGCGGTGTTGACGCGCCGACGGGTGACACAACCGCGAGCGACGCCAACGCGGCAGACGCGACAAGCGCGGACGCCGCGACCGACGCGGGCCCGACGGCGGACGGTGGCGGCGTGGGCGGCGACACGGCAGGGGACGCGACCGGCGACGCGACCAGCGATGCCACCAACGATGCGACCAGCGTCGACGCCAACGACGGCGGTCCGGCGGACACGACGCCGGTGAAGGTCTGTAACGCAGGCGAGAAGCAATGCGCGGGCGCCAAGCTCGCCACCTGCGGCGCGCTGGAAGACGGCTGGATCGAGAGCAACTGCTTTCCGGGTACCACCTGCAGCGGCGGCGCGTGTGTGCCGGTGAGCAACAACCTCGTCATCGCCTTTGACACCTCCGGCTCCATGACCGCGGCGGTCGCCGGCTGCACGGCGACCGGACAAACCTGGCCGACCTGTGACCCGACCAAGGGCTGCAGTCGCATGGACGTCTCCAAGCAGGTCTTCACCGCGGCGCTCAAGAAGATCGACGCCAACGCGACCCGGATGGCGCTGTTTCGTTTTCCACAGAAGCTCTACCAGAAGACCACCAGCACCTGCGCAAACGGCTTCTATCAAGGCCAGAGCGCGCTCAGCGGCGAGCTGAGCCCCGGCCCCTCCAACGCGCAATTCGTCGATGATACGGCGCTCTCCAACTGGTATTGGCAGACCTACAACGAGACGATGTGTGTGCGTTTCCCACCCGACGGCGCCTTCAAGACCAAGGAGAAGATCGCCAAGTGGATGGACGGCACCGAGGTGATGAGCGCCCAAGGCACCTGCACCAACAGCTCGACGGTCTGCAAGCCGGTGGCGGGCTGCGCGGGCACCTGCTGTTCAGGCCAGTGCTGGGTGCACACCGACCCAGAGCTGCGGCCCACTGGCGGCACCCCCATCGGCAAGACGCTGTTCTACGTCGCGGAGTACCTCAAGAACCGCGTCGTCATCGACGGCAAGCTCTGCAAGACAGATGGGGACTGCGACAACGCCAACTACAGCTGCAAGTCGGGCAAGTGCAAGGACGTCGCCCGCACCTGCCGCGAGACGGTCGTGGTGTTGTTTACCGATGGTGGCGAGAGCAACAACGCCTCGAACTTCTTCGGACCCTGGGTGCAGGCCAAGCGGATGGCGTATGGCTTATGCTGCCAATCTGACGCCGACTGCGTGGGCGGCACGACGCAGAACCCAACCGCCTGCAAGAGCGGCAAGTGCCTGCCGAAGACCACGGTCACCGGCTACTACTGCACCAAAGGCATGGCGCCTTGCCTGCCGGGATCGGCCTCAGGCGAGGCGACGTTCTGCGCTGGGGAGTGCGTGGCGGACCCCATGTCTACGCTGACGGCGTGCGCGACCAACCCGACACACAACGTCCTGCGCTCGCCGGATGGCAAGCCTTTTGGCGTGCGTGTGCACATCGTCGACATCAGCGGCGCAGCGAGCATCAAGAACTCGATGAGCCTCGCGTTATCCGGCAACGGCAAGCTGCTGGGCATCGACGCGGCCGATCCGAACAAGTTCCTGGAGGCGTTGACCTCGGTCTTCGACATCAAGACTCAGAAGGTCTGCGACGAGAACCTCTAGCTTCGAGCACCGCAAATCAGCCTTTGAGCAGATGAGGGCGACCGCCACGCCCCCCACGGAGACTGCATGACCGCCATCGCCCGCGTTGACTACATCGAACTCAGCGGCGCCAGGACCGACACCCTAAAGTCGTTCTATGGCGACGCATTTGGCTGGACGTTCCGCGACCCGGCCGGCAACGAGCTCGCGGTGTGGACGAAGTACTAGGCGTCGCGCGGCCATCGCCGTACAAGCCCGCTGCGGTGCCGTAGGTCCGGCCTGTGAGCGAGCGGCGGCCGCCGGGGTGGCGCGCGAGTCGGCCGCCCACGACGCCGCGGTAAACCCGCACCGTGGCGGTCCAACATCCATCGTGTACAGTAGCGTTATCGTGTTCGACAGGCGTCGTCTGGTCAGGCGTTTCGCTGTCGTTCCGCGGGTCCGGAGGCTGGAGGATGACCGCTATGTTGAGACGCACGTTGGCGCTGTTGGTGTTGAGCTTGGCGGTCCTCGCCCTGGCCGTGTCGCCTGGATGCACCGAGGCAGATCCCGTCTCCGGCACGACGACCGACGGCGCCGCCGCGGATGTTGGCGAAGTAGACGCCACCGTGGTCCTCGATAGCGCGACCGTTGTGGACAGCGCTGCGGGCGCAGACACGGCGTCGCCGGACACGGCCAATGAATGTGTCACCGATTCGGACTGCGCCGACGACGGAGACGTGTGCAATGGCGTGCCGGCCTGCACCAAGGGGCGATGCGGTCTGAAGGCTGGCAGCGCGGTGACCTGCGACACCACGAGCGATGGGATCTGTTCCATTACTCAGTGCAACCCCAAGACGGGCGCTTGCGTCGCCAAGCCGCAGAACAGCCACGCGGCGTGAGAAGATGGCGACCCCTGTACGACCGGCGACCACTGCCTCAAGGGCAAATGCACCACGGGCAGCGCCAACTTCTGCGAATGCAGCGAGACGCTGAGCTGCGCCGGACAGGAGGATGGCGACCTGTGCAACGGCACGCTCTACTGCGAGAAATCGGTGTTTCCGTTCCGGTGCAAGATCAACCCGGTGACGATCGTGGTCTGCGGCGACAGCGGCGCGGCGTGTCAAGACTCGGTCTGCCAGCCCAAGACCGGCACGTGCGCGAAGGTCGCCAGCAAGGACGGCAGCGCGTGCAGCGACGACGATGGCTGCACGGTAGGCGACGCCTGCAAATCCGGGGTCTGCGCGCCCGGCGGCGACAACGTGTGCACGTGCGCGACGAGCGCGGATTGTCTTAAGAAAGAGGACGGCGACGCCTGCAACGGCACGCTGTACTGCGACGTCGCGGCGAAGCCGCCGGTGTGCAAGGTCAACCCGGCGACAGTGGTCACTTGCCCCAAAGGCGGCGCGGATGCCTGCACGACGAGCGCCTGCACCCCGGCGACCGGGCTCTGCCAGCCCGCCGCGGCCCCGCCGACGACGGCGTGCGATGACGGCGACGCCTGCACCAGCGGCGATCATTGCCTTGGCGGTCTGTGCCAAGCGGGCACCTACCTGTGTGCGTGCACCAAAGACAGCGACTGCGCCGACAAGGACGACGGCAACAAGTGCAACGGCATCGCGTTCTGCGACAAAGCCACAGGCCAGTGCGCGCCCAATCCAGCGTCGGTGGTGGTCTGCCCGACGGTGGACGACACGGGCTGCGCGAAGACGGTGTGTTTGCCCAAAGAAGGCACGTGCACCCAGGTCGCGCGGGCCGACGCGGTGCTGAGTTGTACCGGCGACAAAGGGCAGGACTGCGCCTGGCAGCCGAAGATTGTGGGCCAGAAGGGCGATGAGGGTCCCTTCAAGTGCGACGACGGCAACGCGTGCACGACGGGTGATGTGTGCGAGGGCAAGGCCTGCAAGAGCGCGGCGGCCATCTGCGAGTGCACCCAGAACGCGGACTGCGAGAAGGAGGACGACGGTGACCTCTGCAACGGCATCTTCTACTGCGACAAGTCCCTCAAAGTCCCGAAATGTGTTTTTAACCCGGCGAGCAAGGTGTTCTGCAGCCCGCTCGGTAACACGGCGTGTTTGACCAACAGCTGTGACGGCAAGTCCGGCGTGTGCGGACTGCAACCGAACAAGGGCGGCAGTCCGTGCGAGGACGGCGACGTCTGCACAGCGGGGACCACGTGCGACGGGCTCGGCGGCTGCAAGGGCAACCAACCGACCGACTGCGACGACGGCGACGAGTGCACAGTGGACAGCTGCAAGACGCCGGCTGGCTGCATGCACGTGGCGAAGAGCTGCGACGACGGCAACGCGTGTACGGTGGACAGCTGTGACACGAAGACGGGCAAGTGCGACGGGGACGCCGACGCGATGAAGGGCAAGGTCTGCAACGGCGACAACTCCGGCTGCACGGTGAATGACACGTGCACCAAAGACGGCGTCTGCGCGACGGGTAACAGCGTCATCTGCACCCAGGCGGTGAAGGCGTGCCAGGTGGCGAGCTGCCTCTCGCAGGGTCCGACCTCGTTCACGTGTGTCGTGCTGCCTGCGAGTGACGGCGCGGCGTGTGACGACGACGACGCGTGCTCGCTGGCGTCCGAGTGCACACAAGGCACGTGCAGCGGCGCGGGCCACGCGGCGTTCTTTCACCGGCGCCTGCAGGCCGGCACGTACACGAAGAAGCCGGTTCCTGGGCTCCGCAGCCGGATCACCGACCTGGTCACGCTGGCGGACGGCTCGGCGGTGATGGCAGGCATCGCGTGGACAGGGGTCAAGGGAGACCAGACCAGCACGCGCTACGGCTGGCTGCTCGTGACCGACGCGAACGGTCAGATCTCCAGCGGCAACCTCGCCCCGCCGCCGTATCCAGACACGACGTTTGAGGTCACCGCGCTGTCTTCAAACGGCGGCACGGTGGTCTCGCTCGTCGGCGACACCGCGTACAAGGACGACAAGCGGGCCCTGTTCCTCTATCACGTCGACGTCGGCCTCGGCACGAACTGGTCCAAGGTGATTGGGGATCTGACCAAGGACGCGCGGGCGGGCGGCGTGGCTGGCCAGGCCGACGGTGGCGCGACGTGGGTTGGCGCCGAGGTGACAAAGACCGGCGGCGCGAAGCCCTTCATCGGACGCACGACGCTCATTGGTAACCCGATGTGGCGTTACCTGATCCCGACGACGGAGTCGGCGATGCCCCTGTCCTTGAAGCGTGTGGGGACCGATGGCGGCACGGTCGGCTGCGGCTGGACGGGGACAACCGGACAGCGGAACGGGTGGCTGTTTCGTCACGACAAGGCTGGAAAGCTGCTGTGGCAGCGACGCTTCGTCACGGCGAACGACGGGCGGTTGAACGATGTGGCGGTCACCAGTTCCGGCACGTTCGCCGCGGCCGGCGCGAACCGCGTGAATGGCTACCCGTACGCGTGGGCGGTCATGACCAACGCCTCCGGGGTGCTCGCGCGCCAGATCACCAGCCCCGTTGGCAGTGAGCTCAACTCGCTCGTCACCCGAGGCGACGACGCCGTCGTCTTCGCGGGGAGCTTTCACGATCCGTCGTACGCGAATCGCGCGTACCTCGGCGTGCTCGACGTGCAAGGCAACTTGGAGTGGGTCCGCAATCCGCCGATGGAGCCGGGCCGGCGAGACGTGGCCACGGCCGTCGGTGTGCTGGCGAACGGCAGGTTGTTTTTCGCGGGCTACAGCGAGGCGGTTGGCGGCGGCAAGGAGGAGTCTTGGTACGTGCGCGCCGACCCCTGGGGACGTGACAGCTGCGCTTCTTCCGGCGCGTGCGGCGACAAGGCGTACTACGACTGCTCAGATGGCAAGAGCTGCAACCTCGACCTCTGTTCGGCCGCAACCGGCTGCTTTCACGCCGCGCCGCCGGGGCTGCTGTGCAAACCGGGCGACGCGTGCCACCTCGACGGGGCCTGCAGCGGGGCGACCTGCAACGCCGGACAGGCAACGTTGCTCTACGCCAAGACGGTGGCGGTGCCAGGCGTGACGTCGGTCGCAGCGATCGCGACGCTCCCGGATGGCGGCGTGGCTGTCGTGGGCCGCGGCGCGGACGCCAACAACGTCAGCGTGCGGATCTCGGACAGCGGCGGCGTGGTTGGCGTCGCGACCGATTCCGTCACGCTGCCGGTGGGGAGCGCAGGCTTGGGCGCCGTCGCGGTCGCGCCGATCGGCGGTGACATCGCGGTGCTCGGCCATGTGACCAGCGGCGGTACTTACCCGCACGCGACGCTGCAACGCCGAGATCTCGAGGGAAAAGCGATGTGAAGTTGGGACGCCGATCCGAAGCAGAAGACCTGGGGCCATGACGCCATCGGCGCCGCGACTGGCGGTGACGCGGTGGTCGCGTGGTTTGACACGGCGTTGCGTGTGCAGCGCATCAACGGCGACGGCGCCGCGGTCTGGCCGACGGCTGCGCTCGGCGCGACCGGCGCGATACAGGGCAACGCGCGCCTCAGCACCAACGGGAGCGGCCACGTGCTGATCGCGGCGTCACTCGTGGCGAACGAGAAGACCGTGCGTGTCGCCTTGCTGAGCGCGGGCGGCCTGGTCCTGGCGAACGTCATCGTCAAGGCGAAGTACCCCGTCACCGTGCTCGGCGCAGCGCTGGCCTCGGTCGGCACCGTGTTGAGCGGCCAAGCCACGTACGCGCCGGGATTCAAGATCCCGTGGGCGATGCTGGTCAACGAATCCGGCAAGGTGCTGCTGGAGCAGGTCAGCCCGACGGGGTCCAAGTGGTCTTCCGTGATCGCTACGCAAACAGGGCTCGTGATGGCCAACCAGCTCAGCGTGAGCGGCGTCGGCGTGCTCGGCCTGATGGGGACGGACGGCGCGGGCAACCCCATCTGGAACACGCAACACAACGCCGACTTGGCCGCCATGTCGTTGCCGACGGCGCGCGCGCTCGACCGTTGGGCAGATGGCTCGCTGGCGTTGCTCGGCGCAGTGCAGACAACTGCAGGCCCACAAATCCGCGTTATTCGCACCGACCCGTGGGGCCACGACAGCTGTGACGCCGCCGGAACGTGCGCCAGCAAGCCAGTGATCGGCTGCGCAGACACGAACCTCTGCACATTCGACGCCTGTGACGGCAAGGGCGGCTGCACCCACAAACCCGCGCCCGATGGCTCGCTGTGCGCTATCGGCAAGGTCTGCGCCGGCGGCACCTGCGTCGGCCCCTGAGGCGCGCGGCGCTAGTGTTTGCCTGGCGCCAACCGCACACCGCGTCGTTCGTGCGTCACGTAGGCCTCAATCGCGATCATCGTCGGGTCATCGTACGCGAGCGGCTTGCCCTTCAGCGGGTTGCGTAAGCACCAGTTGATCATCTCACGCAACGGCACGACCTTGCCGAGCTGCTTCTGGAACTTCGGGTACGTCTCCGGGTGCGTGTTGGCGGCGTTGGGGTGACACTGCCCGCATGTCACGCCGTTGGTCCCCAGCTTGGGGCTCCCCCACAACGCGCGACCCTGCTGCACGACCGTCAGGTACTCGCTCGTCCAACGCCGGATGTCCGGCTTGGTGAAGTTGTCTGCGTCCGCCGTGGCCCCGACGGCGAGGGCGACGAGGCTCGCTGCGCCCAGCGCGAACGTGATGTCGGTCTTGTTCATGGTGCGTTCCCCTAGTAGTGCTTCTGCGGCTCGACCTGTTTGGTTGGATCCTGAAAGTCCGCGTCCTCGGGCCGACGCGTCGTCGGGTTCCAGACCACGCGCCGCGAGGGGTTGTTGTAGAGCGTGTAGTTCGCCGCCACCTTGCCGCTGTTCATGTCGATGAACTGCCAGCCGGTGCCGTCGCGCTCATGGAACGGATCGGCCCGGTTCATCGGCACCGTCAACACAGGCATGGCGCGCTTGGCCTGCGCGTACGTCGACGGGCACGGACACGGCCAAGCGGTCGCCATCACCGCGTGAAAGCTGATGTTGCCGATCTGGTTGTATTGGATTTGATGCACGTGGCCGTAGATCACGGTGACGTGGTCGAACGGCTGCAGCAGCGCCTGGACCTCGTCTGCGTCGTCGGTCCAGAAGTTCCAGCCTCTGTAGAGCTTCTGGAGCGGGGAGTGCGAGAAGACGACGACCGGCGTGGCCTTGTTGACCTTCGCCAGGTCGGCCTGCAGCCACGCCCGCTGTGGCGCGCCGACCATAAATGGCGAGCCATTGGGATTGTCGAGCGCGGCCATCTGACGCATGCGCGTCTTGGCGTCAGGCCAGCGCTGCAGGGTCCACTTTTCGTGCGTGAGGATGCTGTTGAGCACCACGAAATGGACGCCTTTGTGGTCGAAAGCGTAGTACTGCGGACCAAACAGCGTCGACCAATACCGACCCAAATCGAGGTAGTAGTCGTGTTCACCCATCACGTAGCGCGTCTTGTAGCCGAGCGCAGACAGGATCTCCGCCCCGTGGTCGAGCTCGGCGCGGCCACCAAGGTGCGCCAAGTCGCCGCCGAACATGACGAAGTCCGGTTTGGGTGAGAGCAGGTTGGTCTCGGCCACGGCTCGGATCAGACCGCGATCCCAGCTGCGGACGAACCGACCGCCCTTGATGTGCTGAATGTGCGCATCGGAGATGTACGCGAATGAGAAGTCTTGCGCCGCGTCGGCGTAGGCGAGTTTGACGACGCTCATCGGCACCACCCCAGCTGCGATCGCCGCGGCAGATCTGGTCAGGAAGCTGCGCCGGTTGATAGATGTCATGAGCTAGTTCCCCCGTTTGGCGCCCCGCGTCACCATTGGACTCGTCAGCGCCTCCATGAACGACACCAAGTCGTCGATCTCCTGCTTCGTGAGCGCCAGCGGCCGGATGCCGCCGCTCAAGTAGGCGTTGACCTTGTCGCCCTTTCGCGTCACGCCGCCGTTGTTGTGGTGAACAACCGCCTCGCGCAGGGTCTTGATGGAGCCGTCGTGCATGTAGGGCGCGGTGAAGGCGACGTTGCGGAGCGTTGGTGTCTTGAACGCCCCGATGTCCTCAAACGAGCGCGTGACCGCTAAGCGGCCGAGCTCCGAGGTCTTGGCGTCGCTGAGCACGTTGATGTCGATCTCAGCCATGGTCCGCTTCGTCTTCAGAAACTCGCCGACCAACCGCGGCAGGTCGTTCTGAATGTTGTGGATACCGACGCCGATGTTGTGGAACTGGTGGTCGGTGAACAGCGCGGTGGTCTGCTCGATGACGTGGCACGACACGCAGCGGCCCTTGTTGCGAAAGACGCGGAGACCCCGCTTCTGCGCGGCTGTGAGCACGGACTTCTGCTGGCCGAAGTAGTAGCGATCAAACGCCGAGTTGCCGGCGATGAGCGTGCGTTCGAAGGTGGCGATGGCCTGAATGACCTCCTTCATGGTGATCGCTGTGTCGGTCTTGCCAAACGCCACCTTGAAGGCTTCGACGTACACGTCATCGGTGCGGACAAGCTGCAAGACCGGGGCGTGGCTCTCCAGTCCCATCTCCACCGGATTGAGAAAGGGATGGAGGGCTTGATCCTCCAGACTCGGTGAGCGGCCATCCCCGAACTGGGTCGTGTTGAACGCGGCGTTGATCAGCGTTGGGGCGTTGCGCAAGCTGGCGCGCTGGCGAATCCCGAGCGAGGTCTTGCGATGATCGGTAAAGGCTTTGGCACGATCGTGACACGTCGCGCAGGACACCTCTCCCGTGGCGCTCAACCGTTTGTCCTCAAATAGCTTCTGACCCAACGCCACCTTGGCGAGCGTGATCTGGTTGTCGGCCGGCACCGGCACCGGAGGCAGCCCGAGGCGCTGGCGACCCGTCGCCGCATCAGCCGCGAGGATGACGACGCCCACCCCCAGCAAGACGAGCGCAACGGACCCGACTCTTTTGTGCTCACGTTCCATGTGTCGGCGCTCCTCCCCGTCGGCTGCTGTGTGTGGACCGCGCGCACGATCGCGGCGATCGCTCGGCCACAAACCGGCGAACCCGCTCCATCGGTCAGCGCTCGGGATGCCAGCGCATCGTCGTGGCTGCGGCAGTACTGTGAATTGAACATAGCCGTCAGACGGTGGCCGAGGACAAAAACTGATCGGGTGGTGACGTTGGGTCGTGCCGAACTTGGCCTGAGAACGCGGCCCTGCAGTGGCGCGATCCGACGCGCTTCAGCCGAGGTGGCGCTGACGGAAACGGCGCAAAATCGGGCTAATCGCGTACGTCACCGCCACCAGCGCGGCGCCCACAAGCGCCTGGCTCGCGCCGACTGGCAGGGACCACAGAAAGGCCACTAGGTAGCCGGAGAAGCCGATGACCGCGCCCAGACCGCCGGCCCACAGCAGCGCCTGCGGCACGTTGGCGGCGAGCCGCAGCGCGCCCAGCGCGGGCAGCACCGAGAAGGCGAAGGCCGGCAGCGCGCCGAGCACGCGCGTACACACGGAGACGCTGAGCGCGAGCGTCACAAAGAGCGTGAGGTCGATCAAGCGCACCGGCAGCTGCCGCACGCGGGCCCCAGTGAGGTCGGTGCTCGTCGCCACAAAGCCGCGCCACCACCAGGCGTGGAGCGCGAGGACGCCAGCGCAGGTCCACAACACGAGGTGCACATCCTCCGGCAACACGGCGACCGCAGTGCCGAAGAGCAGGGTCTGGATGTCGGCGAGATCCTGCACAACGCGGGTCCCCACGGCCAAGGTGCCCGCGGCGCCGACGAGGTACAGCAGGCCGAGGGTGGCGTCATCGCGGGCGTGTGGGCGTCGGAGCGGGCGGGCAAAAAGGCTGACGGCGCCGAGGCTGACCACCGCGGCGCCGAGGGTGGGTGAGATCAGCCACGCGGGCAGCCCCAAGCCGCGGCCGAGAAACGACAGCGCGACCCCCAGGCTGGCGGCCTGCGAGAGGGTGGCGCTGAGAAAGACGAGATGGCGGACGACGACGTAGACCCCGACGACACCGAGGGTCATGCCCATGGCCGCGCCGGTCAGCGCTGGGTCGGCAAAGAGCTCCCAACCGTCCATGAACTGGTCGAGCGTGGGCGCGGCCTCAAGCACGTTGCGCCTCCGATTGCGCGCCGAGCGGCGGATCTCCGTAGATGCGGCGAAACTCAGCCGATTGAAACACCTCCCGCAGACCACCAGCGCGGGCGATGCCGAGGTCTTTGTCGACGAGCAGGGCGTGCTGGGCGAAGTCCGGCAAGGCGCGCATGTGGTGGCTCGCGATCATCACCGCAATGGCGCGCTGTTGCGAGAGCCCGGCGATCAACCCGAGGATCTGGCGCTCGTTGACGGGGTCCATCGCGCTCGTCGGCTCGTCGAGCACCATCAGGTGCGGCTGGGTGACCAAAGCGCGGGCGATCACCACTCGCTGTTTCTGTCCCTCCGAGAGCGCGCTCAGGGGCGCCAGCGCGATGGCTTCAAGGTCCGTGTCGCGCAGCGCCTCCGCCACGCTGGCCCGCTGCTGGGCGCTCCGAAAGGGGTTGAGAAAACGCCACCCGGTCTCCAACCCGTCCGCCACAAAGTCGGTGACGCGCGTCGGAACACTGAGATCATAGCGTAATCGCTGCGGCACGTAGGCCATCCGCAGGCCGTCTTTGTGCGTGACAGCGCCAGAGACCGGCGCCTGCAGACCGAGGAGCGTCTGCATCAGCGTCGTCTTTCCGCCGCCGTTGCGACCGACCAGCGCCCACAGCTCGCCAGCGACGAGGCGCAGGCTCACTGGCGGCAGCAAGGCGCGTCCGTCATAGCCTGGACGCAGCGCGTCCAGCGTCACCAGCGTCGGCGCGACCTCAGCCACCGAGGGCAGCGTAGAGCGCGGCGGTCGTGCGCTGGAGGCGGGCGACATAGGTCTCTCCTCGGTCAAAGCGGGCTCCGCCCGGCAGCACGACGACGGCGCCCTTCACGAGCTTCGCCAATGTCTGGCTGACGCGGCGCGGGTAGAACTCCTCCTGCACCAGCACGGTCACGCCCAGCTGCCGCATCGTGGTCAGAACGGTCGCGGTGTGCGCCGGACTCGGCGGGATGCCCGGTCGCGGCTCGACGGTCGCCACCTCCTGCAGGCCCAGCCAATCGAGCAGATAGGGCAACGAGCGGTGGTAGCTGACAATACGCCGCCTGGGCACAGGCAGCTTGGCGAAGCGGCTCCGCTGGGCCTTGGCGATGGCCGTCAGCTGCGCCACAAACGCCGTCGTCTGGGCCAGATAGGCGGCGGCGTGCGCGGGGTCCAACTGGGCCAGCCGTTCGCCAATCGCCTTAGCGACGCGGGCGCTGGCGCGCGGATCACAGACAAAATGCGGGTTGCCACCGGGATGCACGTCCCCCATGGCGCGGCTGAGCGGGGCGGTCGACACCTGCAGCCTCTGCACAAAAAACGACGCGTCGAGGTGCCCAGTGGTGCCCGGCTGGATGCGACTGTTGCGGGAACCCCGGATCAGCGGCGGAAGCCAGCCTTGCTCCAGCTGCAGACCGTTGACGACGAGCAGATGTGCGCGGGACAGCGGCAACATCAGGCTCGGTCGAGGGTCGACGTAGTGGGGATCTTGGTTGGGTGCGGCCAAGGCGGTCACGTGAACGTGGGGGCCGCCTACCGCCTGCACAAGCGCCGCCAGATCGGGGAGGGTCGCGACAATCTGCAGCGCCGGCGCGATCTTCGAAGGGGCGGCCCATCCGGACGGCGCCGCGATCCCGGCGACGACCAAGGCGACAACCACGGCGCCCCGTAGGCCTGGGTGTCGGTGAGAGCTGCCGATGAAGCGCATCTGAACCTCCTAAAACTCGTGCGAGCCGTGGGCGCCGATCAGCACCTCAAGCGCCACAAACGCCGCGATTATCGGCTTTGAGCGCCAAGATGGCTGGTCGACGCTGGTCTGAAAGCGCAGCCGTGAAAAATGGGAGGGGAACAGCGTCCACTGCGCCGTGAGACGCTGTCGGGCCCCGGTCCAGTCGGGATCCAGGGGGTCGTCCACCACGCCGGTCACGTGCTCCACACGGATGCCAGCGGCGTGCCGCAAGTCGTAGCGCCACACAAGCTCGGAGGTGACGCCCCAGTCTTGAAGCACACGATCGCCTCCGTGGCGACGGCGCAACATCGCCTCGGTCTGCCACGACAACGCGACGCGCGCGCGGTTCGCCACCGGGCGGTAGCGCACGTAGAGATCGGTCGCCCACAGATCGGTGCGGACGTCGTCCGACGTCGCGAGGCCCGCGGTCCCGACGCCTGAGCCGTTGGGTCCCGTGGCGGCGGACAAGCCCCACGACACGCTCCAATCCTGGTTCAGGGGAAAGAACTGCTGAAGCCGCGCCAGCTGCATCAGGTCCGTCGGGGTGCGCACCGGTTGTGCCTGATCGCCCCAGAAGCTGCGGGCGCAGCAGGCGCCAGTGCCCATCTGCGTGCTGACGACCACCTCCGCATACCAGGGCAAGGGGCTGAGCCACGACAGCTCGGCGCCGACTCCGCGCAGTCCATCCCCTCCCAGCATCTTACCGTTGACGATCGGCTGGTCAGCGAAGTTCCAGGTGTGCGGATGCGTCGCGTTTGTGCGCCCAAGCCGGGTGAAGAACTGTCCGGCGCGCAGCTGCAGCGCAGCGGGCAGGGAGAGCGTGCGTGCATAGGCCTCCTCTACCTCAACGCCCTCCTCGGTGAAGACGAGGTTGGCTTGCAACTCAAAATATGGGTCGACCGCGGCGTCCAGGTGTAGCTCGAGTTGTTGCAGGGTAAAGCCAGTCTTGTTTGGGTCATGCGCGCCGGCCTGCAGCGGCTTTTCGACCGAGAACCAGCCCGCGGCTACATCGAGAATGAGCGAGATGTTCGGGTTCATGACGGTCGCGAGCGACTGCCTTCGATAGGCAGCCGGCCCGCCGGTGCCCGCCGGGAGCGACGCGGCGTTTGGGACCGTCCCACTGGCGGATT
Source organism: uncultured Myxococcales bacterium (assembly GCA_937910235.1). Classification (GTDB taxonomy): domain Bacteria; phylum Myxococcota_A; class UBA9042; order UBA9042; family UBA9042; genus UBA9042. Next base: position 7,534 of record CALENB010000151.1, on the reverse strand, counting down.
GGCCGCGACGATCGGCCTGCAAGCTGTCCCGCAGCAGGCGCTGTTCTTCTGGCGAGGGTTGCGCCGTGGACGCCAGCGGCGGCGGCGGCGGCGGCGGTGTGGGCTGGGCATGACACCGCGGCGACGCGACGACGCACCCGATCAGGAGCGCCACAGCCAGTGATTGGCGGGCGGCGCGGGGGTGGAGACTGTGTCGGTAGGCGTCGAGCATGGCGAACATTAATGATAACTGCTTCTCATTTGCAAGCATGGCGTGCGCGGTAAATAGAACCAAAGAGTTAGGAGATGGCATCCGTATGGCCCGCCCGCGGGGCGATGGAGCATCGGCGATGCGTGGCGGCTAGTTGCAGTCGGCGCAGCTCCCGTACAGCACAAACTCGTGCTGCGTCACAGCGAAGCCCGGCGGCACGAGCTTGCCTAGATCCCCGGGGCAGACGTGCACGTCAAAGACGCGGTCACAGCGGTCGCAATGGAAATGATGGTGATGCGCGAGCCCGGCTCGTTCGTACAGCCGCGTCGCGTCGCCGGGCAGCGCCACAACGCGCAGCCAGCCGTCCTCGGTGAGTCGGCGGAGGTTGCGATACACGGTCGCCGCGCCCAGCCCCGGCACCACTTGCTGCGCCAGGGCGAGCACCTCGTCTGGTTTCAGCGGACGCGCGGCGGATTCAAAGGCGGCGCAGATCGCGGAGCGCTGTGTGGTGCGTCGACTCATGTCGCCAAGCTAGCGTCCGTCGTCGTGGACGGCAACAGCGACCGCTGACGTCGGCGCCGACTCGACCTCGTCGTGGCCCGACGTCCGTGCGTCGATGCACTGGAGTAGTCCTACCCCAGACGTCGCGGCGCGTTGCCCTGCCTCGCGGGCATCCGTAGCTTGATCTTCGGAGGTCGGAGATGCGCTTGTGGCACCGCAACAGGGTCGGGATTCTCGCGCTGCTGGCCGCATGCGTCGCTTGTGACAGCCCCGGGCCGGACGTCGCGACGGCGTCGGAGCCCACCGTCGCTTTTGGCGCGCCGCTGAAAGTCCAGCTGCGTTGGGGCGGCGGCGACACCACCGCGGTCGGACGCCGCTGGGACGGCAACCTCCACCTCGACTGTGGACGCGTCACGGATGTGCGCTTTCTCCAGCTTGAGATCGCGGACGGCGACGGCGTCGCACCCCATCGCCGCGACGACAACGGCACAACGGTGCGCTGGCGGTCGTTGGTGCGCGGCGATGTCGACGGCGTAGAAGCGACGATCGTGCCTTGTATCGGCGGCCCGGGCAGCACATTGCGTGTACAAACGCCCGATCGGCAGTGGACGGCGCGCCTGGCGTGGTCGCGAGATGACTTCGTATCGCTACCCGTCGGCAAACACGGTGAGCATCTCGACATCCGCATTCGCGCGGTACCGGACGCGCAGCCGAGCGCGGCGCCCGCAGGGTCGGTGGCCGATCCCGCGTCGGGCCACCTAGCACCGAATTCGCAGCCAGTCCTATCGACTGTCCAGCCGACTCTCGGGCCGACTGTCCGCCCGACTGTCCGCCCGACTGTCCGCCCTCCGCCGCCCGTCTCGTGAGCTAGGTCACAGCGTCTTCGGCGCGGTCCGCCTTCCCAGCGTCGCCCGAATCAACCCGAGCGCTGACCTCGTCCGCGTCACCGATGATCTTGCCGAGCGCCTCGGGCATCTGCACCCCGGCGATGTCGCGCATCATGTGCAGCACGGGCGGCAGCGAGCCAGCGAGCCCTTGCAGGAAGCGACCGGTCGAGGTCTTGCCGTCCTCACCGATGCCGTTGTCCCACACCGTGATCTTGTCGAACTTGATGTTCTGGATCGCCTTGGAGCTCTGCTCAGCCAAGAAGTCCATGTGCTCCAGCATCAGCAGCTGGAACGCCGCGTCTGCGCCACCGACGCCGTTGACGATCTGGCGGAGACCCAAGCCCTTCTGACGCAAGATCTCGTATTGACCACGGGCCTCCGCGTCCAGGCGCGCGAAGATCGCCGCGGCGTCGCCCTCGGCTTCAATCCGACGCTTGTCGGCCTCGGCCTCTGCGTCGACGATGATCCGCGCCTTGTTCGCCTTCGCGACGGCCTCCACCTCGGCGCGTCGCTCCATTTCGACCTTCTTCGCCAGCTCCTGTGCGGCCGCGGCCTCGGCGCGATACTGCGCCGCAAACACGGCGGCATCTGCCTCGCGCTGGCGGGTCTCACCACGTTGCCGAGCGTCTGCGCGGTCGACCTGCAGGTCGGCGTTCACCTTGGCGACCTTCGCGGCTGCCAGGTTCTCGCCCTCTGTCGCCAGCGCTTCAGCGTCCGCCACGCGCACGCGCTTCTCCTTCTCCGCCTCGGCGACCTGCGACTCGCGCTGCAGGGAGGCGCGCTCCTCACCAACGACCCGGTCGCGCTCGAGCTCGGCGATGCGAATGGCCTGCTGCTGCCGCGCCAGCGTCACGCCGATCTGCTTGATCCTCTCAGCTTCGGCGACCTCAACGGCGCGGTCTCGCTCCGCGCTGGCGACACCGATCGCGCCCCGCTTCTGCTGCTCAGCGACGTCGATCACCGCTTGCTGAATCGCCTCAGCGGCGGCCTTGCGACCGATCGCCTCGATATAGCCCGACTCGTCGGTGATGTCGGTGATGTTCACGTTGATAAGCACCAGCCCGATCTTGCGCAGCTCCGGCTCCAAGCCACCCTGAATGCTGTGACTGAAGGTGTCTCGGTCGCGGTTGATGTTCTCGATCTCGAGCGAGGCGATGACCTGGCGCATCTGACCGAAGATGATGTCGCGGGCCTGATCGACGGTCTGTTGATGCGACAGCCCGAGCAGACGCACCGCGGCGCTCTGCATCACGGCGGGCTCGGTTCCGATGGCGACGGTGAACACGGAGGGCACGTTGATGCGGATGTTCTCGGCGGAGAGCGCACCCTGGAGCGGGATCTCAATCTGCAGCGGATCCAGGCTGAGATAGGCGTAGTTCTGAATCAGCGGCCACACAAACGCGCCGCCACCGTGCATGCACCGCGCGCTCTGCCCGCCGCCGACCTTGCCGTAGACGACCAAGATCTGATTGGACGGACAGCGCCGATACCGCTTGATCACCAGCAGCATGAAGCTGAAAATCACCAGCGTAGCCATGACGGCGATGGCAATAACGTAGTTCACGAGTGGCCTCCAAGCCCGCTACTGGGCCGCTGTTGAGCCGGAAAAACAGGTTCATAGCCTGGGCATCGATCAGATGCGAACGACCTCGAAGGTCTCGCCCTCGGTTCGTTTCACCACCTCGACGGCGGCTCCCGTTGGGATGGTCGGTCCAGGCGTGATCGCGAGCAGCTCCACTTCGCGGCCACCGATGTCGACGATGATCTTACCGTGGCCGTCTCCGCCACCCGGGACGCTCAGGTAGACACGCGCGGTCTTGCCGATGGCGTCCTCGAGGCGGGTAGTGCCCGAGGTGTTGAGCGAGACGAGCAGCCGCATCAGCACGACCACGACGGCGCCGGCAGCGAGACCGGCCAACACGGCGATCAGCAGCTGCAGACCCGCGGACGCGACGCCGAGCTCAGCGCTGGCGAGGCCTGAGAGGCCGAAGAAGGCGACAAACGCTGACAAAGTCTTAAAGGAGAGCACGCCGAAAAACAGGTTGGTTTCGCCCTCGTGGATGTCGGTGTGGACGTCGCCGTCGCCGCCCAGGTCCGCGTCGCCACCAAAGTCGTGGCCGGCCACGTCATCGCCGCCGCCGAGCCCCAACAGCTGAAGCGCCACCTGGGCGATGAGCAAGGTGCAACCGATAGCCGCAGCGATGAGATAGGCGAGATGCATGGCGAGCTCCGTTCGTTCGCGAGCTTACCCGCACAACGCCGTCGCGGCTAGGGAGCGCACGCGCAATCGCCTAGTCGGGCGACCGGGCGGCACGCCGGAGGTGGTTTATGCGCGCACAGGGCCGTCAGCTGCCAAAAACTCGGTGAATGGTCTCCGCCAGCCTAGCAGGGCCGTCGTCGCGCAGCAGCCCGCCGTGTCCGCCGATGACGTGGCGAAAAGGCAGCGCCACCAACCGGTCGAAGTCGCCGCGGGCGGAGCCTCCGGCAGGCGTCTGGGCCTTGAGCCAGGGCGGCCCGATCTGCGCTGGGTGCATGAACCCCATCAGTCTAAAGGCGATCCGCGCGGTGAACGAGTTGCGCGGCGACGGCTCCCAGTGCTGCACGCTGTCACACGTGATGAGCAGGCCACCGTGCCGTTCGAGCAGCAGCGCGGCCTCGGGCTTATTCGTAAGCGCAAAGACGAAGACAGTGAGGTCGGGGATCGGGCTGCCGGGGGTCGCGCTGTCGCCGTCCGCGCTCAACACGTCTGTCGCCGTGACACCCTCGGCCACGCGCGCTCCCGGCAGCGTCCACATCTTCGCGCCGAACGTGTCGACGTAGTAGGCGTCGTCCATGCCATGCAGCCCGATCTTCACGACGTGCGCGATGGTGCCGAGCGCCTTGAGCTGCGCCTCTGTGCCGCTGTCGAGCCGGACGGAGTTGATAATCGTCAGCTCGCCGCCGTTGCGCACAACGATCATGTTGCGACCCAGCCGCATGGTGGGCTTCATCTCCAACGAGCCGTTGACCCGCCACACATCGTCGAACAGGGGCTCGATCGGTCCATGGGGCTCAAGGGGGGCGTGCGCAGCGGACATCAGATCTCCTGGAGGGCCGAGCCATCGAGGCCGGGCAATGGGTCGGCGGGAGAACGGTGGGGCCGCAGCACGACTACCACACCTAGTCGCCACGATCGACAGCTGACGCGTGCGCCGGCTGGGATGGGGCGGCGGTTGGGTTGGGCGGGCGACGCGCGTCAGCTTTAAGGCCGCAATCATGGGGTTTTCCTGCTGGATACGGCCGCGTTGGCAGGCGCAGGAGCAGGCGCGCGCGGGGCCAGCGCGTCGACTGAGCGGCGATCGCTTGGGCCAGCGTCAGGCCGACGTGCGCGCGGAGAAACGCGACGCCATCTTCAGGCAGCGCGCCGCGCCACGCCAAGGCATGCAGCCACAGCTCTTCGGCCTGGAGCGGGTTGGTCGCCACGCGCGCCCGCGCGATCAACGGCGTCGCTTGCGCGCGACGGATCGGCGCTGCGGCGGCGCGAATTCGAGCCGCCGCAGCGCCGGCCAACTGCAGATCGAGCGCGCTCGCCGCGGCGGTCGGCTTCGCGCCGAGCCCGAGGTGCACACGAATCACGTTCGCGTTTGGCGGCCGGATGCGGACATCTGCGACAAAGACGCGATAGGCGCCCAGGCTGCTGGTCGCCGCCCGCTGGTCGCCGCAGGACTGCATCTGCAGCGTCACAGGCACCCGCACGCCGAACGGCGACGCCAGGGCGGCGGCCGCCGCATCACCCTGCGCACGGCATGGGCCCTCAAGGCGGACCTCAAATCGCAGACTGCTGGCGCGCACCATCTCGGCGAGCCAACGCCGCGCGCTCGGATGCGCGACGCCACCCAACTCGCGCACGAGTCTGTTCTGCAGCCAACCGGCGAACGGCAACGCGCTGCGCGCCGATCGCAGCGCGTCGTGGTGCGTCGCGAGGCGCAGGCTCTCCGCCCGCCACGCCCGCACCGTCGGGTCATCTGCCGGCAGCTGCAACGCCCACGCGGCGGCGCCTTGCACCTGGGCGAGACGCGCGCTGGGGTCAGCCGCGCTGGACGCCGCCCAGAGCTGGGCCCCAGCGCGGGCCATGAGGGCCTCGGCGCGGTGGCGCTCCGGCAGCGGCACCCAAGCGGCCCGCGCGAGGCCCGCGGCCTGCGCAAAAATCTCGCGCGCGCTCGGCGCCGTGAGCCTGTCTTCAAGGCCGCGCAGCAGCTGGCTCGCGTAATGTCCGGCGGCGCGATCTCGCCGAGTTTTCAGCGCCGCGCACACACTGGGCTGCTTGGCGGTGCGCATCGCGGCGTGAAAACGCGACGACGCCGGCCCCCACCGCTGCCCCTGCGCCTCCGCATCACCCTTGGCGCCTGCCACCTTCAGCTGCGCGGCCGTCTGCCGCGCCGCGGCGGCGCTGGCGCCGGACGCGGCCACTTGACCCGTGGCCAACGGTGGCGTCGCGCCGCCGCAGCCGACCAACAGGAGCGGCAGGGCGAGGGTCCACGCCCACACCGCACCCCGCTCGCGGCGGAGAGCGACCTGGGGCCCCGAGCAGCACGAGGCGGGTTGGCGGCGGGCGTCGATCATGGCGCGGAGTGTGCGAGGGTGACGTCCGAAGGGTCAATCCTGGCGCGTCAACGCGGCGCTGCGAGCGCCTTGCGAAGCCTGCATTCGTGATAGATTCTGCGGGCGCCAGCAGCATGCAGCTACCCCGCGCGGGATGTGCAATCAGACGTCTGTGTCGTTGTGAACACAGCCTGTTTGCAGACTCGATAGATCGCACGCCCGCGCCGCGCGTCCTCACTGAGGTCGCTTGTCCAGGAGGACGCCTATGACCCCGAATCGCCTCATCGCCCGCCGCCCCGCCCACGGCCCAGCCCGCCGCCCCAGCCGGCTCGTGGCGCCGCTCAGATCAGCGCAGATCGGCGCCTTGCTGCTGGGTGCTGCGTTCCTCCTCAGCGCGACGTCGCTGGCGACCGCGCCGTTAGCTGCGGAGGCCGCCAAACCCACGGAGTCGGTGCGGTTGAGTCTGGAACGGTACCAAGCGCTCATGCTCAAGGCGGGCGGCCAAGCCTCCGACGCAGCCTGGTCGCGAGCCAGGGTCGAGGTGACGCTACCCAGCCCAACCCAACCCTTCGCGCGGGTCGTGATCACGGGCGAGGTCAAGGTCACGGGCAAACGCCGCGCCGAGGTGTTGCTGCTGCCGGGCGATCAGATCATCGAGTCGGTGACGGCGGACGGCGACTCGGTACCCCTGCTTCGACGCGCCGGCGCGCACCTGCTCGTGATCGAAGACCCCTCCGCGTCCGTCTCCATTCGCATGGTCATTCAGGTTCGCGTCCGAGAGACCGCGGCCGGCACGAGCGCGTTGATCGCCCTGCCCCCCGTACCCGGCGCGTCCGTATCGGTGAGCGGCCCGGGCGCGGCCAGCGTTCAGCTCTGGCCGAGCGCGAAATCGAGCGGCAACCACACCTTTGAGGTACCTGCGACAACCGCCGTCGTCCTGGCGTGGGGCCTCGGCGCTGAGTCGGGCGCCGTTCGCAGCGCGCGGTACGTGGTCAAGCCCGACGCGCAGGGCGACGGGGTCGACGTCAGCGCGACCTTCACGGTGCGCGTGCGACAGGCGCCCGTGCAGCTGCGACTTATCGATGAAACCTCGGCCCTCACGTCGGTCCTCGACGGCAAGCAGGCGCTGGTCTCGACAGTCGCCGACGGCTGGCACCGCGTGGCGGTTCGCGGCGCTGGCGACCACGTGATCACGGCGACGTTTCGCCTCGCGGTGGATCGCAGCCACGGACAGCCGCAGATCAAACTACCGCTGTCGAAGGTGCCGATCACCCGTGTCGAAGCGCAGGTCGTTGGCGAGCGCGCGGTGCGCTTCGAGCCCACAGTTCCGCTGAAGACGACGGTGGTGGGCAAGGGCGAGCGCGCCATGACGACG
>CALENB010000150.1 GCA_937910235.1 uncultured Myxococcales bacterium | reverse complement strand
CTTCTTCTGGCTCGCATCGAAGATAGAGATCGCGCACTGAGGGGCGGCGCTCGGCCGGCATGAGCGGCGCAGACGCACGAAGGCGCAGCGGAACTCCCAGCCCCTTAGCGACCCACCGAGATGCGCTTCAGGCCATCGTATGCCGCGTATTTATATAACTCTGACAGGGTCGGGAAGTTGTAGACGGCGTCGATAAAGGCGTCGATAGTGCCGCCGAACTGGATGACTGTCATGCCGATGTGAACCAGCTCCGACGCCCCCTGACCGACGATGTGCACGCCAAGCAATCGCTTCGTGGCGGGGTCGAAGACGAGCTTGAGCAAGCCCTCCGCGCCGCCAGCGAGGGCCCCGCGCGCGTTCTCGCTGTATTTCGCCGTGCCGACCTCGTAGGGGATCTCTTTGGCTTGGCAGTCTTGCTCGGTGTGACCGATCATAGCGCACTCAGGGATGGTGTAGATCCCATACGGCAGCAGCCGCGAGATCTGGTCCTTGTACGAGAAGCCAAAGGCGTGGCAGCTGGCGACGCGGCCCTGTTCCATACCGGTGCTGGCCAGGGCCGGAAAACCGATGATGTCGCCGACCGCGTAAATACGACCCACGCCAGCGTGATAGTTGTCATCGACGAGGATCTGACCGCGCGAATTGAGCTGGACCCCCAGGTTTTCAAGCCCCAAGTTGTCGCTGTTAGCCGTTCGACCGGCGCAAAACAGCAGCCGATCCGCCTCAAAAGAGCGACCGTCTTCGAGTCGTAGCACCACGCCGACGCCCTCGTCTCCCTGCACGCTCGCCAACACCGCGTTTGTGCCGATGCGGATACCCATGTCTTGGAACGCGGCGAGCAGATGGCGCGTCACGTCGTGGTCCACAAACGGCAAGATCGTGTCACGCGGTTCGAGGAGCGTGATCTGGACGCCCAGCGCTGAGAACGTGGCCGCGTATTCGCACCCGATGACGCCGGCGCCGTAGACGAGCATCGACCCGGGCAAGGACTCCATGTCGAGAACCTGGTCGCTATCCCACACCTCATCGGTCTCAAACGGCAGCCCGGCGGGTTGGCGCGGCCGGGTCCCCGTGGCGATGATGACTACGTCGGTCGTCAACGTGAGCGGCTCCGCGCCGAGGCGCTCGATGTGCACCGTGTGTGCGTCGACCAAGTGCGCATCGCCATGAAAGAGCGTAATCCCGTGGCGATCCAGATTGCCGAGAATCCGCGTCACCTCCGCTTCGCAGACGGCCTCGCGGTGCGCCATGAGGCTGCCCACCGACACGCCGTCGCCCACCCGGCACGCGACGCCGGAGATCCCAAGCGCGGCCATGCCTGAGAGATGCAGCGCCGACTCACGCAACGCCTTGGACGGTAAAGTGCCGGTGTGAACGCATGCGCCACCGACGTGGCCGCGATCGACGATGGCGCATCGCTTGCCGAAGTAGGCGGCCGCGGCACGACCGCGCGAGCGAGCAGGACGACTGGGATTGCGTGGACGAGCT
>CALENB010000149.1 GCA_937910235.1 uncultured Myxococcales bacterium | reverse complement strand
CCAAACCCCAACGCCACTCGTAGCCCTTGCACCGGGTAAACACCCAACTCGGCCCCGCGAGACTACTTCGGCATAAACGAATGCACCGCGATCGCGCGCTTATCGGCATTCGCGCTGTCGTTCATCTCCAGAACCAAGGTCACGGCGCCATTCGGATGGCGCAACATGTCCGACAGACCACGCCAGGCCAGCGAAACAGTCGGTCCCATAGTTGGGACGCTAGAATCCGTGGTCGTTGAACTCACGCTGTCCAGCGTCAAAATGGTCTTCACATCGGAGTTAAGCACACGATGCATCGCAATCACGCCTGACGTCGGCAGGAGACTAGTTGGCGCCTCAAACGTGCCGACAAGCCATGCTTTGTTATCAGGTACAATTCGTGCGCCAGCATAGCCTTTCCGACAATCACCCTTGCTCGTCTTGGACAGAATCTCCGTCGATATCAACGCCCCATCCACAGCGCGCTGGACCAACAACCAAACAAAATCCTTCCCACCCTTCCGCGTCACCAAAACCATCCCAACATCGCCCGTCGCCGGGTCCACAGCCGCGTCCAGCGAGCAAACCGCGCTAGTCCCAGCCAGCGACTCCCCCAGCCCAAACGTCGTCGAGCTCAGCCACTTCGTCTTGGTCGTCTCAACCCCAGCGGCGCTCATCCCCTGCGCCCAAAGCTCACGCGTATAGGTCCCGCTGACGTTCTTCTCATCCAGCGCCAACACCCAGAACCGCGTCCCAGCCTTATCGGCCTTGCCGGTGTCCACCACCACTGGATGGACGGTCGAAAATTCGCTCAACCCAGGCGTCGCCTTCGCCCACACACCCTTGCCGACGGCACCAGACAACAACACCTGATTCAGCCCAGTCTCACTCAAACTAAACCCAGACGGCCGCGCCCAAATCCCCCCACGCTTCGAAGCATCCGCCTCAGCCCCCGGCAAAACCGCAAACCCAGACGTCAAGAACGACGGCTTCTGCCCCGCACTATCTGGACAAACCGCCCCAGCTGCGTCCCAAGCAACTCCAGCCGTCACCGCCGCACCGTCCAGCCGCGCCAACCGCGGGATCCCGCCTTGATAGCCCGACTTCAGGCACGTCCCGGCCTTCACATCCCCCTCCAACCAACTCAACCACCCCTGGCTCGTCGAGTTCGGATCCACCGCCACCACCGGAAACCCCTGGCAAACATCCTTCCCCGCCAACGCCGCCGCAAACGTCACCGTCACAGGCTTCGCCTTCCCAACCCCAGGCTTGCTCTCCTCCACCGAGTCCAGCACCACCGCCCGCAGCTGCGCAGGCTTCGTGATCCCCCACTTCCCCCCGCTCGCCGTCGCGCAGCTCTGACTCTGGTACACCACCCACGTCCGCGTCGTGCCCGTCTTCGCGTCCAGCACATGCCGCAAAACCGCCGGATTCGTCGGCTCCGGGTCCGTTGCGCCTGCGGTCACCAACACCACCGGCTTCGGGGTCAAACACGCCTTCGCCGTCTTGTCGCAGCTGTGGCCATACGCGCAGCGATCGACGTTCTCACAACCGGTCGCACCCTGGGCAAACGCGCTCGTCGGCGCGCAGGCGTCTCGCGTACAACCCAGGCCGTCGTCGCACTTCGCGTCCTGCGGCGCGTGCGCGCACACCCCCTTGCCGTCGCAGGCGTCTTCCGTGCACGAGTAGTTGTCGACATCACACGCCGTCGCCGGCGCCACCGCGGTCCACGCCGTCGTCTTCACGCTCGGCGCACACACGAGGCAGCCGCCGCTGCTCTTCTTGCCTTTGGCGAGGCACACGCCCTGCACCAGACACGTCTCCGCGACGAGCTGGGCGTGACTGCACGCGCCCTTACCGTCGCACTCATCCACCGTGCACGGCAGCTTGTCGTCAGCGCAGACCACACCCTTCTGCAGCGGGCTCCACTTCGAATTGTCGACCGTCGGCTGGCAGCTCGTGCAGCCGCTCGGCGACTTGTCGTCGGTCTTCTGGCACGCGGCGTCGATCACACAGGTGCCCGGATCGATGTTGACCTTGCAGGCGCCGGCGTCGCACTTCTCCTGTGTGCAGGCGAGGCTGTCCTTGTCGCACGACTTCGTATTATCACTCGCCACGCAGCCCTTCTGGGCGTCGCAGACGTTGTCGGTGCAGAGGTTGCCGTCGTCGCACGCGCTGTTGGTCGGCGTGTGTGTGCAGCCATCGGTGCCCTTCGTGGCCGCCGGATCGCACGCGTCCACAGTGCACGCAAGCTGGTCGTCACAGCCCGATTTGTCCGGAATTCCGGCGTTATCGCAGCTGCCGTTGCCGTCGCAGTGCTCCACCGTGCAGTCCACGCCGTCGTCGCCGGTGCAGGTCGCCGCCTTGGCGAGGTTCACGGTGGTGCAGCTCTTCGCCGTCGTGTCGCACTTGCCCTGCGTGCATGCGCCGCTGGCCTGGCACAGGCTGTCTTTCGGCGTACCCACGCAGTTGCCCGCCGAGTTGCACTGGTCGAGCGTGCACACGTAGCCGTCAGGGCTCTTACAAGCCTCGCCGAGCTGCTTGGCGGTCCACGCTGTCGGCGCGTTGCCGGCGTCGCACACCTGGCAGCTGTTCGTGCTCTGCAGCGCGCCGTCTTTCACGCACGCGCCGGCTTTTTCGTCGGGGATGTAGCAGAACCCCGAGAGCACAGACTTGAACTCACACGTCCCGCTCGCGCACGCCCCCGGGCGGCACGCTTCGCCGTCTTTCTCGCACGCCTCGCCATCCTTCACAGCGCTCCACTTGCTCTGGCTGGTAGTGGGCGAACACACCTCGCAGCCGTGGCTGTCGGTCTTTTTGTCGTCCTGTTGGACGCAGGCGCCATCGATCAGGCACGCGTCCAGCGCGATCGTCGCAGCCCCCGCGCAAACTCCGTCCTTGCACGTGTCGCACTTGCCCGCGCCGTCGCAGCGGCCAGTGGTGCAGCTGAGCTTGTCTTTGTCGTCGCACGAGGCGCCTATCGGCATGCCGGACCAAGCCTTGCTGGCGACGGCCGGGACGCAGATCTCGCAGGCGTTGGCGGTGTTGACCTTGTCTTTGGCGTAGCAGGTCGGCGTGCCGGCCGTGTCGATGAGGCAGGTGTCGGGCACGAGGCTGGCGGCCGCCTGGCAGGCGCCCTTGTCGTCACAGGCGCCCTGGGTGCAGGGCAGGCCGTCGTCGTCGTCGCACTTGGTGTCTTGGGCGCGGGTGGCGAGCCGACAGCGCTTCTCTTCACAGACCGCCGCATAGCAGACCGGCACCGTCGTGCCAGTCGTCGCCGCCGGCGTCCAACTCTTGGCACCCAAGGCGGCGACGCAGTCGTCAGCGGTCTCGCACAGAAAATCGGTCGGCGCGAGGCATTCGCTCTTGCGACAGACCTCGCCCATGTTGCAATCAGCGTCCTTGGTGCAGCCAGTCGCCGCCGCTGCCGCAGGGACCGTGTCGGCGTCTGAGCATCCGACAACAAGGGCCGTGGTTGCCAACAAAAGGGAGAGTAGATGCCGTGTCATACCGTGTCCGTGGATGGTTTCGCCAACCGTACCAGCTTGCGCGCCAACAGCCGAGCCCACGTCGCACTCATGCCACCCGACCCTCGCGAACCCAAAAACCAACGCCACTCGCGAAGAGGTGTCCAGGACTTTTCACTTTCACCCAGAGCAGCCCAAAATCCCGAGAACCAAACACGAAAATGAATAGCCCTGGCACCGGATTAACACCCAACCCAACAACCTCAAGCCACCCGACCCTCGCGAACCCCAAACCCCAACGCCACTCGTAGCCCTTGCACCGGGTAAACACCCAACTCGGACACGCGAGACTACTTCGGCATAAACGAATGCACCGCGATCGCGCGCTTGCCGGTCGCATCATCCATCTCAAGGACGAGCGTCAACGCCCCATCTGCCGCGACCTGTAGGTCAGCCAGTCCGCGCCAAGCGAGCGCAACGGTCGGCGTCGCTGTTGCGCCATCGACCGAGTCGGTCGTCGTAAGGTCAATCCCGTTGCCAGTCCAAATACTCTTGATCCCTTCTTTCGAGACGACTCGTGTGACCTCGATGTCGCCAGACGAAGGCGACTTGCTAGTAACAGCCTCAAACGTCGCAACAAACCAATTCGACCCACTGATCGCGACTCGGGCTGCGGCATATCCTTGACGACAATCATCTGCGCCGGACTTTGACTGGATCTGAACAGACTTCATGACCCCATCCGCGGCGTTCCGAACCAACAACCAAACAAAGTTCTTCCCACCCTTCCGCGTCACCAAAACCATCCCAACATCGCCCGTCGCCGGGTCCACAGCCGCGTCCAGCGAGCAAACCGCGCTAGTCCCAGCCAGCGACTCCCCCAGCCCAAACGTCGTCGAGCTCAGCCACTTCGTCTTGGTCGTCTCAACCCCAGCGGCGCTCATCCCCTGCGCCCAAAGCTCACGCGTATAGGTCCCGCTGACGTTCTTCTCATCCAGCGCCAACACCCAGAACCGCGTCCCAGCCTTATCGGCCTTGCCGGTGTCCACCACCACTGGATGGACGGTCGAAAATTCGCTCAACCCAGGCGTCGCCTTCGCCCACACACCCTTGCCGACGGCACCAGACAACAACACCTGATTCAGCCCAGTCTCACTCAAACTAAACCCAGACGGCCGCGCCCAAATCCCCCCACGCTTCGAAGCATCCGCCTCAGCCCCCGGCAAAACCGCAAACCCAGACGTCAAGAACGACGGCTTCTGCCCCGCACTATCTGGACAAACCGCCCCAGCTGCGTCCCAAGCAACTCCAGCCGTCACCGCCGCACCGTCCAGCCGCGCCAACCGCGGGATCCCGCCTTGATAGCCCGACTTCAGGCACGTCCCGGCCTTCACATCCCCCTCCAACCAACTCAACCACCCCTGGCTCGTCGAGTTCGGATCCACCGCCACCACCGGAAACCCCTGGCAAACATCCTTCCCCGCCAACGCCGCCGCAAACGTCACCGTCACAGGCTTCGCCTTCCCAACCCCAGGCTTGCTCTCCTCCACCGAGTCCAGCACCACCGCCCGCAGCTGCGCAGGCTTCGTGATCCCCCACTTCCCCCCGCTCGCCGTCGCGCAGCTCTGACTCTGGTACACCACCCACGTCCGCGTCGTGCCCGTCTTCGCGTCCAGCACATGCCGCAAAACCGCCGGATTCGTCGGCTCCGGGTCCGTTGCGCCTGCGGTCACCAACACCACCGGCTTCGGGGTCAAACACGCCTTCGCCGTCTTGTCGCAGCTGTGGCCATACGCGCAGCGATCGACGTTCTCACAACCGGTCGCACCCTGGGCAAACGCGCTCGTCGGCGCGCAGGCGTCTCGCGTACAACCCAGGCCGTCGTCGCACTTCGCGTCCTGCGGCGCGTGCGCGCACACCCCCTTGCCGTCGCAGGCGTCTTCCGTGCACGAGTAGTTGTCGACATCACACGCCGTCGCCGGCGCCACCGCGGTCCACGCCGTCGTCTTCACGCTCGGCGCACACACGAGGCAGCCGCCGCTGCTCTTCTTGCCTTTGGCGAGGCACACGCCCTGCACCAGACACGTCTCCGCGACGAGCTGGGCGTGACTGCACGCGCCCTTACCGTCGCACTCATCCACCGTGCACGGCAGCTTGTCGTCAGCGCAGACCACACCCTTCTGCAGCGGGCTCCACTTCGAATTGTCGACCGTCGGCTGGCAGCTCGTGCAGCCGCTCGGCGACTTGTCGTCGGTCTTCTGGCACGCGGCGTCGATCACACAGGTGCCCGGATCGATGTTGACCTTGCAGGCGCCGGCGTCGCACTTCTCCTGTGTGCAGGCGAGGCTGTCCTTGTCGCACGACTTCGTATTATCACTCGCCACGCAGCCCTTCTGGGCGTCGCAGACGTTGTCGGTGCAGAGGTTGCCGTCGTCGCACGCGCTGTTGGTCGGCGTGTGTGTGCAGCCATCGGTGCCCTTCGTGGCCGCCGGATCGCACGCGTCCACAGTGCACGCAAGCTGGTCGTCACAGCCCGATTTGTCCGGAATTCCGGCGTTATCGCAGCTGCCGTTGCCGTCGCAGTGCTCCACCGTGCAGTCCACGCCGTCGTCGCCGGTGCAGGTCGCCGCCTTGGCGAGGTTCACGGTGGTGCAGCTCTTCGCCGTCGTGTCGCACTTGCCCTGCGTGCATGCGCCGCTGGCCTGGCACAGGCTGTCTTTCGGCGTACCCACGCAGTTGCCCGCCGAGTTGCACTGGTCGAGCGTGCACACGTAGCCGTCAGGGCTCTTACAAGCCTCGCCGAGCTGCTTGGCGGTCCACGCTGTCGGCGCGTTGCCGGCGTCGCACACCTGGCAGCTGTTCGTGCTCTGCAGCGCGCCGTCTTTCACGCACGCGCCGGCTTTTTCGTCGGGGATGTAGCAGAACCCCGAGAGCACAGACTTGAACTCACACGTCCCGCTCGCGCACGCCCCCGGGCGGCACGCTTCGCCGTCTTTCTCGCACGCCTCGCCATCCTTCACAGCGCTCCACTTGCTCTGGCTGGTAGTGGGCGAACACACCTCGCAGCCGTGGCTGTCGGTCTTTTTGTCGTCCTGTTGGACGCAGGCGCCATCGATCAGGCACGCGTCCAGCGCGATCGTCGCAGCCCCCGCGCAAACTCCGTCCTTGCACGTGTCGCACTTGCCCGCGCCGTCGCAGCGGCCAGTGGTGCAGCTGAGCTTGTCTTTGTCGTCGCACGAGGCGCCTATCGGCATGCCGGACCAAGCCTTGCTGGCGACGGCCGGGACGCAGATCTCGCAGGCGTTGGCGGTGTTGACCTTGTCTTTGGCGTAGCAGGTCGGCGTGCCGGCCGTGTCGATGAGGCAGGTGTCGGGCACGAGGCTGGCGGCCGCCTGGCAGGCGCCCTTGTCGTCACAGGCGCCCTGGGTGCAGGGCAGGCCGTCGTCGTCGTCGCACTTGGTGTCTTGGGCGCGGGTGGCGAGCTTGCAGAACTCGGCGACACACTGCGCGTCGTAGCACGCCGGTAGCTGATTGGCGGCGGCGCCCGTCAACGTGTCGAGCGCAGTTGGGTTCCACTTGTCCTGTTCGAGCGCGGTGAGGCAGTCGGCCGTGGCGGCGCAGATGAACTCTCGATCACCCACGCACACGCCCTTTTTGCACGTCTCGCCGGTGTTGCAGTCACCGTCGACGTTGCAGCCCAGCGTCGGGTCGGCCGGGGTGCTACACCCGTGCGCTCCAAGGCTGAAGACCAAGGTGAGTAGGACACATAAGAAACCAATCTGAGGGCGCACGGAAACCTCCTCCATGCCGAGTTAGCCCGCAGGCTAGCACTTGCCCTGCCCGGTACAAGAAAGTGCCTGCCCCGTACAGGAACGTGCGTCCTCCGAACAAAACCCAACACGCCGCCCGGCAACCCCCTGGGCTACCGAGCGGCGCGTGGCTCAATCTGCGAGGTCTAGCGGCGGCGGCGGCGGCGGCGGCCGGACTTGTTGTCGCCCTTGTTGCCGCTCTGGCTGTCGCCCTGCCCGGCGCCTTCGATACGCAGGATCACCTTCAACTCGCCGGCTGGCGCGCGTTCCCGCAGCTCTTTCAAGAGCTCCGCCGCGGCCGCCAACAGCAGCTCCGCGGCCTGGTCGGCACCGCCGGTTCGACTCGCGGACAGCGAGAAAACCGCCGGCTTTGCCGAAGCTCCAGCGGATTCGTCATCGGCGTGGCCCTTGGTGTCGTTCGCCGCGGAACCCCGCCGCCCCCTCGGGGCGCCAGAGGCCTCCGCAGCGACCCTTTGAGTCGTCTCTCCGCCGCCAGTCGCGCTGTTGACGTCCGTGTCGTCGTCATCGTCGTCGTCATCGTCGTCATCATCGCCGTCGTCATCGCCGTCCGCATCGTCCTCGTCATCGGAGTCCGTGGCCGGTTGCCCACTCATCTCAGCGAGATCGTCCGGATCGATCAGCAACGCCGCCAATTCGGCCTCTTCGTGCGCGTCCATCTCAGCCGCGCTCGCCGCCGGATCGTCTCCGTAGATCTTTCGAAAGCTCGGCGGCGGCATCATCGAGGTCTCGCAGACGCGGGCCCAGATGCGCTGCATCGTCTTCTCGCGCAGCTCAACCAGGAACAGTGACACCGATCCATCGGGCGCCAGCGCGGCGTCGAGGCAGCCCGCGGCGTCTTCAAGGGCACGCACCGTCACTTGATCGATGTTGCTCATCGTGGCGTCGCGGTGAGCCTGCTTAAAGCGGGTGTGGCACTCCAAGACCTGACCACGGCTGAGGGCGAATCCACTCCACAGCACCTTGGTGAAGGTGCGCATGTAGGGGTTGGAGTGGTAGTTGAAACGTTGCAAATCGTCGGCGAATCCAGTGCCCTCGGCAGCCGGGCCGACGGGTAACGCGGCCAGGGCGTTCTCCAAAAATCGTAGATCCTCTGTTGAGATTTGCTTCTTGTCCGCGGGGGCTCCGCGTCCACCGCGACCAGATCGCGGGGATGGTGATGCTCGAGACATCGCTCCTCCTGTATGGGCGCACTGCGCCTCGTTTTGGGGTGCACGCTCCCGCTCTGGGCCGGTAGGTCGTCGCGTGACGATCGGTGCCAAGAGCAGGGCGGCGGTACGGTAGCAGTCGCCGCGCCTCCCAGCCAGGGGGGGCAACGCGGAACCAACGACTGCTGCGGACGGGCGCGATTCGCCCGGTTTGTCAGCCTAGAAGGCGTCCAACTAGTCCTTGTTCAGCCAAGCCTCGAACGCTTTAAAATCGTACGGTCGACCCAAAAAGTCTTCTACCAGCTGGGCCGCGTCTTTGGTGCCGCCTGGCTTCAGGACCGCGTTTCGGTACGCCATCGCCGTGGCGCGATCGAGGATGCCGGCCTTCTCGAACTTCGAGAACAGGTCCTTGGCGATGACGAGGGACCACATGTAGGTGTAATAAATCGCGGAGTAGCCGTTGAGGTGACCAAATGAGTTCTGCATGTGCGTCGACTCGACGAAGGGATACGGGCTGAGCGCCTTCATCCGCTCCGCCACGAGCGCGTCGTGATTGAGGTCCTTCGGGTTCCGACTGTGAAAATCGAGCGACAAGCTGGCGTAGAACATCTGGTGGCGGACCCAGAGGCCTTTGCCGAACTCCTTGGCCTTGCGCATCTTCATGACGAGCGGCTTGGGGATGACCTTGCCGTCGGTGTCCGTCGCGAAACGAACCAGCGTCTCGTAGTCCGTCGCCCACTCCTCAAAGATCTGCGACGGCGCCTCGACGAAGTCCCATTCAGTCGCTACGCCAGAGAAGCGCATCCACTGCTGCTGACCGCCGAGCACGTGGTGCATCAGATGGCCAAACTCGTGGAAGAAGGTCTGCACCTGCTTGTGCTCCATCAGGCCCTTGCCGGTGCTGGGGTTCGGGAAGTTGCAGACCAGCACGCCAGCCGGCTTCTGCACACCTGAGAGGCCGTTTTTCAGGGTGAACTGCGCAGCATGTTTGTACTTGTTGTCGCGCGGATGCATGTCGAGATAGATGGTCCCGAGCAGCTTCTCGCCTTCGTACACGTCGTAGACGGTCACGTCGCGGTGCCAGGTTTTGGCCGTCGTGTTGCGCTTGTAGGTCAGCCCAAACAGGTTCGACGTGAGGTCGAGCAGCCCCTGCCGCACCTTGTCGTAGTGCAGGTACGGCCGCAGCTTCTGCGCGTCGAAGTCGAACGTGCGCTTCTTCAGCCGACCGAGCAGCCACGCCTGCTGCCAGTCCTGCACAACCTTCGCCCGCTTGTCGGTGCGCCGCAGCTCGGCCAGCAGGAGCTTTCGCTCGCGTTTCATGCGTTTATCGGCGATGACGCGGATGCGTTCGATGAACGCCGTGGCGTTCGTGTCGCTGCCGATCATCTTGTCTTCGGTGATGAACGCGGCCCAAGACTTGTAGCCCAGCAGGTTTGCCAGTTCAAAGCGCAGCTCCAGCAGCCGCTGCAAATTGGCCGTATTCTTCGGCGTTCCGCGCTGCCGGTAGGTCAGGTAGAGCGCCTTTCGGGCCTGGTCGTCGTTGCTGTAGGTCATGAAGGGGATGTAGTCGGGGTAATCCGTGGTGACCTGAACTTTGCCGTCCTTGCCGACCTTGTGCGCGGCGATCCAGTCGGCTGGCAGCCCGTCGAGGGACTTGGGGTCCACGCTGACGTGGCGCTTGTCCTGGATGATCGTCTTCGAAAACGACTGGCCGACCTTCACGATCTGATCGTTCAACGTCTTGATGCGGGCCCGCGTCGCCTCGTCTTTGTCGACGCCGGCGCGCTTGAAATCGCGCATGGTTTTGGTGACGAGCCGCTGCACCAGCGCGTCCGTGCCCTTGAGATCCAAGCTCGTAAACACGTCGTACAGCTGCCGATCGAGCGACAGCAGCGTGCTCAGGGCCGCGACCTCCTGCTCACACTTCTCAGCCGCCTTTCGCATCGCGCCGTCGGGGTGCACCGACCGCCACAGGCTCGACTCAGCCTCGGCGTTTGCGAGCGCGGTCTGCATCTTGTTGAACAACGCCATCACTTGGTCGCGGTGGGCGGTCGTGCCCTTGGCCGGCAGCGCCACGATCGCCTCGCGATGGCCACGGGCAGCGGTGAGGGCGTCGGCGCACCGGCGAGCGAGGCTGCCCGCTTCCGTCACGGTGGCGTTGGCGGCGGCGGTCTCCTTCGCGGCGGCGTCTTTCAAAGCGACCTCCTGAGCCGGTGCGGGCTTCTTAATCGCCGCGGCACCACCGCCACCGCAGGCGGCGAGCAGGGTGCCGACGATGGCTGCGAGTGGGGCGGAGAGGCGGCCGGCCCGGCGGGCGACGGCCGCGGGTTGGCGGGCCGCGGAGTGTCTGTCTGTGCGCATTGTTTCTCCAGTACGTCGATGTGTGACGAGGCTGAGTTTCGGCGTCCCTAGGCGTGGTTGTGCGCCTGCCCCAGGGAGCGATCACCGGCTGGTTGGGGCCCGTCGAAGTGTCCGGCCTTCTGACACAACCGCCTCGTGTTGGGAAGCGGGCCGTGAAGTGGGCCGCGAAGCCTGACGGCCGCCTCGCGCTCGGCCAGCCACTCCGTTAGGCTTCACAAACCCTAGACTGTGAGGCGGCGGGGCCGCTACCAAGTCGGGCCGCTTGTCGCAACCGCAGTCCACGTAACTTGAGGCGCATGACCGACACGACGCCGCCCCAGCAAGACTCCGATTCGCGGCCGGATGACGCGCGCCAACACGCTGCGGAGCCGGATCCGGGGCGCCGTGGCCCGTTCGACCCCGCGCCGTGGGTCGGCACCGCGGTGCACTTCGACTGGTTGAAGGGTTTTGTCAAAGCCATCCTGGTGATGAACCTCTTCGACGCAGTCCTCACGATCTACTGGATCAGCAGCCAGCGAGCCGTCGAAGCCAACCCGCTGCTCGCCGATCTGGCGCACGCACATCCGCTGGAGTTCGTGATCGTCAAGCTCACGCTCGTCAGCCTGGGTAGCGGCCTGCTCTGGCGGTTGCGTCAAAACCCCCTCGCGGTCATCGGCATCTTCGCTGCGTTTCTCGGCTACTACTTCCTGCTGGTGTACCACCTCAAAGCCATGAACCCGCAGCTCCTGACGTTGCTCTTCACGCGCTGAGGCGAGCCGGGGTCTCAGGTGGCCACATAGCGCTCGCAGGCTAGGTTCTCGGCGATTTCGGGCAGATCCAACCGGTCGATTCGGCGGGCATACCAGTCTTCCAACACCACCAACGCCCACAGGTTCCAGGTGCGGTCACGCTCTCCGCGGCGATGTTCCTCCCGCATCCGGGTGACCCGATCCGGCCGCACCAGGCCGCGCCGCGCGAGCGTGGCCGGGCTCGTGGCGGCGTCGACGAGCGGACGCAACGCCGCGTTGAGCCACGTGCCGAGTGGCGGAACCATGCCCTGTTTCGGCGCCGCGGCGACGCGAGCGGGCAAGTAGCGCTTGGCGAGGTGCCGCAGCACGCGTTTGGACGCATCGTGCCCCTCGGCGCCCAGGATCGCAGCCACGGGCGACATGCGCAGCGCGTCGGGCAACGACAGCCCAAAGTCGAGGACGCGGCGATCGGCATAGGGCACACGCAGCTCGAGGCCGTGGCCCATGCTCATGCGGTCGCCCGGGCGCAGCACATTGTCGGGGAGGCAACTCTGGACGTCGGCGAGACACGCGAGATCGAGCAGCGAGGGTTCAGCGTGGCGCCGTTGGTGCGACTTGGCGTGCGGCTCGGCGTCGTCCGGCACGCCGGCGCGAGCATCGCGGATCAGCGCCTCGACGGGGCCAGGATCACCGCCGTCTGCGCCGAGCAGCGCCGGATCAGCGAGCAGGTCGACGAGCTCCGCTGGGGGATAGTGCGTCAACCAGCCTCGGTACACCGTGGCAAAATCGCCGTCGAGCTGGGTCAACAGTCGCCGCATACGGCGCATCAACGGCGCGGCGTCGGCGCGGTCGGGCAGCTGCCGAGCCAGCCGTCCCAACAGGTCGCCGCGCACCGCCACCGGCAGCCGCCGCAGCAGCCTGTAGGTCTGGATCGCGCGATGTCGCGGGTAGCCGGCGAAAGCCTCGTCACCCCCGTCACCCGCGAGCACCACCGCGACCTCCGCCCGCGCCGCTTCGCAGAGCAGGTCCTGTAGCAGCGCGGTGGGGTTCGCGAAGGGCTCGTCGAACTGGCCCACGATGCGTGGCAAACACGCCGCCGCGAGGTCACCGTTGACGCGGATCAGGCGATTGCGCACACCGAGCGCGCGGGCGACGCTGGCGGCGGCCTCGCCTTCATCGAGCGCGGCGCCCTCCGGCCCAAAGCCCAGCGTAAAGGTCGCGAGCTGGCTTGAGTCGCCGCGCGCGCGACGATGCTCGGCCGCCAGCGCGACGAGCACGCCCGAGTCGATGCCGCCCGAGAGAAAGGCGCCAACCGGCACGTCAGCGACGAGGTGATCCGCCACGACGGCGCGCAACAGCGCGTCGAGGCCGTCAACCGCGGCGCTGAGCCGCGTCTCCCGCAGCTTGGGCGTCGTCGCGAAGTGGTGGAAGCGCTCGACGCGCACCTCGGCATCCCCGCCGGTCGCGCGCGCCTGCCACGTGAGCTTGTGGCCCGGTCTGAGCGGCGTGATGCCCAAGAACGCGCTCCGCGGCGGCGGTATGTGCAGGTAGGTGAGGTAGCCCGCCAGCGCGTCCCGGTCCGCCTCACGCCGAAACGTCGGATCGCGCAGCAAGGCCTTGGGCTCCGAGGCGAACGCGAGGGGGCCGAGGCCGCCCTGGTCCACGCCGGTCGCGGCGTCAGCGCGTCGCACATACAGCGGTTTGATCCCGCTCACATCCCGGGCGAGCAGCAGCCGGCCGCGCCTGCGGTCCCAGACAGCGAGCGCGAACATCCCAGTGAGCTGGGCCAGAAAGGCGTCACCATCGCGCTCATACAGGCGCAGCAGCACCTCGGTGTCGGATTCGGAGCGGAAGCGCACACCCGCGGCGCGCAGCCCGTAGCGCAGCCGCTGGAAATTGTAGATCTCGCCGTTGTAGACGATGACCGTCTGCTCGTCGTCACTGCGCATGGGCTGATGGCCGGCCGGGCTGAGGTCCAGCACGCTCAGTCGGGTGTGGCCCAACGCCGCAAAAACTCCCGGCGCGCCGGCTATGTCGCGGGTGTCGACATAGAGGCCCGCGTGGTCCGGGCCGCGATGCCGAAGCGTCAGCGTCGCCGTGCGGTCGAGCGCGTCGTCGCGCGGACCGATTCGACCGTAGATGCCACACATGCGCGCTCCGGTGCTGTCTCGCATGCAGGTGCGGTTTCGATCGAGATTAGTGGCGAAAATGTTGCGCCGGGCGCGGACCCCTTGATCCTGTGGCCCACGTGTGTGCAGGTTACGCCGCGATTGCACGCGTCGCTACAAGAGCCGACCCTGCCGTCCCGACCTTCGTTCCCGTTCGCTGGAGACTCACATGACCCTACGCCCCACCCTCATCGCCGCCTTATGCTGCCTCATGCTCATCGGCTGCGGCTACCCGAAGGAGAAGCACTTCTCAGAGCTTGAGCAAGAGCGGACCAACGGGCTCACCCAGCTCAAGCTCGCCAGAGAGAAGGCCGCCGAGAAGTGGGCCTTGGAGCACAAAAAGCTCGAGGATCAGACCCAGTTTGCCGATGGCCAGAAGAAGCGGGGCGACGACTTGGAGCGGGAGCTGCTGCGGACCAAGAAGACGCTCGACGAAGCGACCGCCAAAGGCGGCAACAAGGCCAAGGCGCTGGCGAACTGCTCGCTGGAGCGCCGGGACCTGCTCGACAAGCTGAACAAGGTCGGCTCGGTCATCGCCAAGGTGCGCAGCGCGCTCAAGAGCATGAGCGACGCTGGCAAGCTGCAAATCAAGCTCGATCGCGGCTTTCTGATCATCGCGCTGCAGGGCGACATCCTCTTCGACACGGGCAAATCCAAGCTCAAGGAAGGCGCCAAGCCGGTCCTGCTCGAGCTGGCGGCGGTGCTGAAGTTGATGCCGTCGCGGCTCTTTCAAGTCGCCGGCCACACCGACTCGACGGGCAAGGACGAGCGCAACTGGGAGCTCTCCATGGCGCGGGCTTGGTCGGTGGTCGGGTTCATGCTGAAAGAAGGCGGCGTCCCCCCCAAGACGCTGAGCGTGGGCGGGTACGGATCGTATCAGCCGACTGCGAGCAACGACGATGATCCGGGCCGCGCCACCAACCGCCGCGTCGAGTTCCTCCTGGTGCCGAACCTGACCGAGCTGTTTAAGTAGCGGCAACGCAGGCGCGCGCGGCGTTTACTTGCGCTCCATGTAGACGTGGGGGATCTCCGCCTCGTCGTACTCCGCGCCGACGGGCTGCCAACCCAGCCGCTGATACCAGTCACGCAGATAAGCCTGGGCGCTCAGCGCCGCGGGACGTGGGCCGATCACCTCGTGCGCATACCGCATAAGCGCCGTCCCGACGCCGCCACGATGCAGATCTTGGTGCACCGCCACACGCCCGACCTTCACCACGTCGCCGTCCATGAACAGCCGCGCTGTGGCGACCATCCTGCCGTCCGCGCCGCGACCGAGGATGTGCACCGCCTCTGGGTCGCGGCCGTCGATCTCCGATTCGGCGGTGATCTTCTGGTAGAAGACAAACACCTCGTTGCGAAGCCAGAACAGGTCATGCAGCTCCATGAGCGTGAGGTCGGCGAAGGCTTTGTGGGAGAACTGAACGGGATCGGACACGATGCGCTCCTACGGGATTTGGCTCGGACCGACCAGCGCTAGACTGGCTGGGGCAGGCTGATGGTGCCTCAAGCGCCGACGCCGCAGAAGTGGGACCGTTGAGGCCGATACCTAGCCGAACAATCGAGGAGACCGATGAGTGTTCCCATGTGGATTACGGTGGTGGTGTTGGCCTCCAGCCTCTCGCTGATCGTCACCCTCATTCGACGCTGGCAAGCGCGGCTCCGCGTCGAGCGACGGACCGACGCCGAACAGGCCGCGCAAGCGCTTCGCGACGCCGTCGCTGCGGGCGGACCACCGTTTGGCGCAACCGCCCGCGCCGCGATAAAGACCCCGCCGTATGAGCTGATCGCGCCGCCAGGCTGCGATCGGGGGCTGTTGGCGTGGTGGCAACGCGTTGACGGTGCGACGACGTTCTGGCTCTGCCGGGGCGCCGGCGACGCGACCGACAACCAGGACGCCTCAGCCTGGTGGGTCACGTGGTTCGCCCCCTGGCGCCGCGGCCTGCCCGACCGCTTGTGGATTGGCCTGAACGTGCCGGCCGATTGCGACGGCCAGCTGTCGTTGGGGCCGAGGCTCAACGCCGCGTGGCGAGGCAGCGCCGAGGTGCCGTCCGTGCTGGCCGACGTGGCCCTGTGGCAAGAAGCGAGCCTCTGCGGCTTCGACATCGAGCTGGTGCCGACCGAGGGCGGGGTCGGCCTGCGCGCCGCCGCCGCCAGCGTCCACAACGCCTTCGAGCTCGGCTCGCTCGCCGCCCTGGCCGCGCTGATCGAGGCGCGCGCAGGCGACGGCGTGCTGCCACCGACATGGGACGTCGCCGCTGTGCGCTTGCGACTACCCATGCCAGCGACGCCAGCGACGCCAGCCGACCCGCACGCGGCGCCGGAGACCGAGCGGGCGCAGGTGTGGGGAGATCTGCCACCCTTTGGGGGGCTGAAACACGTGGACGGCCAGTGGCGCTTCGAAGGCCGCGCGGCGCGTGACGACGCCGGCGCGCTGCTCAATCTGTGGCCCCACAGCGCCCGGTTCACGCCGCTACAAGCCAGCGATTACGGGGTTTTAGTGCGGTTGGAGGATGGCCGCCCCGGCGAGCTGCGGGCGCTCGATGGCCGCCACCAAGCCCTCGCAGAACGGCTCGGCTTGGGGCCAAGCGCTGGCCTCGCCGCGGCCAGTGTTGAATAAAGCTACACCCAGCCGAGTGTGCTGATTAGTTATTCTACACGCGGCGCCGCGCGGCCACCACAGCAGTATACTTTTCCATGTCTATTATTAGCGACTTATGATAGAATCGCGCCGAGCGGCACGGTTCTCGCTAGTTCAGTTCACCGACATGCCGTGCTCTCGCGACGCAGCGATGCGCCGAGAGACAGACCTACCCGTGACCAACCCGCCCTCGGAGGCCCAAGATGCGACGCCCTCTCCTCGCTGCCCTGCTCCTAGCCAGCACCAGCCTAGCCCTGCCCCTCGACGCCTTGGCGTGCGGCGGCTGTTTCTCGCCGCCCGGCCAGCAGAACAACCAGCTGGTGCTGCAGAACGCAGAGCGCGTCTTGTTCCACCAGGATCCCAAGACGAAGAAGAGCCTGGTCTGGGTCGAGGTGCGCTACACCGGCCTCGCCAAAGACTTTGGCTGGGTGTTGCCGGTGCCGAGAAAACCCAAGGTCTCGGTGGGTTCGTCCTGGGTGTTCGATCAGCTTGATCAGCGCCATGCGCCCAGATTTTCAACGTCTGTGGAGGCC
>CALENB010000148.1 GCA_937910235.1 uncultured Myxococcales bacterium | reverse complement strand
TGACCTATACGGCCGGGGCGCTCATCGTCGCGGACACCTACAACCACCGGCTGCGGCGCGTGACGCTCGACGGCACGGTGACGCTGTTCGCCGGCACCGGCAGCGCCGGCCTCACCAACGGCGCGCTGGCCAGCGCGCGCTTCTACTACCCCTACGATGTCGCCAGCGGCCCGGGCGGCGTGGTCGTCGTGGCGGACAACAACAACCACCAAATTCGGCGGATCAGCGGCGGGCAGGTCAGCACGTTGGCCGGCTCCGGCACCGGGAGCTTCCTCGACGGGGCGGCCGCCTCAGCGCGATTTTACTACCCACAGGGCGTCGCGATGGACGTACAGGGCCAGACTTGGGTCGGCGACTACCAGAATCATCGCGTGCGGCGTGTTGGCGTCCCCATCGCCGCGTGTGACGACAGCAACGCCTGTACGGTCGACAGCTGCAGCAAGACGAGCGGCTGCGTCTTCCAACCCAAGACCACGGGCGCTGTGTGCACGGACGGCGACGCTTGCACGCTGAACGACGCGTGCAACAGCGCGGGTCAGTGCACCGGCAAGGCCAAGGTGTGCACCGATGGCCTGCTGTGCACAGACGACCAATGCGACCCAACGAGCGGCAAATGCGCCTTCCCAGCCAACAGCAGCGCCTGCAACGATGGCGACGCCTGCACGGTCGGAGAGGTGTGCGTCACGGGCAAATGCGCCCTGCCCGACACAGTCTCCACGTGGGTCGGCAACGGCACGGGCGGCTACGCCAATGGCGTCGGCGCGACGACGCAAGTGTCCTACCCACGCGGCCTGGCGCGCGCACACGCCACGGGTGATGTGTTTCTGGCCGACCGCAGCAACCACCGCATTCGTCGGATTAGCGCGAGCGGCACCATCAGCCTGATCGCCGGCAGCGGGACGTTGGGCAACACCGACGGCGCGGCGGCATCGGCGCGCTTCTACTACCCGTCGGACGTGGCCGTGACGACGAACGGCGCCATCGTATACGTCGCTGACCGCTACAATCACCGCATTCGCAAGATCGCCAGCGGCGTGGTGAGCACGTTGGCCGGCAGCACCGCCGGGTTCCTCGACGGCCAGGGCACAACGGCGCGCTTCTACTACCCGGAGGGCCTCGCCGTGGACCCGACGAACGGCTCGGTCATCGTCGCCGACAGCTACAACAACCGAATTCGCCGGGTCACCAGCTCCGGCGCGACGAGCACGGTGGCAGGCAACGGCTCCTCGTCCTACAAGGAAGGCAAGGGCACGGCGGCGACGTTCTATCGGCCATACGGCGTCGATGTGTCAGCTGCCGGGATCATCTACGTCGCAGACAGCTACAACCACCGGATTCGTCGCATCCTCAACGATGGCACAACGCAGCTCATCGCCGGCAGCAGCGCGGCGCTCCTTGACGGAACCGGCGCAAACGCGCGCTTCTCGTACCCTTCCGCGGTGTCTATGCGGAGCGATGGCCTGCTGCTCATCGCCGACCGCGGCAATCACGCCGTGCGTCTCGTGAACCCGGCCTCGGGCGAGGTCTCGACCCTGTCAGGCGGTGTCGGCGGCTATGCAGAGGGCGCGACCTCTGCGGCGCGCTTCAACAGCCCCTACGGCGTCCTGGCGTTGCCATCGAGCCAAGGTAGCTGGCCCTATGTCGTCAGCGACTACGGCAATCAGCGCCTGCGCAAGGTCGGCGTTGGCGGCCAGCTGAACTGCGATGACAACGACGCCTGCACGATCGACAGCTGCAACAGCAAGACTGGCTGCCTCCACAAAGCCGTGACCAACTGCTGCCAGCCCGTAAAAACGGCGTGGCCCTTCACAAGCGAGTCGGAGGCCACCGGCTGGACGTTCCGCACCTGCGCGGCCTCGACGAGCTACTACGTGCCGACCAGCTGCGGCGCGCCCTACGTCCCGAACAGCGCGACCAAGGGGTGGCAGGTGTGGGGCACATCGCCGACCTACAAATCCAAAGGCGGCGCGCTGTTTTACGGCCAACGTGCGGGTCCGAACTTCAACTTCGGCGCCTCCGCGGGCACGGCGTTGACGCCTAAAATGAAGGTGCCGACCGGCTCGGCGAAGTTAGAGTTCTCGATCTTCTGCGGCACCGAGTCCAGCTACACCTACGACAAAAGTCACGTGTTTCTCTACGTCAACGGCAGCAAGGTCAACGTGAAGAGCGCGACAACGCCGATGGCGGGATCAGTTTGGTACCTCGGCCAGGCGGGCACGACCGCCAACGTCTGGTACACGGTGCAGCTCGACGTCAGCCAGTACAGCGGCAAGGATGTGCAGCTGCTGTTTTACTTCAACAGCGGCGACTCCGTGTCCAACTCCGGCAAGGGCGTCTACGTCGACGATGTGAAGCTGATCGGATCGTGTCCGAAGGTGTGACCCCTCTTCCTCTGACGGAGGACTCCCACGTGCGTGATTGGCCGGTCGACGAAGGCGGGCGCGTGGGTTGGCTCGCGCTCGTCGTCGCGACGCTGCTGGCTTGGCCATCGCCAACGACCGCCGCGTCGCCTGCTGTGCTGACTGCTGCGGTGACGGCCACCTCGCAGCGCCATCTCGCCGAGGCCGTGCCACCCGCCGCGCCATGGACGACGATTCCGCAGCGGGACATGGGCGCTCATCGCGCACCTGAACCATCGTGGAAAACATGGCTTCGTCGGGCTGGCACAGCGCCCTGGGTCGTGATCTTTCTGCTCCCGTTGCCCCTGGGCTGGATGCGCATGCGACGTGGCCAACTCGGGCGTCCGCAGCTGCTCTTGTTGGCCATCAGCGGCGCGCTGCTCCTTGTCGCTGGCCTGCTCGCCGCACAGGTCGCACGGCGCGTGGCCGCCGCTCCGCCGGTGATTCGGGGCGTCGTGCAACCCGCCCCAGCCCCCCCCAGTGACGGCGCCGCGGCGGTCTACGCTTGGGGCGACTCAACCATGCATGGCGACGTCTTCTCGCCCATTCTGACCATCCCCAGGGTCGTGGCGTGGGCTCTGGGCGACGTCGTGCCGCGCGTGCACGTACAGAATCTGGCGCGACCGGGCGCG
This sequence comes from uncultured Myxococcales bacterium, assembly GCA_937910235.1. Classification (GTDB taxonomy): domain Bacteria; phylum Myxococcota_A; class UBA9042; order UBA9042; family UBA9042; genus UBA9042. Next base: position 5,803 of record CALENB010000148.1, on the reverse strand, counting down.
AGCCTGAGCGAATGGCGAAGCAGCGGGCTAGCGCAGGTGCTCGCCGAGCCGAGACGATTCCGGCCGCGTGCAGTGCTGCTGTACATCGGCCACAACGGCTACCCGGACGCCATGGCGCCCGCTGTCACCCAGCAGGCGCGAGACCACCTAACGCAGGCGGCGGAGCAGCGGTTCGCGCGCACGCTTCGTGACCTGGTGACCCGGATTCACGGCGCTGGAGCGACGCCGATCATCGCCCTGCCGACGTCGAACACGGAGGGACACCCGCCGCCCGGCCCGCTGCATCTGACCTCGGTGAGCGCGGCGGACCGGGGCGCTTACGAACGCGAGGTGTCCGCCGCCGATCAGGCGATGCTTGCAGGGGATCCGACCGCCGCGCTCGCTGCTGCGACGCGCGCGCACGACCTGAGTCCGGGTCATGCCTGGGCCGTATTTCTCCAGGCGATGGCGCTGCGCGATCTGCGTCAAGACGACGCAGCGCGACGCGCGTTCGCCCAGGCGCACGCGCTCGACCTCGACCGCCAACGCACGCTGCCGGGGCGCCAAAGGACCATCCAGGCGCTCTGTGACGCGGGCAGTGCGCGGTGCGTCGACGCGAGCGGCGCCCTCCGCGGTGAGTTCCCTTGGCTGGACGACACCGCGTTCATCGACCTGCATCACCCCGACGCCCGCAGCCATCTGCTGCTGGGGCACGCGTTTGCGCGTGTGCTCGCCGATGAGCTGAACATCTCGGCGATCCGCGCGCTGCCACCGCCGGAACGCTGGCCGCTGCACCTGGACCCGGCCCCCATGATGCGCGTGCGCTATCTGCAGACGTTCTCGTGGTACCTGCAGCTCGCGCAGAAGCATAGGCGCGGCTATCCGAGGGCGTTTCGTGACGCGATGGCGCGGGGGCGACGCTGCCTGGACGCGCTCAAACCGCTCATCCGCCAGCTCGACGACCGCACCGCGCAAGTGGTCCGGCAACGGGTGGCAGTGGCCGAGCTGCTCGCCGCCGCGGTGGAGGGAGATAAGGCGGACGCCGCCCGGCGAATGGCCGCGTTGTGGCGGTCCGACCGATCCGACTGGGGATCTCGGCCAAAGACCCATCCACTGCCGCGCGTCTGGATGCGTGAGTTGGTGCGGGATCTGCTTGGCGACGCGGCGTTGTCGCCACCGAAACTCCAGTAGTTGCAGCTGAAATTGGCGAGCGGCAGGCGGCCGGAGCGAGCGACAGGTCGCCCTGCGCGCGGCCGCTGCCTCGTCATCGCGCCGCGAGCCTAAGATGCGTTGCAGAACGACCTTGATTCCGCGCTTCAACACGTAGAAAGTTCCGCCCCACGGCGAGCGTTCCGACGCGCTCACGCCCCCGCCCAGGCGGAATCAGGAGCGCCCCATGCCTCACTTTCCAGCTACCGACTACACGCTCACCGACGCCGGAACCGCGCAGAATCGCATCGGTGGACGCTGGGTAGCCGCGCTCTCCGGCGACACGCTCGGCGTCCTCAACCCGCGCATCGGCCACGACATGGGCCGCGTCGCCATGAGTGACGCTGGTGACGTCGATGAAGCCGTCGCCATCGCCGAGGTGGCTCAGGTCGGCTGGGCCGCCACGCCGATCAAGGCCCGCGCGCAAATCCTGCACAACTGGCGGGTGCTGCTCGAGGCGCATCTGGACGAACTGTCATGGCTCGTGGCCCATGAAAACGGCAAAATCGTCAGCGAAGCCCGCGCCAGCGCGCTGAAGGGCATCGAATGCCTGGAGATGGCCATCGCGGTGCCGAACGCGATCCAAGGCGGCATCCTGGAGGTCAGCAAAGGCATCAACTGCCAGCATCGCTACGAGGCGCTGGGCGTCGTCGCCGGCGTGGTGCCCTTCAACTTCCCGGTGATGGTGCCGATGTGGATGGCCCCGCTCGCGCTCATCGCCGGCAACGCGTTCATCCTCAAACCATCCGAGAAGACCCCGTTTGGCATGTGCCGCTTCGTCGAGCTGGCGGAGGAGGCCGGTCTGCCGCCGGGCGTCTTCCAGCTGGTCCAAGGCGGTCGTCCAGCCGTCGAGGCGCTTGTCGATCACCCTGGGATCAAGGCGTTTGCGTTTGTGGGGTCAACCCGAGTCGCCAAGCTCGTCTACGGCCGCGCCACAGCGCTCGGGAAGCGGGCGTTGTGTCTCGGCGGCGCCAAAAATCACCTCGTCGTGGTGCCAGACGCGGATCTGCAGATGACCGCCACCAACGTCGTCGCCAGCTCCATGGGTAGCGCCGGCCAACGTTGCATGGCCGCCAGCGTGATGATCGCGGTGGGGGACGTGCAAGACATCGTCGACGCCGTCGTCGCCCAATGCAAAGCCCTGACTTTGGGGGTAGAAGTCGGCGCTATCGTCGACGCCGATGCGGTCGCGCGCATCACGCAGCACATCGACTTCGCCGTCGCTGCGGGGGCCACGCTGTTGCTGGACGGCCGCAACGCCACGCCCCCCGCCGACGCGCCAGACGGCTGCTGGGTGGGCCCGACCGTCCTCGACAACGTCACCCCGGAGATGCCCGCGGGCTGCGACGAGATCTTTGGCCCGGTGTTGTCCATCATCCGCGCCGACACGCTCGACGAGGCCATCGCCATCGAGAACGACAACCCGTACGGCAACGCCGCGGCGATTTACACGTCGGACGGTGGCACCGCCGAGTACGCCATCAGCCGCTTCGAGGCGGGCATGTGCGGCGTCAACGTCGGCGTGCCCGTGCCGCGCGAGCCCTTCGCGTTCGGCGGGTGGAACGACTCCCGCTTTGGTCACGGCGACATCACGGGCGCGGACGGCTATCGGTTCTGGACACGCGGCAAGAAGGTCACCAGCAAATGGGCGCTGTCGTCGGACAACACCTGGATGTCCTAGCCGAGCGACGCCGCACCCGGGGCTGGCCACATGATTCGATGGCTCACTACTTTAAACGACTGCAATAATTCCAGACAAATTCAGCACATCTCAGCACCGCTCGCGGCGGACTTGACGGAGGATCCTATGGACTCACAAGAGATGATCGACCTGTGCAAGAAGCACACCCTCTACTCCTGGTCGAAGACCAACGCCGTCTCGCCGCTACCCGTCGCTCGCGCTGAAGGCATCCACTTCTGGACGCCCGAGGGCAAGCGCTACATCGACTTCAACAGTCAGCTGATGAGCGTGAACGTCGGGCACTGCAACCCGAAGATCAACGCCGCGATGAAGAAGCAGATGGACATCCTGATGTTTGTCCACCCCGGCACGGCGACGGAGCCCCGCGCAAAGCTGGGTCAGAAGTTGGCGGAGCTCACGCCAGGGGACATCGACCGCTTCTTCTTCACCCTGAGCGGCGCCGAGGCCAATGAGAACGCGATTCGTGCGGCGCGGCTCTGCACCGGCAAGCAGAAGATCCTCAGCCGCTACCGCAGCTATCACGGCGCCACGAACCTGTGCATGCAGCTCACCGGCGATCCCCGCCGCTGGCACAATGAACCCGGCGCTCCGGGTGTGGTGCGGGTCATGGACCCGTGGCCCTATGAGTTCAGCTTCGGCAAGACCGAGTCCGAGATCACCGAGAACAACCTGCGCTATCTCGAAGAGATCATCATGTACGAGGGTCCGGAGACCATCGCGGCGATGATCATCGAGACCGTCACAGGCACCAACGGCATCCTGCCGCCGCCCGCCGGCTACCTCGTTGGGCTGCGCGCGTTGCTCGACAAATACGGCATTTTGCTGATCTGCGACGAGGTGATGGCCGGGTTTGGCCGCACCGGCAAAATGTTCGCGTGCGAGCACGGCCCGATCGTGCCGGACATCTTGACGATGGCGAAGGGGCTCACCAGCAGCTACGCGCCCCTCGGCGCGGTGGGAATGCGTCCGAACGTCTACAAATTCTTTGAAGATCACGTCTTCTGGGGCGGGTTGACGTACAACAGCCACTGCCTCGGTCTCGCCGCCGCGCTGGCCAACTTGGAGGTCTACGAAGAGGAGGATCTGGTCGGTAACGCGGCGCGCCTTGAGCACGTCATGCGGGAAGAGATGCAGCGCATCAAGGACAAACACCCGACGGTGAAGTCCTTTCGGTGCATCGGCTTGTTCGGCATGGTCGACCTGCAAAAAGACAGCAAAGGCACACCGATGGCGCCGTACAACGGGACGGCCGAGGCGATGACGAAGCTCGGCCAGCGCTTCGGCGAGCTCGGCTTGTTCACGTTCATCCGTTGGGGCAGCTTCATGGCGAACCCGCCGCTCATCATCACCGAAGCCCAGCTGCGCGAAGCGTGGGCGATTGTGGACGAGGCCTTGGACGTGACGCATCCATACTTTGAAGGGTAGACGCCATGACTGAGTCCCACGCCGAATCGACGGCCGAATCGACGGCCGAGTCGATGGCCGAGTCGATGGCTGGGCCCGCGCTCACGCCGCAGTCGCCTTGCCTCGCGGGCATCCGTGTACTGGACCTGACGCGCATTCTTTCGGGTCCGTACTGCACGGCGATTCTTGGCGATCATGGCGCGGACGTCATCAAGGTTGAATCCCCGGAGGGCGATGATACCCGGCGGTTTGGTCCGCCATTCGTCGAGGGCGAGTCGACGTATTTTCTGAGCATCAACCGCAATAAACGCTCGGTTGTGATCGATCTTAAGACCGCCGCGGGTCGCGCCCAGCTGCACGCCCTAGCGGAGACGGCCGACGTGGTCGTGGAGAACTTTCGGCCCGGAACTGCGGCGCGGATCGGCGCCGGGTCCGAGACGCTGCTCGCCTTGAACCCAAAGCTCATCTACTGCCACATCAGCGGTTTTGGCCAGACCGGGCCTTGGCGCACGCAGCCTGGCTACGACCTAGCCGTGCAGGGCCTCAGCGGGCTGCAAGCGCTGACCGGGCAGCCGGGCGGTGAACCGACGAAGTTGGGCGTCAGCATCGCCGATCTGGTGACGGGGCTGTACGCCGCACAAGCCATCTTGCTGGCGCTGTTTCGCCGCGAGCGCACGGGGCAAGGCGAGGTCGTCGATGTGGCGATGCTCGACTCGGTCGTTAGCTTGCTCACTTTCCAGGCGGGTCGCTACTTGAACGCTGACCAGAAGCCCCGGCGCATGGGCAATCAGCACCCCTCCATCGCGCCGTACGAGACGTTTGAGACGGCGAATGGCTGGCTGAATCTCGCGGTTGGCAACGACAAGCTCTGGCGCGCCGCGAGCGACGTGCTCGGATTGCCGCAGTTGGCGGACGACCCGGATTACGCGACAAATCAGGCGCGCGTCGCCAATCGCGCGGCCTTGCTGGCGGCGATTGTACCGGTGCTGAAGCAGCGGCCGCGCGACGCATGGGTCGCGGCCTTTCGCGCCGCTGGTGTGCCGTGTGGTGAGATTTTGGAGGTCGAAGAGATCCTGGAGCACGAGGTGGTGCGCGCGCGCGACATGGTCGCCACCGTGCAACATCCCCGCCTTGGTGCGCTGCAGGTGCCCGGAGTTCCGGTGAAGTTGCGGTCGGCGCGCGCTGGCGTGTGGCGCCACCCACCTGAGCTTGGCGAGCACTCGAAGGAGGTCCTGGGCGAGATCGCCAGCGAGCGTGCCGAGCAGTTTGACGGCGAGATCCCCGGCGAGCCCGGCGACAAGTCCTAGCCGCGCAAAACCCGCCACTTCTTTACACGCCTGTTCATTGCCCGAATGTGTCTCCTGCGCTTATCCTGCGCGCGCTCCCGCGCCGAACCAATCGGTCCCCGGGCGGCGCCCTACCCAGGAGTCCTCTTGCTCACCGGTCTATTGCACGCTCACAAATACCTCGGCTACCTGACGTTTCTCCTCGCGTTCGTGGGCGTTGCGC
>CALENB010000147.1 GCA_937910235.1 uncultured Myxococcales bacterium | reverse complement strand
CGTGGATCCAGCTGCCCGCCGGTCTCTCAGACCTCCGTTTCCGAACCAATGGCACCCTCGCAAAACCACTGAGTTGGACGAACAACGGCTCGAATTTCATCAGCGATATTTCGTTGAGCTTCCATATGAAACTCGAAGGGGGGGCGTGGTTGTTCATGGGCAAAGCCAAGCGGAAAAGCTTCTTCTCGACCGATTGGACCTTCAATGACTACCCGCTGACAGCCGCATCTGGGAGAAAGATCCAGTTCCGCGTTCGTGTCGAGGGGACGCTCTACAGCTCGAAATCCAGCACGACCGTCTTCTACCATGAGGCGATGGTGGACTACGTCTCGCTGGCGTCGATGTGCAAGCCAGCCACGTGCGCCAGCCAACTGGATTGTGGCGACATCCAAGGCACCCCCGCCCTGAGCTGCAGCGGCGGGACGTGCAAAGCCACGGGCAGCGCGTGCCCAAGCGCCGGAATGTGCTGCGTCGTGCCAAGCGACTGCACGACTTCGACGACCGCATACACCAGCAAGACGTGCATGAACTACGTCTGTAAGTAGATCCGCAGCGTGCGGGCGCGCGTGTGGGCTGACTGTAGGCCTGATTTTCCGACGCTCGTGGACCTTCCGGGGGTTGTGGCGCGTCACACGGCGCTCCCACCGAAGCGCGGCTCACGCCACATCACAGGGGCGACCGCGCCACAGGACTGGGACGAGCAGCTGTTTGCGTAGAACTTTACGCTCCAGAAAAAGGAAAGAGGACGTGGCTGACACCGTGAACCTACGGTCGTCTACTTGGCCTTGATAGCGCAACGAAAGCCAAGGTCCCAGTTCGCGGCTCCAGCGCCGATCGCGGTCAGGCGGTAGCTGGTACGCAGCGCGTCGCCATTTTGGGCCCACTTCAAGCCGGCGCCTCTGACCACCCTGTAAGCGCCGCTGGTCGGCCCCGCCGGGTCGTTCACCCCCGAGCTACCGGCGAAATAGCCGGCACCGAACCAGTCGCGTGTCCATTCCCAGACGTTGCCGTGCACGTCGAAGGTACCGTAGGCATTGGCCGGGAAGCTGCCGACCGGAGCGGTGTGCGAAAAGCCATCGGTGTAGCTCGCCAGCACATCCGTACCTGCCCACGGCGCGGCGGACAGGTCGGGGAAGTTGCCGGATTTGGCAGGTGGCGGCAGCGCGTTGCCCCACGGGAAGATGTAGCTGGTGGTCGCGCCGCGCAAGACGTACTCAAACTGCGCCTCGGTCGGCAGCGTTGCCCCTTTGACCACCCAGCCGCAGAACGCCGTCGCCTGCGCCCAGGTCACGCAATTGACCGGGTGTTGCTCCTTACCCGCCACGCCAAACGTGCGCCGCGTCGAATCGCCGCAGTCCGTGCCCGCGGTGGATGGCGCAGTGCAGTCGCCGGCATCCACGCACATCTTGAAGCGACCGGCCGTCACCTCATGCCGATCGAACCAGAAAGCGCTCAGATTCACGCTGTGCCGCGGAATCTCATTCGATTCGCAGGCGGTATCGCCCTTTGTGCAGCCCATCTCGAAGCCGCCCGCGGCCGCGACGAGCACCATCGCCGGATCGGGCGGCGCCGTACATGTCGCGAGCAAGCAGAACTTGCCGGTCGCGCACGCCTTGGCGGCCATGCTGGGGTCCGCTTTGACGTCGCATTTGCCGCCATCGCAATTATCCGCGGTGCAGTTGTTGCCGTCGTCACAAGGGTTCTGAGCGCCCTGCTTGCACGTTCCATCGCCGCAGGTGTCGCCCTTTGTGCAGGCGTTGCCATCGTCGCATGCCGCTGTGTTGTTGGTCGCCGTACATTTCCCGGCGAGGTCGCATTTGTTGTCAGTGCATGAGTTGCCGTCGTCGCATTGCTTGGCCGGACCGCTGGTGCATGCCTTGCCGACGCAATTGTCGTTGTCCGTGCATGGGTCGCCGTCGTCGCAGGCGCCGCCTTCAGCGTTGTGCTCGCAGTTGCCCACGCGGTTGCTCGCCGCGCAGGAATCAGCCGTGCACGGGTTGCCATCGTCGCAGTCCTTCTCCTTTCTCTCTACGCAGTTGCCGGACTTGCACGCGGCGACGGCGGCGCACGGATCTCCGGTGCACGCGGTGCCGTCCTTGACGCCGACGTTCGCGCAGCCGGTTGTCTTTCCGCAGCTATCGTCGGTGCACGGGTTGCCATCGTCACATTTGACCGGATCGCCGGGGCTGCAGACGCCTTTGGCATCGCAGTCATCTCCCGTCGTGCAGGCGTCGCCGTCATTGCATGGCTGGCCGGTTTTGAACGTGAGCTTGCAGCCAGTGGCGCCGTCACAGCCGTTGCTTTCAGTGCACGGGTTGCTGTCGTTGCATTCCTTCGCTAGGCCGGCACAGCTCGTTTCAGCGCATCGGTCATTTTCCGTACATGGGTTTTCGTCATCGCAAGCCTGATTGTTACGCGGCTTGTGGGTACACCCTTGGCGTGGTTCGCAGGCGTCGTCGGTGCAGGGGTTGGCGTCGTCGCACTTGACGGGTTTTCGCCGAGGCACGGGTCGTTGGCGATGAACTCGGCTGCTGGCGGGAGGTCCGGCGCGCAGCCAGGTTGGATCGCGTAGCACGCAAGGAGCAGCGGGAGGTGTCGCATCAGAACCTCCCGACCAGCATGGCACCAGGGCCGACGGGCACCAGGGTCACACGCGCGGAGGTGGTGGTGTCGCCGCGCAGCCACCACCACGTGCCAGCGATCGCAGCAGCGCCCAGCGATACGCCCAACATGGTGTAATAACTTACGATATCATCGGACATCTCAGCGGCGTTGCCGTGCGTGATACCCAGAATCAAGCCATGTTTGTCACGATCGTTGAGCTTGGCGTCCAGCTCATCTTCCAAGGCACCGGCCGAATACCAGCAGAAGACCGGCGCGCCGGCCCCGGCGATCGTGGCGCCGAGCAGCAAGTGGTCTGCGAACCCGCGCACGTGTGGCTGCGCGGGCATCGACGCGATGATGCGTTGATTACCGGCGACCGGCGGCGTACAGCAGCGCGGCCTTGCGGTGTTGGCCGGATTCTGCGGCTTTACGCGCCTGTTCAGCGTTGCTCTCGGCGCGCTTGACGTCGAGGACGCGCAGGTAAGCACGGGCCTTAGTCTCGGCTGTGGCATCTCGCGCGGGTAATTTCATGAAGTTGCGATACAGGCCTTCCGCACGTTCAGATTTACCGCCGAGCTACGCGCACCGAGCCGCGTTGTACAGCAGCCCCGAGTCGTCTTTATTCAGCCGCCAGGCGCTCTCGAACAGCTCGGAAGCTCGGGTGTACTCGCCGCTTCTAAAGGCCTTTGCAGCCTGGGCGCTCACGGCCTTCGCGGCGTCCGAAGGCGCCGCGAGCGCAGAGGTCGCGACCACTGTTGCCACAGTGAGCGCCATTATGAATGAGCCCAGACCGCGTGAAGACGATTGCACATCAACTCCTTCCATATAGTGATCATAAACCTGACTATCGCGCGATCAGGAGGTCTCGCACCGACGTAAAGTCACGTCTCCATACACCACTTTCAGGCCACAAACTCAAGCTCGCTCGTGAATCAGGCGGCTGCGCCCCTCGCCACGGCTCCCCGACAGCGGGGTCCATCCTCACCGCGGCCTTCGAGACGCGGCGTCGCTTTCGCGACGCTGGATACCTTTACGGGGCGTAAGCCGTATGCCCCGGGTACGTAGCGCTCGCTTGCGCAACGTGTCATCGATTTGCGGACACGGTTTCTGGCTTCGTAATAGACATCGCTTGTGATCTGTGGCGCACGCGCCACGACCGCGACAGCGACCACGAAGATTGACTCCCACGCAACAACTTTTGAGCTCCTAAAGTGCCTCAAGTTTGGCCACCCTTGCCGGCCGCAAATCGTGGTTCAGCGCGTCTTAACTGCGCTGAACTGGCTGAAAGCGGCCTCCCAGCGCACCTCTGCGAGGCGGGCCGCTCAAGAGGGGGTTCCTGCGGCGGCGTCAACGTTGAGAGCTGCCGGTGAATGACGTCACTCAGTATCATCTCGCTATGCTCGGGAGTTCCGGCCGCGGCGGCGTGGTTGATCTTGCCCACGGTGCAGACGGGTAGCGCGATGGCCGCAAAACTGGGCTTTTCGCTGACGTCTGTGGCGTGTCAAGGCGGCAACTTCCCGAGCGGGACGAGTGCGAGCGACCGTGCACGTCCACCTTCCGCTTCACGCCGCCGCCGGGCGAAACGCCTACGCAGTTTCACGTCGCGGGCTCTTGGGATTGGACGACGGTCACCCCCACTGAAGGCCCAGACCGGCGACACCTTCCACACCGAGCGGACCGTTCCGTTTGGGATGGAGACGGCGCCCTTCAACTGGCGCGGCGCCCTGCCCTTCATGGCGTTGCTGGACCGATTTGTGGACGGCGACAGCAGCAGCAACCGAGCCAAGCTGACCGGGGCCGGCGCTGGGGCGCAGTGGCGCGGTGGTAGTCTCTGCGGGTCGACGCCGTCAAACACGTCGACGCGTCCGCCATGTTCAACCCCGCCGCCCAGGTGCAGGAACGGTTCGATGGCGCCGGCACCGACTACGTGACGCGGGCGAGACGGCGATGGGCTGGGCGGGCGACGGCCTTGCTGCGAACAACGCGCAATACGGTACGATCAACGAGTACTTGGGATCGACGGGGCTCGATGGCCTGATCAATTTCTTGCTGGACCACACTGTCGTCGACCAGGTGTTTGCCCGCAGTCTCAGGCGCATGATTCACCTCGATGTGTGCACCCAGCAGGCCTCGATCATCATTTCGTCCATGACGGTAGACCAGGCAGTCTCGCGAACACCCGTCTTTGACGCAG
>CALENB010000146.1 GCA_937910235.1 uncultured Myxococcales bacterium | reverse complement strand
GCGGTGCGGCCAATCGGGCTCCTTGCGCACGCGACGTCGGTTGCTGCGGGTGAACGAGAGCACCACCACGTCGAACTCCAGGCCTTGAAACGCGTCAATCGTGCCGATACGCACCTGGCGTCGTCCGCCGGTCGGTGTCTCCGCGACCTCACCGGCGAGCTGCCACACCTCGTCGGCGTACTCGGCGTAGCCACGGCGTCGCAGCGCCCGCCAGATCGCCTGCACCTGTGCGCTATAGAAGCTGATGACCCCGACAGCGCATTCGTTTGAACCCTCCAGAACATCGATCAACGTCTGCGCCACCCGCGCGGCTTCAACCTCTCGTAGCCAACTCCGATCGGGGCGGTACTCATGGCCTGCCTGGTGCGGGACGCTAATCCAGACCCCTTGGAGCGGCTCGCCAGAAGCGTCGCAAAATCCCGGCAGGCCGTGCTGAAATCCCTGAAAATCAGCGGATAAGCCCGATGCCAGCACGATCCCTGGATCGCCTGGGCCGTGGCTCTGCTCATAGAAGTGCCGACTCACCAGGGCCCCCAGGCGGGGATGCATGCGATACTGGCGGTCAAGCGCCACGACCCGCGGCTGTCCATCGCGCTGCTCCATCTTGCGCGCGTTCCGAATCAGGCGCTGAAAGAGGCTCTCTTGCAGCGCTTGACGCTCCAATGCGTCCAGACCCGCCGGGTCCGAGCCGGGCGACGCCCCCTCTGGTTCGTCGGCGTTGGATTCCTCCACGTCCGGCTCCTCACTGTCGCGGTTGGGATCGTCATCGGATAGCGACACCGGGCGCAGTAAGGCCTCATGGATCTTGGGTTCGAGCATGTGTGGCAGCTGACGATGGTCCCCCACCAGCACGATGCGGCGTTTGGCCTGGGCGAGCGGGATCTGCAGATCGAGCGGATCGACCCGCGCCGCCTCGTCGACGATGACGCTGTCGAACCGAATCGTGCTGTTGAGGTCGTCGCCGGCGCCGAGCTCCCGCGCTTGGCTCATGCGACGACTCGCCGCCTGCTGGCAGGTGGCGGCCAAGGCGGTGGTGTAGCCGAGCAGCAGGTCTTTGACGCCGTCGGGATCAGCGCTGAGGTCATCGTGCAGCGCTTGTAAGATCGTCACCTTCGCCCTGGGTTGCCGCGTCTCAGCGGCTCGCCACGCGGTCATCACCGCTTCCATGGCCACCGCAGCGTCGCCGTTGAGCCGCTCCACCAGCGTGACCCGCCGCGCTGGCCGTAGCTGACGCAAGAGGCGCTGTCGCAGGGCGGCCAGCGCGGTGAGATCAGGCTCCGCGGCCACGACGCCATCGCCCAGTGCGGCCATCCGCTCCAACAACGCGCGCTGGTCGCTAGGCAGGGGCATCGGCGGTGACGCAGCGTCCACGGCCGCGAGCGCACGCTCGGCCTGGCGATTGCCACCGTCGGCGAAGGCGACAGGCGAACCCGACAGGCCGCTCACCGCGGCTCGAAGTCGCGCGCGGAGGCCTGAATCCGAGCGTTTCAGCGCGGTGGCGTCCTTCCGTAGCGCCGACCGGACCGCCGCAATCAACGAACTGGCGACATGCGGGCGCGCTTGGCGCAAGACCTGCTCGACAGCGTCGTGCAGCTCGCGCGGCGGCAAGCCGGTCTCCAAGCAAGCCAGGAGCGCCTCTTGCGCCCGCTGCGCACCGAGTGGCGCGCCTCCGAGCCGTTGGCAGTTATCAGCCAGCTTCGTCAGCCACGCCTCACGCCAGCGCCGCAGGGAGTCCTCGTCCTCATCGCGTCCCACCTTGACCGCCGGCACCCCGCGCAGGGTGAGCCGGCCGGCGGCGTTGTTGACCGCGTCGTGCTGGGTGCTCGTCACCAACACACGAGCGTGCGAATCCCGTCCGCGCTCCTCCAGCTCATCGAGGAGCCGCACGATGGCGGCGATCACCTTGGTCTTGCCGGTGCCGGGCGGCCCTTGGATGATGGCGACGTCCGGCGTGAACACCGCCGCCTGGACGGCCGCCC
>CALENB010000145.1 GCA_937910235.1 uncultured Myxococcales bacterium | reverse complement strand
GGCCGCTAACATCGTCAACTGGTTGCGTAAGGAGCCTCCATGAAGTCTACACGTCCGCGTCTCGGTTCGCTCCGCGTCCGCGCCGCCGTCCCAGTCCCCGTCCCGACCGCGGTGCTGATGGCAGCGCTTGTCGTGGCGCTCGCGGGCTGCGGTAAGGTTGACTCCTTCAAGCAAGCGGTTGTGGACAAGGCTGCCGCGACCGTCGCGGAGAAGGCCGAACAAGCGATCGCAATCAAACAGAAAGATGAGGCTGACAAGGTCGCCGCTGAGGCAGAGAAGAAGGCTGCGTTCGACAAAGCTGTGGCGGCCAAGGTCGACCAAGTCATGGCGGCGAAGGCAGCGGCGGCGACGACAGCGGCGGACCATGCGGGCGGCACCGCGCCGAACGCGGACGCCGGGGCGGTCGCTGCTGCGGCAAGCGCCGATGTCGCCGCGCCGACCGATGCGGGCGGCGCAGCGAGCGCCGCTCAGACCGATGTGGGCGCAGCGCTTGATCCGGCTCATGACGTGGCTGCGCTGGCGTCGGTTGGTGCGTTCGCCACGTGTTCGCGGGTCGATCGGCGCCGCTGCTCGGCCTTCGCCGCGTTGGAACTCCGCTGCAAGGCGGCCTGGCGTGCACGTCGCAAAGAGGCGAAGGCCTACGAGCTGTTGTGGCGTACGCTGGTGCACGGGCTGACGACGGCGGAGCACCACAAGTCGCGCTACGGCGCCGCGTTTCTCGTCACCAGCGCGTGCCAGCCGACCCCGGAGCTGGTGGCGGACGAGGCGCTGGGGCGGGCGGTGCTAAAAGCGGTGCGGCTGGAGGGCAAACCTGGTGGCGTCGCGGCGCGGATGGGGCAGCTGCTGAGCGCTTGGTGGGCACCTGAGCTGCCGAAGCTGCACGCTGAGATCGAGACCTTTCTCGGCGACAAGATGCACCCCGTGCCGGACGCGCGAGCCGAGCTGGTGCGCGCCAGCGGTGTGTACGCAGGCAAGCGGCCGGCCCTCGCACGCGCCCTGCTGCAGGTGGCGAACACGCGCGAGGACGACGTGACCGTGCGTGCCCATGCTGTGCGCCAGCTGTGGCGGTTGACCGGCGGTGAGTCCGCAGACGACGCCGTGGCCACGTTGGCGCGGATCGCCACAGATCGCCCGAGTGAGCTCACCGACGAGGCCTACGCTGCGCTCGGCGACGCGGCTGCCGTGGAGATGTGGCCGGCGTTGGTCAAACACTGGCGGCAGCTGCCCAACGATCCGATCGTGGGCGCCGCCATGGCCCTGGCCACCTGGCGATATGCGGTGGCGACCTACCCAAAGGCGGTCGACAGTGTGCCCGTGCGGGTCGCGGCCTTCGACGTGGCGCTGGAAGTGCTGAGCGCAACAGCCGTGCCGTCAGGTGACCGAGCGGCGGCGATCTACGGCGTGCAGCGTGGCGGCCACCCCAACGCGCGGGCCGCGCTCGAGCGCATCGTGGCTGCGGAGGACGCTGTGCTGGCCAAGGCGGCCACCAAGGCGCTCAAGCGCGTAAAATCAACCGATCCGGAGCTGGCCAAGGTGGTGAAACCCCTCGTGAGCGCCCCGCCACCGCGGCCTGGGCGCCCGCAACAGCAGCAGGTTGATCGAGCTAGCGTGCGCCCGAGCGCACGCCCACCAGCCGCGCGCGCCGCGCGACCCTCCCCGGCCCGACCCGGGCGCTAGCGGGTGGTCTAGACCGCGCCGCCCCCCAACCACATCCGGCTCGTCTCAGGCTCAGCGCTGATCGCTGGGTCCACTCGGAACGCGCTGCGCAGCCCGAGGTTGTCCGCCACGGCTTCATTCGTCACGTAGCCGCCGCGCGTCTGCAGTCCGCGCGCCAGCCCAGGGTCGACTGAGAACGCGTCGAGGCCCAGGTTGGCCAGCGCCTCGACGTAGGGAAACGTCGCCGCCGTCAGGGCCAATGTCGCGGTCTGCGGGTACGCGCTCGGCATGTTCGTCACGCAGTAGTGCAGCACGCCGTGGTGCGTGAATACGGGCTGCTGGTGCGTCGTCGGCCGCGAGGTCTCCACACAGCCGCCTTGATCGATGCTCACGTCGAGGATCACCGCCCCTCGCCGCATGTGCGTGACCATCTCCTCCGTGACCACCCAGGGCGCCCGCGCGCCGCGCTCCATGACACAGCCAATGACGATGTCCGCCTTGCGCACCGCACGCGCGAGGTTGGTCGCCGTGGAACCGAGGTAGAGGAGCGGCTCGCCGACCTCATGCCGCAAATCCGGGGTGCGCTCGGGGTGCCGACCGGCGAGCATCGCCTCGGCACCAAGCGCGATCGCCGTTCGAGCCGCATGCCGACCGACAACACCGTCGCCAATAATCAGCACTTGGCCGTGCCGTCTGCCGAGCACCTGCCCAACGTGCACGCCGCGACCGCCGTTGAACTGGGCCAAATGGAAGGCCCCCATGAGCGTGGCCATATTGCCTGCGATCGCGCTCATTGGCGCCAGCAGCGGAAGTTGCCCAAACGCATCCTCCACTGTCTCGTACCCAATCGCGCAGGTGCCAGCCGCGAGCAGCGCGTCGGTCAGCGTCGGCGTGGCGCCGCTCAGGTGCAGAAACGTGAACAGCATCTGGTCGCGCAGATAGCCGTACTCCGCCTCGGTCGGCGCCATCACCTTCACCACCAACCCGGCGTCCCACGCCTCCTCCGCGCCCACGGTCTGGGCGCCGCGCGCCTGATAATCAACGTCTTCGAAGCCAGATCCGAGGCCCGCGCCGCGCTGGACGCACACCGTGTGGCGGTCGCGCACCAGCTGTCCGACACCCTCCGGCGTCACGGCGACCCTGTGGTCGTCGCCCTTCATCTCCTTCGGTACACCGATGCGCATGGGGTCCTCCGTGGTTCTACTGGCTCAGTACGATCAGTCTAGGACGCGCTGTACGGCGATCACGCCGCAACTCGATTGCGTGAACCAGATTCCGCCGGCAGCGACCGTAATAGCAGCGACCGCAATAGCAGCGACCGGGCCTCGATCATCGTTTCGTCCATGACGGTAGACCAGGCAGTTTCGCGAACACCCGGCTTTGACGCAGGCGAAGGTGGGTGGCGTTATTGGAGGGTGAGAGGGCGCACGGCGAGAGGGCGCAGGGTGAGAGAGTGCAGGGTGAGAGAGTGCAGCGTGAGAGGGTGCAGAGTGAGACGGTGCAGAGTGAGACGGTGCAGAGTGAGACGGTGCAGAGTGAGACGGT
>CALENB010000144.1 GCA_937910235.1 uncultured Myxococcales bacterium | reverse complement strand
GATGATCTTGCCTAGCGTCACCGCCTGGAAGGCGCCGAGCGGGTAGCCACGCACGTGCACCGCTGCGCCGGTCCGAAGCCCTCCGCTGTGCCCAATATCAAACGGAATCGCGGCGACTCGAAAGGGCGCCCGCAGAATTGCGATGTCGAGCTCGGCGTCACTGAGCACACGTGTCAGGGCGATGTCGTCTTTGGCGTACGTGTCTTCTTCGTTGTCGACGATGTGGACACTGGCAGACACGCGTCGGCATCCCGGCCCGACCCCCTCGACATCGTCGTCGCCGCTCACAAACGGCCAATCGGCGACGTGTTGATTGGTCATTAGCAAGGTCTGCGCACCCTCCCGCCGGAACGCAAACGCCGTGCCATGCGCCCGCACGTCGTGTCGTTTGCGTCGCACCTCGCCATCGCTGCCATACGAGAGACACTGATACGTCGCGGCGGACCGGACGCAGAACGTCCACCGAACCTGCGCCTCTTGTGCGACGGCATCGCGCCGAACGGACGTCATCATCGGCGCGTACCGACCCAGGCACAACGGCGCTGGACCCGCGATTACTGAACGGGTTTTCGCGTCGTCGCTTTGGCCAGAGACGGCTGCGGGGCCTGAAATCCGGGCCGTTTGCTCCGGTGCGGGGACCGCTGGTGGCGCCGTCGCTGGCGCAGCTGCGGCTGAACGACTGAAGGGCAGGGCCGGGCCGACAAGCGCCAAGACAATCAGCGACGCGGTGAGCCGACGAGCGCGGCCGCGGCCGATCGGGTTGGGTCGTCTCGGCCGCTCCGTAAGTGGGCGTGCGCGTCGCACGTGTCGCATCGTCATCCCCTAACCATGCAGGCTGCCGTTGCCTGATGCAATCACGTCGGCGCTCATCGGCGTCACGTCGGACGCAGCGTCAACGACGACGGGAGGCTCGCCCGTCGCGCCGAGGATTCGCGCCACGATCTCCAAGAAGGGCTCGATCAGGAACGGCTTGGCGAGCGCGCCGTCGAACGGGCTGTCCGGACCGGTTACGTCGTCGAGCGCGATGAGTGAGGCCGTGAGCGCGATGAGCTTGACCTCGGACGCGTCCCGTCGCAGCTGCTCGGCCGCCGCCATCCCGCCCATCCCCGGCATGCGGAGGTCCATGCACACCAAGGCGGGGCGCCACGCAGCCGCGATGGTGAGAGAGGCCTCGCCTGATGCCGCCTCGCGCACATCGAAGCCGTGAATCGTGAGGATGGTCGTGATCAGCAGGCGGTTCACCGCGACGTCATCGACCACGAGGACCCGCGTGCCGCCGTGTTGCCCTCGGGCCGCGACGTTTTGCTCGGGTGTCGTCGTTCGTAGCGCCGCGCGGCTCAAGGGCGCTCGCACCTCGAACGTCACGCTGGTCCCCTGTCCCACCACGCTGGTGAGCTGCATCGTGCCGCCTAGCAGCGTCACAAGCTGTCGGCTGATAGGCAGCCCCAGCCCTGTGCCGGGCACGTCGGAGCTCGCGCGGCGGAACAGCTCGAAGACCGACTCAAGCGCATCTGAGGCGATCCCCGGGCCTGTATCGTGGACCTCGAACCGCACTCGCTCGGGCTGCGTCATCGCCGTGACCCGAACAGAGACCTGGCCCTCGCGGGTGAATTTTACGGCGTTTCCGACCACATTCAGCAACACTTGGCGTAGGCGTCTGGGATCTGTGTCGACCCATCGCGGCACGTCAGGGTCGATGGTCAGCTCAAGTCGCACTCCCTTCGCATCGGCCGGCTGCTGCAACATCTCCGTGACACGGCGCACCAGCGCATGCAGGTCGGTGTCGCGCGATTCGACGGTCATGACGCGTGATTCGATCATCGACAGATCGAGCAGGTCGTTGATCAGCTCGAGCAGGTGCGCGCCACTGGAGGCGATGGCGTCGACCTGCCGCAACTGGACAGGATCCGCAGCGACCGCAGGCCGCAGCAGGTCAGCAAAGCCGACCACCGAGACGAGTGGGGTTCGTAGCTCATGGCTCATCCAGGCGAGGAACTCGCTCTTGGCGCGGTTGGCGCGGGCCGCCTCCGCGGCGAGCGTCTTCGCCTCGGTCATCGCCTCGGCCAACGCCGACGTTCGTTCTGCGACGGTAGACTCCAGAATAGCGCGCGTCCGCCGCTGCTGTTGGACCCACAGCCCGGTCACCAAGAGCGGGAGCAGCAACACACCCGCCGCAGCGCCGCCCCGGAACAGCCAAGTCTGCCACCACGCAGGCTGCACGATGAGGGTCAACTTGGCGCCCGGTGTCTCCCACGCGCCGGTCTGGTTTCGCGCCTGCGCGACGAACTGGTACTCCCCGGGCGCGAGGTTGGTGTAGCTCACGCGTCGACGCGCGCGGCCTTCGACCCACGTGGCGTCGTAGCCTGCGAGGCGATGCCGATACCGAACTTGCAGCGGCGAAGCGAGGTTGATGCCGACGAACTCGACCTCCACTCGGCGATCCTCGGGCGAGAGCGTGACCTTCCCAGACGCCAAGGTTCGGGCCTCGCCGGTGGTGAGCGTCACGCGACGCAAGTGCGTCGTTGGCGGCGCGCTTCGCTCTGCGTCGGATGACGGGACGAGACGCGCGAGTCCATCGATGGTCGGAAAGTAGAGCGTCCCTGATGGCAAGCGCCACCCCGCAGGGGAGGAGCCGCCGTTGCCCTCGGTCATCCCGTCGCTGTCTTGCAGCGTGACGCACGGCACGGACTGAGCCCGGCCGTCGGCGACGGCTTGCAGATCGCGCCATGCCACGGCTTGGAGGCCGCGATTGCCCAGCATCCACCATCGCCCCGTACCGTCATCCAGAATGCGGGACACGAAGTTCTCGGCGAGGCCGTGGCGTGTGTTGACTTGGGTCAGTCTCCGCGAACCCACACGCGCGAGGCCGCCGCCATACGTGCCGACCCACATCACGCCGTCTGGTGCTTCGTGGATGGCCCGCACGCGGCCGTGAGGGAGACCATCGGCGTGTGTGAGGGTGTGCACGCTGTCGCCGCGAATTCGTGACAGACCGCCCTTGCTGCCGATCCAAACGTCGCCGTTGGTCGCGACGGCGATCGCGTGCACGCTGTCGTCCGCGAGGCCGTCCTGGATGCGAAACCAGCGTCGTGATGTGCCGTGCATGCGCAACACACCGTGATCGGTTCCGACCCACATCGCGCCGCGTCGGTCTTGCATCAACGCCGCGATATTGCCGCCATCTGGGCCTCCAGGTTCTTCGGTCGTCGTGATCCTGCCGTCGATCCACTGGCTCAGTTGCTGTTTGTGACCGATCCAGAGGCGCGAGGAGGCATCCGCGTACAGCGCGTTCACGCAGCCGATGGTGGCTTGATCCGCCGCGTCTAGCGTCGTGAGCGTCGTCCCGGACAGGTGCCAAAGTCGTCCGCACTGTTGCGCGAACCACAGCCCGTTCGCGCCGTCGCCCGTGACGGCCGTGACGGTGCCCAGTGGTGCGCTGCCGGCGGTCGTCAGCCGCGCGACCCGCTGCTTGCGCACGCGCACCAAGCCACGTCCGTCGGTCCCGACCCAGAGATTGCCGGCGCGATCAGCGGAAAAAACACGCACGGAGCCGAGATTCCGGAGCGCCGCCGCGCGATGGACTTGCGGCGCGAAGAAGGACCACGTGCGGAGCGGATCAAGACGCGGAATCACGTAGCCGCCGGTGCGCGTGCCCACGTGCAACTCACCCTCAAAGAGCGCGAGCGCCGTCACCGCCACGTCGCTGTCCTCACCGCGCGACGCCACCGTCCAACCCTTGCCGTCGTAGACCAGCAGTCCGTTCGATGTGCCGATCCACAGGACCCCGTAGCTGTCTTGCTGGATGGCGCTGATGTCTCCAGCGGTGGCTGGCAGCGGCGCGATCGCCGGCGACCGCTCGCCCGAATCGAGCCGGTGGAGTGTCGATGGCGTCGCGGCCCACGTCACGCCGTTCGTTCCCCGATGCAGTATCTGAACAGCGCGCTGAAGATCGCCGTCGCGTGTGGCTAGGCGTCGCAAGCTTCGGGAGTCGACGCGCAGGACTCCGCCTTCTCCGCCGCAGATGATCGCACCGTCAGCACCAGCCACCATCGCGGACATGCCGGTTGACGGGATGCTGGCCACGACTTCGAAGCGGCCATTCACCAAGCGACTGACCCCGTGGTCTTCGTGCGCTAGCCACAGGATCCCGTCCTGGTCCTCGAGCAGGCGAACGATCCGGTTGCTCGGTAGGCCAGGATTGCGGTGGACGTCGTACGTCTTGAAGGCCAACCCATCAAAGCGAGCCAGCCCGCCAAAGGTCGCGATCCAGAGGTAGCCGTCTCGGCCGTGCAGCACGTCCGTGACGCTGTTCTGCGGCAGGCCGTCCCGAGCAGTCCAGATCTTGACGTTTGGCGCGCCATCATCGTCGAGCTGAGCGCGCACCGCAGACGTGACCCCAAGCAGCCACGCGAAACAGGCCACGATCGCAGCCCAGCGCGCATGGCGAGGCCTCACCCAGCTCAGGGCGAGTCTTGTGTTTCCGTGGCGAGGCGTGGATCGGTTCATGTCGGTTTGAGCGCCCTGGGCATCGCGAGACTCTAGCGCACTTCGCATCGTTCTGGGCGCGCTGCGATCGCGACACGACGGTGTCACGACCGCGTCACGACGCTGGCCGTAACTTCTCTGCCGCTCGCGCGACACCATGTACCAAGGAGGCGCTTCATGCCGAATCATCTGGCTCCACTTGCTGTGCGTCTCCGTGTTTGGGCGTGTCGGTCTGTCCTCAGTCGTGCGTATCGGCGGGCGGCGGCGCGAGCGTTGGTGCTCGCCCTGACCGCGGGAACGCTGCTGGGCTGCGAGCCCTCTCCCGACCAAGTTCCACCCAACCCCGTCATTCGGCCGTGCCCGCCCTTGGTCGGCGCGACGGGCCTGCGGGCACAGACCTTTCGCGCTCGAGTCGGCGTGGACGGTATCGCGTGCATCAGCTGCGCGGGCCCCTTGCTGCTCGCCGTCGCGAACGTGCCCGGCGTCTGCGGCGCTCAGCTGCGAACGAGCGGCGACCTGCTCGTCGATTATCAGCCGACCGTGGTGGAGATCTCCCAGATCCTCGACGTCATCAACGCGACCGGCTATCACGGTAGCGCATGGTCGGAGGGCGGCCCGCTCGCAACCTCTGCGCCTCGGTAGACGCCTTCCAGCCCGCGGATCGGGGCAAATAGCCGCCAAGTTGCGTCAACGATGTTTGGTTGGCACCGCGGTGCCAGCGGTGGCCTTGGCCATGATCTGGGCGTAGTAGGCCGGTCCCTTCCGCCCCGCGGCTCGCTTCAGCGCGGCATCGACAGCGCCCTGGAATCTCGACAGCGGCAGCGCCCCTGTGAGCTTTCGGCCATTGATGAAGAAGACGGGCGCGCCGCGTATCCCCAACGCGTGAGCCAGCGCTTGATCACGCGTGATTTGACGCGACGTCGCCGCCGCGCTCCTGTCCCGGTCGAATCGCCGTCGATCAAGCCTGCACTCCGACGCCCATTGGGCGAAGTGTGCTTCATCGAGCGAGCGGGTGGCGGCGAAGAGCTTGTCGTGAAACAACCAGAACTTATGCTGCTTGCCTGCGGCGATGGCGGCGCGGTGGGCGCCAAGGGCGTTGCGGTGAAATGACAGCGGATAGTGTTTGAACACCATGCGGACCTTGTGGCCGTAGCGCTTGCTGAGCTGGCGAATCGTCTCGCTCGCGCGTCGGCAGAACGGGCACTCGAAGTCCGAGAACATTACGATCGTGACGCTGGCCAACCTGCTGTTGCCCAAAATCGCATCGGTTCGCGGGTCGACAGGCACCCGCCAGACCGTGTTGTCCGCTGCTTGGCTGGGGAGTGAACGCGCACTGAGAGGCTGCGCCGCCGCGGCGATCGGGGCGCCCTTAAAGAAGTACGCCAGCACCTTTGGACCGGCGTTAGGCGCGTGGGCCTTGAACGCGGCGTCGAGCAGCGTCGTCCCGGTCGCGCCGGTCGCGCGCGCTTGCCTCGCCGTCACGAGCGCGGCGTCAATGGCTTGCTGGAACGCTGAAAATGGGCGCGCACCGACCAACAGCTTGCCGTTAATGAAGAAGGCCGGCGTACCTCGCGCGCCAAGCGCGACGGCTGCGCGCTGCTCGCGCGTGATCTGCTCCGCCAGCTGCGGGTCTCGCAAGTCGTTGTCAAACTTGGCTAGATCGAGCCCGATCTCAATGGCCCAGAGGCGAAGGTTGTCGTCTGTGAGGGACCGAGGGTTGGCAAACAGCGCGTCGTGCATCTCCCAGAACAGGCCTTGCCGATGGGCTGCCAGGGCCGCGCGCGCCGCGGGCATCGCGCGGGAATGAAAGGACAGCGGGTTGTTGGCCCAGACGAGGCGGACTTCGTTCGGATAGTGCGCCAGCACCCGCCGCAGGGTCGGCTGCACCCGCGCGCAGTAGGGGCATTGAAAGTCAGACACCTCGATGATGGTGACCAATGGTTTCTCGGCGCCGATCATCGGCATCATCGTGGGTAGCAGCCACGGGACAGGGGGCTTTGCACCAGCAGCGGTCTTGCCGGTAGGTGCAGGCGCTGCAGTCACTGTGGACGGCAGAAGCACCTGCGCGGCGACGACAGCAGCGGTGAGGACGGCGCTGGCCAAGCGTCTGGATGACGAGAGTTGGGGCTGCGTCATCGTGGGCTCCTGCGCGCTGAGACGTTATCCGAGATGGGGCTGTGGGGTGGCAGGCGCCAGGACCCAATCGTCGTGCGCGACTTAGGCGCCGGCGTCGGCGGGGTGGTCTTGCTCCGCGCCGTGCGTGAGCCGATTGAGCGGTCCTAGCAGCGCCAGAATCACGGCGCCAAACAGGAACGTGAAGACGAAGATGCCGCCGAAGATCGCGAGTTCACCGGCCTCGGAGGCCGCCTCTCCGATCAGTCCGGCGATCTTGTTGCCGAAGCCGGTGGTCGCGAAGTAGAGCCCCATCATCAGCGATGCGTACTTGGCCGGCGCCAGCTTGGTGATGAACGAGAGCGCCACAGGCGACGCACACAGCTCGCCGATCGTGTGGAACAGGTAGGCGGCGACCAGCCAGTACATGCCCGCCTTGCCGTTCAGACCAGCCTCGTTTGCGGCGCCGACCATGAACAGGAAGCCCGTGCCCATCAGCATCGTGCCAATCGCCATTTTGAACAGCGATGACGCCGGTTTGCCCTTCTTGGTGCGGCCGTACCAGAAGTTGGCGACCAGCGCGCCGAACAGGGTGATGAAGGCCGGATTGAGGGACTGGAAGACGCTCGCCGGGACCTCCCAGCCGCCCAGCATGCGGTTGATCTTGTCCTTGGTGTAGAGATTCATCAGCCCGCCGGCCTGCTCGAATGCGCCCCAGAAGACGATGACGATCACAAACGATAAGATGAGCACCTTCACGCGGTCGCGCTCCACGGCGGTGAGTGGTGCCGAGGGGCGCGACAGCCCTGCAGCGGACGACGCGCTTGCGGGTCGGTTGCCTACGTCCGTCAAGTAGCGCTGACCCCACGCGTACACGCCTTGGCCGACCAACATGCCGATGCCGGCGAGGCCGAATCCGACGTGCCACCCGACCACCTCGCCGATCGTGCCCACGATGAGCCCGGCACCTAACGCTCCGACGTTGATGCCGATGTAGAAGATGGTGAAGCCCTTGTCTCTGCGGGCATCGCCTGCCGGGTAGAGGCTGCCGACCATGGTGCTGATGTTCGGTTTGAGCAGGCCCACGCCGAGGATGATGAGCGCCAGGGCCGTGTAGAAGAACGTCATGCCGTGCAGCGCCATGATGCCGTGGCCGGCGCACAGCAGCAGCCCGCCGTACATCACCGCTCGCTTCTGACCTAGGACACGGTCCGCCAGCCAACCACCGGGAATGGACGCGACGTAGACCAGCATCGTGTACCAGCCGTAGAGCGCCAGCGCTTCCTGACGGGTCCAGCCGAGGCCGCTGTGGCTGTTTTCCTGCACTTTCGCGACCAGAAATAGCACCAGGATGGCGCGCATGCCGTAGTACGAGAACCGCTCCCAGAGCTCGGTGAAGAACAGCACATAGAGCCCTTTGGGGTGGCCCCACAGCTCCTCTGAGCCGGATTCGCTGCTGGGTGGGGCAACATCGGTCGTCATGATTGGCTCCGGGTGATGGGTACGGCTGCGTCGTGGCGTGGCCGTGGTGCTGCTTGGCTGGGTGGCGGTCTGGCTGCGCTGGTGGGCTGGCGCTGCGCTGTGGTGTAGCGCTGGACGGTGGTGACGTCGTCAGCGTACCCCGTAGCCGCGCCGCGCGCAGCCTCCCGACGAGGGTTGGCGTATGGTCACGCGGTCAGCGATGATGCGGCGAGGCGGAACCCATGATGTCGAGGAGCGTATTATGCCCGTGAAATCAGGCCGACGAGTCGTTGTCGCACAGTTTGGCGAGACGCCCATGGACGCGCTGGCGCGCCACGTGACCCTGCAGCCGCAGCCGCGCCCGGACACGACGCAGCTTGCATCGGACGATGTGCTCGTCGCCGTGCAGAGCGCCGCCGTCGGTTGGGTGGATCTGTTGATGAGCAGCGGACAGTACCAGCACATGGCGCAACCACCCTATACGCCGGGCCTGGAGTACAGCGGTGACGTCGTCTGGGTAGGCGCGCAAGCCGCGGGCGCGCTCAGCGTCGGTGACCGCGTCATGGCGGACGGTCTGCTGACAGGGCCGCGCTCGCTGGGTGCCCACCGCGGCTACGGCGGGTTTGCGACCTGGGCCGTCGCGCCGGCTGCGGCGCTGCGAAAGCTGCCAGTGGATTGGTCCTACGATCAAGGCTGCAACTTCTTCGGCAACTACGAGACGGCGTGGCATTGTCTCGTCGCCCGCGGACGGCTGCAGGCGGGCGAGACGGTCCTCATCAACGGTGCGACCGGCGCCACCGGGCTGGCCGCTGTGCACGTCGCCAAGATCCTCGGCGCCACGGTGATCGCGACCGGACGGTCACAACTGAAGCTGGATGAAGTCGCGGCGCAGGGCGCGGATCACGTCATCTGCACGGCGAATCTGGACGGCAGCGTGTCGCGGTTTCGAGACGACGTGCGGTCCCTCACCGGGGGCAGCGGCGTCGACGTCGTGTACGACGGTGTCGGCGGCGCGATCTCGCTAGAATCGTTGCGGTCAGTTCGATTTGGCGCGCGGTTCTTGCTGGTCGGCTGGGCGTCGACTCCGTTTGTAGCTCGCGGCCAGGGCAAACGCGGCGCGCCGAACGCCAATCAACTGCCGACGAATCTGATCCTGATGAAGGGCCTCGATGTGCTGGGATGCCCGACGGCGATCACCACCCATCGCGACCCGACCGTGCGCGCGCGTCGCCTCGCGCAGCTGCTCGCGTGGGCCGACGCCGGCACGCTGCGGCCGCACGCCGGGCCATGCTTCCCCCTCGCACACTTCGCAGAAGCGATGACGGCGAAGTGGACGAGCCAGTACGTCGGCGGTTGTGTGCTGCGTCCCCAGGCGTAGGTGGCAGCCCGGGCGCTCGGGGGGCTACCAGCGCACCGTGGGCCACAGGTTGATGCGGTTAGCCACCATCAGCGCCTCTTCGGCGGTCCCGTACATGACGTCGAAGACCCACGTCGCCGTGCCATCCAATTGGATGGCCTCGTCGATGAATGAGACGCTGGTATCCGCTGGCGAGATGCGCGCCGCGATATGACCCGCCCGATTCCACTTGATGACCCACCACAGCTTTTCGCCCGATTTTCCAAGCCCGATGAGGCCGTTGGCCAGGGGTAGCCACGCTTCGCCCTGAGTGAAGGTGAAGTCGCTGATGGGGTAGCTTCGCACCTCATCTTCAATGAGCGCAGGGCAGTAGCGCAGGACGTCGTCGAAGCGCGGAAAGTGAACCGCCAAGCGCCGCTTGTCGCAGGCTCCGACGCATGGTGGCCCCGTGTTGGCCTCTTTGAATGTCAAGGTCAGCTGTCGTCGATTGGGTCCGGATTCGTGCCACGTCTGCGTCACGTCGCGGCTATCCCCCGTCACGGTCAGGGCGAACGGCGCATCGGCCGGTTTCGGTGGCTCCGGCGCGGCGAGGTCGCTCAGGGCAGTGGCCACCCGGCTCATTAGGTCGACCTGAACATGCGGCGTCAGCCCCAACGTCGTGGCCAACTCGGCCCGGAATTGCACGGTTTTGGCGAGGATCTTGGCGTTTGTGTCGATGCCAAAGAGCACCTCGCCGCGCCAAGGGTTCACGCCACTGCAGTCGCTCACCTCTGCATGCCAGAGCAGGGTCCACAGCTCAGCTAGCGTCGCTCGTTGGGGCTCGGTCGCTTTGCCGGATTTTTCCGCTTGGTCAACCATGACCTGACAGACGCGCACCCACATGCTGGCCTGGGCGTTGCCGCTACGGACCCGATTGTCCTCCTCATCGGCTGGAAACGCCTCAGACCGTCCGCCAAGCCAGCGATGGATGGATTGTGTGGATGGTGGCTGCCATGTGCCGTCGAGCAGCGCCGGGGCGACCTTCTTGGGGACCTTCTTGGCGTCGAGGTGTCGGACGTAGTCTGCGATCGTGCTCATGTGCCAGCCCGCAGCCTCTCGATCGGCGAGCTTCTTCTCGAACTCGGCCACCCGAACCGGATCATGACCCACGAGCGGCGCGAAGTAGGGCGCGAGTTTACTCTTGATGGCGCGCAGCTCGCCGTCGTCGAAGAAATCCCAAGCGACCTCGACGCCGCTCGCCGGGTCGACCCCTCCCGGTCCAACGATGAGGGTGCCACCTTCGCTGCTGTACCACGGCCACCACGGCTTGTTGCCGCGAACATACGTAAACAAGTTCTTCGGGTGTACGCCGATCTCGTAGCCAAGCTCGACCAGCGTGCGTTGGCGCCCCTCGCCAGCTTGGCCCTCCTGGTTGAACACCACCTTCGACAACGGCACACAGTGCAGCGCAAAAATCGCCTTTGTGCGGGCGATGGAGCGCACGAGATCCTCTTTGGGGAAAGCGAGAAAGAGCTGCGCGGCGTAGTGAAAGCTGACCATCTCAACCTGGCCGCGCTGCGCGAGTTTGCGTAGCAGGACCAGCGTAGGCATGTGGCGCTGCGCCATCACCTCGATCATGTAGGCCTGCAGCTCGATCGTGACGCCCCAAGACGGGTGCTTTTCGTACATCTGGAGGATCGGCAGCAGGCTCTCCCGCACGATCCAGTCCTCGACCTTGTCGTTGTCCCACCCCTCTGGGCCCGGGACGCCGGCGAACAGGTGCCGCTTGCCGCTGGCATCGGTGTAGTCGAGCCCACCGATGACGTACTCGATGTTGTAGTGCATCAAGCTCATCGCGAACCGCTTGCGCGATGGGTCGGGCGGCTGAATTGGCGGTTCTACGGCCGCGCAGACGGTGGACTGGCCGTCGGACGATGCGGCGTCCGTCACAGTCCATGTGTCAGCGGCAGTCGTCGCGTCGCCGTTGCCGTCGGTCAGCAGGCCGTCGGCGCCGCCGCTGTCCGCGATAGCGGTGGCGTCGCTCGGGGCGCTCGATTTCGTGGTGCTACACGCGCTGAGCAGCCCCACGAATAGGGCGGCCATTCCAAAAGACGAGCAGCGGAGCGACATGATGATCCTCGGTGGCGCGACATCCTGATCCGCGGTAGCACGACGCAGCCACGACGGGCGGGCTTGCGGTCCCGCGCGATGGCCAACAGGCTACCACCAGACGCGGCCATTTTGCGGATTCGCGACGCGTCCAAAGGAGCACCCGTGAGCGACGCCGAATCGACCGATCTGACCCCGAATCGGCCCGGACCCAGCGCGGCGACGCCGCCTGTGTCGCGATGGCCAACCCACGTCGAGACGCCGGTCGCTTGGAGCGACATGGACGCGTTCGGTCACGTCAACAACGCGGTCTACATCCGCTGGTTTGAAGGGGCTCGCATCGCGTGGTTCGACGCGTGCGATGTGATGGCCGAGATGACGGTGCCGGGCCAGGTCGGTGTCGGACCGATTCTCGCCTCCACGTCGTGTCGATTTTTGCGGCCGGTGACCTATCCAGACGTGGTCACGACCGAGACGCGGACGACCCGCCTCGGCCGCTCGTCGTTCACCATGGCCTACCGCGTGCGGTCCCAGCAGCTCGGCACCGTAGTGGCTGAGGGGGACGGCGTCGTGGTGATGGTCGACTACAGCACTGGCCGCGCGGTACCGATTGGCGCGGCGCTGCGGGCCCGGATGTTGGCGGTGGACGCTGGCTGAATCCGCTACAGCGACCTCAACCGAACAGGCCGCCAATCATGCCGCCGATGCCACTGGATTCGGCCTCGCCGCCACCGAGACCGGGCAC